>CP119311.1:5517186-5823696 GCA_029202545.1 Candidatus Pseudobacter hemicellulosilyticus
AGGATGGCAAGCAGACCTATGTATGGAACGTGGATGACGCCGTGGCCATGGGCGATATGCAGCCTAAGCTCAACCTGACCTTCACCAACAATTTCCAGTACAAATGGATCCGGCTCAACTTCGCCGTGCGCGTACAGACCGGCGCCGTCCTGTATAACAATACCCTGGTGGATAAGCTGGAGAATGCAGACCTGACCATGAATATGGACCGGCGCGCCCTGAGCGACCGCTGGCAGACGCCAGGCGTGCCTGCTGATTACAAGGGGCTCACAGACCTGGAAGGCTATACCCGCACCAGTGATCCCACAGCTGTTACCTCCCGCTTTGTGCAGAAGGCCAACACCATTGAGATCACCGGCATCTCCCTGGATCCCGGCGCCCTGCTGGAAAGGTATATCACCAAATACACCAACCTGCTCATCAACAAGCTCAACGCCAAAACAGATGATGTGCTGAAATCGAATATGGTAAGCGTCCGCTTCTACATGAACAACGCCTTTACCATCACCAGCCTGAAACGGGAACGCGGTACTTCCTATCCCTTCAACAGGACCTATTCCCTCAACATTTCACTTCAGTTATAAGAGATATGAAAAAACAACTCTTTCTTACCCTGATCATAGCGGCGCTGCTGGCCGCCGGCGGATGCAAAAAATGGCTCGACGTATCCTCCAAAACGGACGTGGTGGAGAACGATATGTTCACCGATGAACAGGGCTTTATGGACGCTATGGCCGGCGTATACTATATCATGGCGGACAATGACCTGTACGGCGACAAGCTCACCATGAGCCTCCTGGACGCCGTTGCCAACCGCTACAATTTTGAATGGTATACCAATGCCGAATATGGGACCGACCTGAACACCGCCGGCTATTATGCCCGGGACAATATCAGGACCATGATCAACAATATCTGGCAGAAGGAATACAATGCCATTGCCAATATCAACAACCTCCTGAACCATATTGACGGAGGTCGCGGACTCTTCAACCAGGACAATTACCAGCTGATGAAAGGCGAAGCCCTCGGACTCCGCGCCTTCCTGCACTTTGACCTGCTGCGCATGTTCGGCCCTTCCTGGGTGACCGGGGCAGATAAACCGGCCATTCCTTACGTGACGGCGTTCTCCGGCAAGCTGGTCACTCCTATCTCTTCTGTCAAAGCAGTAACGGACAGTATCCTCTCGGACCTGCACAGGTCCCTGGCCTTACTGGAAAAAGATGATCTCCGCAGCAGCTCACAGGATAATCCCTGGGTCAACAACCGCAAATGCCATTTCAACAAACTGGCGGCGCAGGCCCTGCTGGCAAGGGTGTACCTCTATCGCGGAGAGGCCGCCAACGCCCTGCTCTATGCCAGCAACGTGATCAACTCCGGCAAGCTGGACTTTGTAAAGCCTGCCGCCCTGCAGAACCGGCCTTTCGATTTCAGCTTTACGCCAGAGCAGGTCTTCTCCCTCAGCAAGTATGATATTACCCTCCTGTTCAACAAGTATTTCACCCAGAGCTATTCCTCCCAGCTGACCAACGACTGCGGTAAAGCCTATGGCAATACACAGTCCGTGGAAAGGATCTATGAAGTAAGCGGCGGTAATTCATCGGACGTACGGTACAACAATATGTGGCTGGCGTATAACAGCTACTACTCTTTCAACCGGTACAACCAGGTGAATGCGCTGGAGATCAACCTGGTTCCCCTGATCCGCCTGCCAGAGATGTACTATATCGCTGCAGAATGCAGTCCGCTGGAAGACGGCATTGAATACCTCAACACCGTGCGTAACAGACGCGGATTACTGCCGCTGCCTGTACCGGCCGATAAAGCCGCTTTGCAGAACGAGGTGTTCAAAGAGTACCAGAAAGAATTCTATACCGAAGGCCAGCTCTTTTACTATTACAAAAGACTGAACATGCCCGAGATGATGAAGTACAACAATATTGACAGGGTTTCCTCCGCTGCACCGGGTTATGTATTCCCTATCCCCGCAGAAGAGATCACACTGGGTAACCGATAAACAGTCCGCACATGAAGCACAATCCTATCAGCATATGTAAACAAGGCGGCAAAAAGCTGCTGGTAGCAGCACTGCTGCTCACCAGCGGCATGCTCCTCTCCTGCCAGAAGGAAAAACTGCCGCCCCCTTCCTACCAGAACGGGGTCTGGTTCTACAAGGCCTATACCGGCAGCACAACCAGCAATACCGACCAGGACCTCATCACCGCTTTTTCCCAGCAATATTCTTTTTACCTGAACGGTGATATCACCCGGGATACCATCTGGCTGCCGGAAGTAAGGGCCATGGGCCAGCCGGCGGACAGGACCAGGCGCATCAACCTGGTCAAAGTGGACAGCAATACCACCGCTATTGAAGGCACGCATTATATCCTGCTCAATGAAGGCATGCCCGCCGGTGAGATCAGCACCCGCCTGGGTGTGGTCCTGCTGCGCACAACGGACCAGCAGACTAAGACCTTCACGCTGGGACTGAGCCTGCAGCCTTCGGATGATTTTCCTGCGCAGCTGGCCAGGGATACGGTTTCCACCGACAGGACCTTTTTTCTGTCCACCCACTATACCATCAGATTTGATGATCAGCTGATCCAGCCGCCTTACTGGAAAGACCTACAGATCTACTATGGCAGCTGGAGCAAGGCAAAAATGACCTTCATCTACAGTGTGATTGGTATTTACCCCGGCCTTGTACCGGTAACAGCTGATGATGCCGAAATGCATTTCATGAATTACCTGAAAGTGCGCTCGGCCCTGGACAGCTATAACAAGGCCAATCCCACCAATCCGCTGAAAGATGACAATGGTTACCAGATCTATTTCTAATGCTTCACGCTAATGCAACGCAACATGAACAAATACCGCTTTATGATAGGCCTTTGGCTGGCAGCAGGCGCCCTGCTGCTCAGCGCCTGCTTTAAGGACAAGGGCAATTATTCCTATACCACGCTTAATGACGTGCTGATCAGTATGCCGGATACCCTGCTGGTAAAACAGGGTGCGCAGCTGGAAGTTAACCCTGTTGTCAGCCAGCTGCTGAACAAGGAGGAAGACAGGCTGACCTATGAATGGGTGGTCACTGTGCCCGGCAGAACAGCCAGTGATTCCACCCTGGAAATACTGGCCACCACCAGGGACCTGAAAGTGGAGATCAATTATCAGTCGGGCCGCTACTACCCGCTCAACCTGAAGATCACGGACAATGCCAGCGGCATTGTATACCGGAAGCAATCGCTCATGCGGGTGACCACTGATTTTGAACCCGGTTATCTCCTGCTGGAGAACGATGGGCTTACTGCCGATCTCAGCTTTGTCAATACCGGCCGGGATGAAATACTCCGCCAGGTATTCTCCACCGCTAATCCGGGCATTACGCTGCCGGTATCGGCCCACCATGTCTATGTGTGCGATTACCCGCTCTATACAGCTTCTGTTGGCTCCACCAGCTGGACCAACGCCCCCGGCACTATCACTGCCGTATTCGGCAGTGAGGAAGGATATATCCTGGACTACAGGACCATGCGGGTAGCCACGCCCTATTCGTTATTCTTTACCACACCGCCGGCCGTAGTGGCGCCCGGTCATTTCCAGATGGATTCCGAACAGCCCCCGGTTTTCCTGTCCATCAACAACGGCCAGCTGCACCGGATCTATTTTGCGCGGGGCCAGGCCCTGCTGGGCGACGCCTACCTGGCGCCGGATGACAAAGGATATTTCCTGGCGCCCCATTGCGCCAATACCAGTTCTGTTTCCCTGTATTATGATCAGCGCAACAAACGCTTCCTGACAGAGAACTACCTCAACCTCTACCTGGCCCCGGTGGTCAAAGGCGGCAGCTCGGGATTTGATCCGGCCAATGTCAGCGGCCAGCTGCTGGGCATGGGCCTGGGCAAGGACTGGGGCGATTTCTATGCCGTGTTCAAAGACGAGACCGGCGACGATTGTTATTTCTACACCTTCAGCTTTACCAATGCGCTGAAAGTGGACAAGATCAGCAGCAGTCCCGGTTTTGCCAATAGCCCCGCCATTTTGTTCAGCACCCTGCGCGACCAGGTCTACTATGCCGATGGCAACAAACTCTACCTCTATGATATTGCCGCCAATTTCTCCCGCGTACTCTATGAATTTCCTGCCGGAGAAAATACCAGCGCCCTGATGCTGCAGGATGGCAATACCCTGGTAGCAGCCACCTGGGATGGCGCAGAAGGAAGGCTCTACAAATTGGGACTGGATGCTTCCGGCAGTGTGATCGGCGGCGCCTACCAGAAAAAATATACCGGCTTTGGCAAGATCATTCACCTGAAGTATAAAAAATAATGAGCCGATTGCTGACAAAAGGATTGTTGACGGGCGGCCTGTTCCTGCAGCTTGTTGGGAGTTTGCAGGCGCAGCCCCCGGCAGCAATAAGCATAACAAGGACCGGCGACAGTATCTGGCTCACTATTCCGGAGCCACTGCTGGACCGGCAATGGCTGGTAGTGAACCGGCTGCTGACCGCCAATGCGGGCAGCAGCCAGTTTGCGGACGATCAGCTGGGTACTGAGAAAGTGATCAGCTTTCATAAAAAGGGGACTGCCATTGACATACAGGTCCATGACTATACAGTGTATAGTCCGCAGGCCGGATCCCCCATGGCCAGGGCGGTTGAACGCAATAACCAGCCGCCCGCGCTGGCCAGTCTTCCTTTAGCAGCTGCAAGACAGGGGAACTGTATTGAGGTCAGCGCCTTCCTGAAGACCAGTAAGCTCTTTTATAATGATGCAGTGAGCGTAGGCAGGATAGATAGCAGGGAAGAACTGGTGGGCATCACTGCGCAGCGGCTGCCGCAAGGGACCGATAAAACGCCGGCCGATGTGTACAGCACTTTGTTCCTTCTCCCCAAAACACCTATGCATGCCCGTATCATTGACGAGCGGGTGGGTTATTTCCGGACCAGCTACCGTAACCTATCCTCTCCCGATCATGCAGGCAGCCTGCAGGAGCTGGTTTGCCGCTGGCGACTGGAACCCGCCCCCGGAGACCTGGCTAAATACCGCAAGGGCATCCTGGTGGAACCGGTTCGTCCCATTGTTTTCTATATTGACCCCGCCACCCCCAAAGCCTGGGTTCCCTGGTTGTTACAGGGCATCAACGACTGGCAGGCTGCTTTTGAACAGGCAGGTTTTAAAAATGCCATCATCGGCAAAGAAGCGCCGGCCAATGATCCCGACTGGCAGCTGGCTTCCTGCCGCGCAGCCATCATCTATAAACCTTCGCTCACAGAGAATGCCTTTGGTCCCAATGTGCATGATCCGCGCAGCGGAGAGATCATCCAGGCGCATGTGAACTGGCACCACAATATCCTCGGCTGGCTGCAGGCCATGTACCTGGTACAGACCGCCGCCACCGAGCCCGCCGCCCGCAGCGCTGCTTTTGACGATGCACTGCTGGGCCGGCTGATCCGCAGCATTGCCTGCCATGAAGTGGGTCATGCCCTCGGCCTCACGCATAATTTTGGCTCCAGCGCCACCGTACCTGTGGATTCCCTCCGCAGCAACCAGTGGTTGCAGCAACATGGACAATGCCCCTCCATCATGGACTATGCCCGCTTCAATTATGTGGCACAGCCAGGCGACGACGTATTGCCGGAGAACATGCTGCCACGTATTGGCGACTATGATAAATGGGCCATTGAATGGGGTTATCGCTCCTGGCCGGCTTTCGCCAGCGAAGAAGCAGAAAAAGCTTTCCTCAATCAGTGGGTGCGCAGCAAAACAACCGACCCTAAACTGGTATGGGGCAATGGGGAAAGTATTCCCGGCGGTTCCGATCCCGCCACCCAGCGGGAAGACCTGGGCAATGACCCGCTGCTGGCAGGCGCCTATGGCATTGCCAACCTGCAACGCATAGTTCCCCAACTCAGGGAATGGCTCAGCAATGCAGCTGGTGATGATACACAACTGCGCCGCGTATACCGCGAGATACTGGGCGCCACACCCAATGGCGCTCCCCTGGGCCAGTACAGCTATTATATCAGTAATGCCGCCACGCTGATTGGCGGTGTATACCATAAACCACTGGTAACAGAAGATACCATCCCTGTGAAAACCTATCCTACCCCCCGGCAGCAAAGGATGGCGCTGGATTTCCTGGACAGACACCTGTTCCAGACACCGCACTGGTTGCTGGAACCCGGCCTGTTGCAGCA
The DNA here is from genome assembly GCA_029202545.1 of Candidatus Pseudobacter hemicellulosilyticus. Taxonomy (GTDB): domain Bacteria; phylum Bacteroidota; class Bacteroidia; order Chitinophagales; family Chitinophagaceae; genus Pseudobacter; species Pseudobacter hemicellulosilyticus. The sequence goes on from CP119311.1 coordinate 5,523,386, forward strand.
AACAGGCAGCGCACCTTTGATCCTGCTGGGGACCTTGCAGCATGCCACCCTGGTCCAGCTCTTTTCCCGGATCGGCAACCTGCAAACAGCAGAAGCGCTCTATGGCCCGCAGGTATTCAGTACAGCTGAACTGCTGGACAGCCTGCGCACACTGATCTGGTGCGAGCTGGACAGCCGGCAGCCCATTGATATTTACCGGCGCAGTTTGCAGAATATCTTCATCAACTCCCTGGGCCGGGTGATGAATACACCGGATGGTACCGATACCTATGCCATGGCGCAGGGGATATTGAAAAAGATCCGGACAGACGCAGCAGCCTATAGCGCGCAATGTACAGATACCGCCACCAGTGATCACCTGCTGGCAGTACAAAGAAGGATCGACAAAGTGCTCCACAACAAATAATGAACCCGTTCATCATGAAACCATTCATCGCCACGGCCACGCTTTCTTTTTTGCTGGCCGGGGTACAGGCACAATCCGCCAACCCGATACCTCCTGCGCCGACCAAAGATCAGCAGGCGCTTATCAGTACACAGAAAACCGATAGCAGCGGGCAGCCTGGCAGTTATGCCGCCCTCCTGGGGGCCCATCCCATTACCCGCAGCGGCATCCTCACCCTGCATACCGTGGACAACCACCAGTATATGGAATTGCCGCCGGCTATGCTGCAACGCAGCTGGCTGCTGGTGAACCGCGTGGCCGGCACTTTTGCTGAAAGCGGTTACGGCGCCGACGACCTGCTGGGTGAAAGCAGGATGCTGCAGTTCAGCATGGAGAAAGACCAGTCCGTGGCATTACAGGTGTTGTCCTTCGTCAACAACCCGGGTGATACCAGCAATGCCATGAATAAAGCTGTGAGCCAATCCAACCAGCAGCCCGTGGTCAGCAGCTTCCCGGTAAAGGCCATTGCTCCTTCCGGCAACCTGCTGATAGAAATAACGGAATGGCTGGCAGGCAGCGCCCCGCTCTTTCCCGGTGCTGCCAAAGGCAGTCCTGAACTTCGTGTGGATCAACAAAGCATGGAGATAGTGGTCGGCAGACAGGTCCCTCCGCCACCACGCAATGGCGCCTGGGTCAGTGGCGACAAAGACCGGCCCACCATCACTGTCAGCACTACGCTCCTGCTGCTGCCGGAAACGCCCTGGACGGCGCGACAGCTGGACCCGCGCATTGGCTATAGCAGTATAGGACAAACGAATTTCCCCTTCAACCGGGCCGCCCGGGAACAACAGCTGGTCCGCCGCTGGCGGCTGCAGCCAGCACCGGCCGACAGGGCCCGCTATGCGCAGGGAAAGCTGGTAAACCCCGAAACGCCCATCATCATTTATATTGATCCGGCCACACCGGCCAAATGGATCCCCTATTTTGAACAGGCGGTGAACGACTGGCAGCCGGCCTTTGAAAAAGCCGGCTTCAAAAATGCTATCCAGGCCCGGCGTTTACCGGCAGGTGATAGCAGCTGGTCGCTCCAGCGATGCCCTGCCGCTATTGTATACAAAACAAGCTCCGCCGGTAAAGACCAGGACCTGCCCCTCGTTGATCCGCGCAGCGGCGAGATCATCCAATGCCATATCAACTGGCTCCACGATCAACTGGACGATCTCCATGACCTGTACATGGCGCAGGCAGGCCCCAATGATCCCACCGCCCGCAGCATGCAGTTCCCTGATGCACTGATGGGCCGGTTGATCCGCAGCACCTGTGCCCGCTATATTGGCAATGCCCTGGGCCTGACCGATAACCTTTTTGCCAGCAGCACCGTGCCGGTGGCCAGCCTGCGCAATGCCAGCTGGCTGCGGACGCATGGACATTCCCCTTCCATCATGGATGAAGCGCTTGTCAACTTTGTAGCGCAACCGGAAGATGGCGTTACTCCTGCCAACCTGCTGGCCCGCATCGGTGAATATGATAGCTGGGCTATTGAATGGGGCTATCGCTGGTGGCCGGAAACGGTATCAGCGGATTCACTGGTTGCCTGGACCGCCAGTCGTCGGGCAACACAGTATGGATATTTTGGGACGAACCAAAAAGGATACCTGGACAATACGATACAGTTAACCGACCTGGGCAACGATCCCATCAGCGCCGGCCGCTATGGCATTGCCAACCTGCAACGGGTAGCCAAAGGGCTGTTGCAATGGACCCGGCAGCCCAATACGGATTACAGCAACCTGCAACGCGGTTTTCGCAGTATCCTGGGCAGCACCAGCCAGGGTGAGCCTGATGGACAGCTGGCCCGCTGCCTGCTGCCTGTAGCCCGGCTGGTGGGCGGCACAAATGCAATTCCGCCGCTGGTAGACCAGGACAGCAGCAGCTTCTATGTGCCGCCAGCCACCCAGCGCGCTGCGGTGGACTTCCTGCACCGGCAGCTGTTCACCACACCGCAGTGGCTGCTGCGCCCGGAGATCTTTTCCCGCACCGGCGATAGCCCGCTGGCCATGATCGGCAGCCTGCAAACCTATATCCTCAAAATGCTGCTGGGCAGCGGCCTGCAAAACCTTTACCGGCAGGAAGCCCTGCTGACCACGGAAGGTTATACCGCCAGCCAACTGTTGCAGGACCTGCAAAAAGGGATCTGGGAAGAATTGCAAAATGGACAGCCCATTGATATTTACCGGAGAAGGTTGCAGAATCTGTATGTGGCTACGTTAACCCCGGCCCTAAAAACCACCGAGCCCGGTGATCTGCCCGGCATCATTCTTCAGCACCTGAAAACCCTGCGGGAGCAACTGAAAAAAGCAGTGGTCCATGATCCCGTAACCAGCTGGCACCTGGAAGGGCTGATCAGCAGGCTGGATGAAGCACTGGCGCCCTGATATTCTTTAGTCATAAAATCTCTGTAATGCACCTGTTATACCGCATCAGCTGTTTTTGTTTGCTATTATCCACTTCCTTGTCTGGCACAGCACAGGAAGGCATCCACTTTATCCATGGCCTGAGCTGGCAGCAGATCAGGGAAAAAGCAAGGACCGAACGAAAATACATCCTGGTGGACTGTCATGCCACCTGGTGTGGGCCCTGCCGGCAGATGGAGCAGGATATCTTCCCGCTGCCCGAAGTTGGCGCTTTCTTCAACGCCCATTTCATCAATGTAAAAGTGCAGCTGGATAAAACTGCCAGGGACAACGAGGAAGTGAAAGCCTGGTATGCGGACAGCAGGCAGATAGCGGAGCAATACAAGGTCCGTGTACTGCCCACCTTCCTGTTCTTTGGTCCTGATGGCGAGCTGGTACACCAGCAGCCCGGCGCCACCAACCGTGCGGCCGATTTCCTTCAACTGGGCAGGCAGGCACTGGACAGTAACCAGCAGGCATATACGCTATTGAGAAAAGCCGCTGCGCAGCAACTGACAGCGGATCAATTGCGGGAAACAGCCATCTATTTCCTGAACCTCCAGGAACCGGCCCCCGCCATTGAGCTGTCCAATAGCTATATGGCTGGTCTCTCGCGCCCTTTTGATGCAGCTGCCATCCGTTTTATCGCCCCTTTTGTACAAAGCAGCGCCAGCATGGGTTTCAGGTTATACCAGGAAGATACTGCCGCTGTCAATGCCGTGCTGGGTCCTAATGTGGCGCAGGAAAAACTGCGGCATATTCTCTGGAAAGAATATTTCCAGGAGCCCGCCCGGGCTGATGAAGCACCCGACTGGAAGGCCATCCACAAACAGGCATCGGCCCGCTACCCGGCACTGGCGGGCATGATCAGTAAAATGGCGGCGGAAGGGGAAGTCAATTACTACCTGTCGCGCCAGGATACGGCCCGGTATCTGAAAGCGGTGGTTCATTATGTCAGTCGCTACAAAAAAGAACTATCCGTCTGGGAAAGAAATGGTGCGGCTATCAACCTGGCGCAACGGACCAGCCACCTGGGCCTGCTGAAAAAGGCATTGGGCTGGATGGAGCCATGCGATCCCACTGACGCCAGCCAGTTACAGACCCGCGCCCAGTTGCTTTACCAACTGGGACGCCGGACCGAAGCCATGAGCCTGCTCAACAAAGCCCTGGCCCAGGCTGCTTCCTACCAGCGGGCCGACCTGGAGAAGCTGTACCAAAAAATGGAGCAGCAGCAGCCTTTATGAGCAACCAGGTCAATGAACACAAGGCTTGCCGTAAGGATGGCAGGGGCCTGGAGCGAACAAGCATGTCTTATAATTGTCCAGGTAACAACAATTATGTCTGGTAGGACATAGTAGTTTTGGGTGATGCCATTATATTTGCAGCCTAACCTTGTACATCAATGGCCTTATCTCCCAAAATAGATTTCGATAACCTGTATGAGATCGAGCATATATCGCCCGACCTCAAACTCAGCAGCTTTCATACTGAACTGGATACGGGCGATGTAGTGCCGCTGGTAGTGAAGATCAGCAACCAGACCCATGCCCTGCTGCCCAATGTCTATAACCTGGCCTTCGGCCCGCTGAACCCCAAGGGCAAAATTGACGATAAGGCTGAGCTGGCGCACCATAACTATTCAAAGGTCTTTTCCACCATCCTGTTCACGGCCTTCGCCTACCTGAAGACCAACCCCGGCCATTACCTGGGCATCGATGGATCAGATAATGCCCGGGCTTATTTCTATTACCGGGCGCTTCAGCGGAACTTTGCCTTCCTTAACCGGCATTTCAATATGTACGGGATCAAATACTTTGTGCGGATCACCCGTTTTGGCAAGACCCAGTATGATAATCCCTTCGATTTTGAGGATATCATTCCCTATCCCTTCAAGATCGACAAAGACGCCAGGATCTCCCAGGACCATATGTACAACTACTTCATTTTTAATATGAAACAGAAAAGCTGAGCCCTTCTGTAAGGCAGGCTTTCAGCTGGATTTCCGGCTTTAGTACCCAAATGGTGTCATGTGCCCCTAAACTGCATTCCCGGATAAAGCCATCCTCTTTAGACGGCCCGGCGGGAAAAGGCTGTTTTAAACCATGCCTGAGCGTAAAAAGCCAACTAAAAACAAGCCGGTTAAACATTTCAGGCTAATCAGCGTTATTGATCCGGACCAGGCATTCCAGGAACAGATCCAGACACCCTCTTTCAGGATACGGCCAGAGGGGCCTGAAACGCCCGGAAACAGCCAATTTTAATGTTTTTGTGGACAAAATTTTCCTACATTTGAAGTCATGAAAGAAACAATCGCCAAGAAGATCGCGGCATTGACCCGGAAAGCCAAACAAGGCAAGCCCGCCGATGTAAAACTGGCTACCAGTTCTTCCCTCCATCGTGTGATCAAGACCAAGGAGCAGGCGGACCTCTTCATGAAATTACTGAAAGAAGCATAACAGTCCCTGCTGTTGACTATATTAGAACCCGCCTTCGTGGCGGGTTTTGTTTTTTTTACAACTGCGCATTTCTGCGGACTGCCCGCCCCATCAACCCTGGCCTGCTTTTTTATACTTACCTGCTATAAAGTTACCTGTATGAAAAAGCTTCTACCCGCCATAGTATTATTTATATCCGTCATTGCCTGCAATTCGCCTATGACCATTACGGCTAATCCCGATGATCAGACCGCCACCAGCGGCACAGCAGGCTCAGCTAAAATGACCACGCAGTTGCCGCCCAAGCCTGACAACAGGAAGATCCCGGACTCCCTGCGCACAAAGCCAGACACTATGCGGCCGCCGAATTTCCTGCAATAAAAACCATCTTCAAGATCCTTATAGACAGCAGCTTTACAATCCATCTGGTGAATGCTCAGGATCCTGCTGCCAACTCAATAGCAAGGTCAATTGTGCATTGCTTATTTCCTATCCGGAACTTTTCAGGACTGCGTGGGCGCGCGAGGGCCTGCTTGCAACCTCAGATACAGCCAGCCTTAGGTTCGTCCCAAAAATGTTTTCAAATACGTAGTCAACTACATATATTTGTAAAAACATTTCCGCATGACCAAGGTTTTTACCATCAAACCCATCAGCAATACCTACAGCCAGCAGGTAGTTGACCTGATCCTTCCCATCCAGCAGGAAGAATTCCATGTTCCCATCACCCTGGCTGATCAACCGGACCTCCTGGACATTGAAAGCAGTTACCGGCGGCTGGGCGGTGAGTTCTGGGGCGCCTTTTATGAAGGCGAGCTGGTAGGCACTATTGCCCTCCTGCCTGCCAATGAGCAGGACGCCGTGATCCGCAAGATGTTTGTAAAGCAGGCTTTCCGCGGCAAGGAATTCGGGATCGGACAGGAACTGCTGGACACCCTGATCCGGCACTGCCGGGAGCAGGGGATCAGCTATCTCTATCTTGGTACCGTTGATATGCTCAAAGCAGCACACCGCTTCTATGAACGGAATGGCTTCCAGCGGATCCACAAGACTGATCTGCCACCCCACCACCCTACCATGACCGGCGATACCGTCTATTATGAACGCTACTTAAATGAACAGCCCTGATGAACGTCATCAATGAAGCCGGCATCCTGGCCATCTCCACCCGCCTCCAGCGCCTGTCCGACCAGATCCGCAAAGATGGACTACAGGTCTACAAACTTCATGGGATCGATTTTGAGCCCAAATGGTTTCCTGTGATCTACACCCTGCACCTCAAACCCATCCTCAGCGTAGTGGAGATTGCCAATGAGATCGGCTATACACATCCCTCCACCATCAGCCTGCTGAAAGAGCTGGAAAAAGAGAACCTGATCCGCTCCCGGAAAGACAAAGCAGATGAACGCAAGCGCATGCTGCAGCTGACCGACAAAGGCAGGGCCCTGGTGCAGCAGGTGCTGCCCGTATGGGATGTCATCATTGCCGCTATCACCGATCTCACCAATACGCAGAACAACCTGATGAAGGCCATTGAGGAAGTTGAAGCCCAGCTCCGGGAGAAAAGTTTTTTGACCCGGGCGAAAGAGATTGGCAGGGCGAAGCTATAGCGGCAACAGGCTTTGCCCGAACGCACATAACAGTTGTTCCTGTTATTGAAGTCCCGGCAAAGACCTGTTTCACGAAATTATCAAAGGCCTGCCGAAAACTTATTTCAGGTACCGGAAGACCAGTGTATCAGGCTTGGAATAGCCCCATTGCGTAAATACTTTTTTCACCAGGCGGTTCTTTTTATCGTACGTATTCTGATAATCCAGATGTACTTCACGGGCCGGGAAATCCATGGCTGTGCTGTTATGCTGGCTCAGGAAACATTCACGGAGCTGCGGCATTTCGGAAAAAACAATGATCAGGTCGTCCACATAGTAAAGCGGATTGTGCCGGTTATCAAAACTGAATAAGCGTACATCGGTCCAGTTGGAGCGCGGCACACGGGTCACCCAGCGATAGACATCATTGTTACCATTATAATACAGGGTATCAAAATCATCCCAGTAGGACAACAGCGGATCTATATAAGTAATGGATTTGAGGTGTCCGTCGGCATGCGTCAATATAGTAGGTGAAGTGGCAAAGCCAGGGCGGATAGGATGATGGCGGAACAAGGTCATATTACCTGCATTGTCGTACGTAATATCCTTATTGACCCAGGTCAGTGCATCGCTGGTATAATACACGGAGTCCAGGCGGTTACCGGTCCGCAACAGGCGGAACACGCCGCGGACGCTGCCTGTAAGCGTACCGATGGAATCCAGCCGCTGCTTCTGCTGGTTGAAATAAAACCGATAGGTAGTTCCCTGGTAATCCATTTCTTTGAGAATAAAGTCTTTGTCGTTCCGCCCCGGTATCAGCCCGGGAATATCACAGAATTTACGGCAGGAAACAATAAGCAGCAGCAGACAGGCAATGCCCGGCAGGAGGAATTTCTTTTTCATGATGACAAGTTTTAATGGATGAATGATAAATGAACCCGGGCGGGATTTAATTGTGTGGAGATTCCATCAGATGCTGGATTGTGTTTTCAGGAGAAGGATGTTGCGGAGGGCAGGATCGAAATGGAACGGGAGATCACTAATGTACAACAAATAATCAGGCGAAAAAATGAGTTAAACACGGAATCCTGTATAACCGTAATAGATCCTTTCAGGGAAGGATGACAGCGGTGCAGTGCAGGTCTGGTATTGGTTGCCAGCGTTTGCAGCACATTGGCTTTCCGGGAGAAATGCACGATAGGAAATGGAACAGGAATGGCTTACCTTACCACTTCAATTTTGTTTGGCAATGAAACTCCTGGAATTCCTTCAACAACCCTGGCCCTGGTATGTGGCCGGCCCCTTAATAGGGCTCGTAGTCCCCCTGCTACTGATCCTTGGCAACAGGTCTTTTGGCATCAGTTCTTCCTTACGGCATATTTGCGCCGCCTGCTTACCTGCTGGTATTCCCTTCTTCCGTTACAACTGGAAAAGCGAAGCCTGGAACCTGTTCTTTGTAGCAGGCATATTGCTGGGAGGACTGCTCACCGCACAGTTTCTGGCCGATCCTGCGCCGGTGTCAGTACATCCTCAGCTGGCGGCAGAGCTGGCAGGCTATGGGATCACCGACTACACACACCTGGTACCAGCTGATATCATGAACTGGTCTGACCTGTTCACCGTCAGAGGCCTGCTCTTAATGGTAGTGGGTGGTTTCCTGGTGGGCTTTGGCACCCGTTATGCCGGCGGCTGCACCAGTGGTCATGCCATTATGGGCTTATCCACCCTGCAATGGCCTTCACTGGTAGCCACTATCAGCTTTATGATAGGCGGTTTCATCATGGCTAACCTGATCTTACCTGCTATTCTTTCTCTTTAACTGCTGCACCTATGCCTTCCAATAAAATTATCGATACAGATTACCGGAACGCTTATATCCCTCCTGTCCCCAGGGAAGAAACCCAGGCTTCAAAACCCTGGTATCATTTGCTCAAATATCTTTTTGCCGGCATTTTCTTCGGCATCCTGCTGGTGAAAGCCGAAGTGATCAGCTGGTTCCGTATCCAGGAAATGTTCCGGCTGCAATCCTTCCATATGTATGGGGTGATTGGCAGTGCCGTAGCTACGGGCATGTTATCCGTATGGCTGATCAAAAAATTCCGCATCAGGACAATGGACGGTGAGCCGATCGTTATACAGCCCAAAGCTTTTAACAAAGGAACGGTCTACGGCGGGCTGCTGTTCGGTTTTGGCTGGGCGCTGACAGGCGCCTGTCCCGGGCCTTTGTTTGCGCAGATAGGTACCGGCGCTACCGTAGTTATCATTACACTGTTATCTGCTATCGCCGGCACCTGGGTATATGGATTTTTGCGGGATAAGCTGCCGCATTGAGGCGGACACCGCTGCCAGTATAAAGCCGTCGATCACTGGCCTTCTTTGCCGTAACTGTCTGCCTGCCGTTATCTGATCATGCAATACCGGTCAGCGAATAACTTCTGCCTGTTCCTGATTACAGCCGGCGGCTGCAGGACTTTTATTTATCAAATAGTGGCGTAGTCCTGGTTGTCTTCCGCAGGTAGATCAGTACAGCAAACAGCCGGGGTAATGACACCGGGTAATACTCCTTTTCCGTATCTGACTCCTTACCATAACCCATCAGCTTCAGCTTTTTCAACGGCCTGATTGCGTCCAGGTCTGCGGCGCTCCAGCGTGAAAAATCGAGGAAGAAATGCTGGTCAGCATTGGCGGCTAACTGCACATTCCAGGAACCGGCCTCAGGGGTATGCAGCTCCCCGCCGAAGAGGCTATCGGTAAACTGGTGATCATTGTTGATAAACCGGTTTTTGATATAGGAATAGGTCCCTTCACTGCTGCTCATCCCGATAGACAGGTAATCCTGCGGGTACTTTTTCAGAACAGTAGCACCCATCAGCCCCAGCTCATCTGCCAGCCAGGCATAATTGGCCACATGCCCGTTATGCGCCCATACCACAATCTTTGCAGTACTATCCGCTGCGTGGTAGTTGATGCGCTGGCCCATGACCTCGTCGCGGGAGACAGGCAACTGACGCAAGTAGCGATCATAATACACATAAGAGGTCTGCGCATGGAAGATCAGCTCTTTCAGGCGCGGGTATTGAACCGGCTGGGCTGCGCAGAGAGAATCAATACGCTCCAGGAGGCGGTAGGTGTCCTGGCCAAAATGCAGTTCATCCTGCAAGCTGGCCGGCCGGAGCGCAGGATATTGTTTATAGTATGCTTTCATGGGGAGCGTTTGCCGAAGCAGGTAGTCGCGGCAGCAGCTATCCAGGTCCGCATTGCCGTAGCGGGCAGCTTCCTGCATCAGCTGGTTGGGCAGCAGTTCCCGGAAGCTATCGTCACAACCGGCCAGTCTCAGCTTCGGCTGCCTGCGGGACTGCTTTTTGAACCAGGCCAGGAAGTCGCGCATCTGCTGGGTCTGGTAAATAGAGAAGAGATGCCTGCGCATCAGCGTATCCAGCGGAGTGGTTTGCAGTCCTTGCTGCAGGGCTATCATGTCCTCATGCGGGTTTTCGAGGATCACAACGGAGAATCCTTTTTCCTTGATCAGTTTCCGGGTAATAGCAGCGCGCAGTTCATAGAACTCGGCAGTGCCATGAGTATCCTCGCCAAGGGCTACGATCCGTTTATTGCCGATCACAGCCATCAGGCTGTCGAGATACCGGGCTTTCCGGAAGTCGATAACTGTCTTATATTTATCTACCAGGTCCTGCTGGCGGGCAAAGCCCTGGAGGGAAGGCAGTACTAACAAGGCGATCCATACGTATTTCATCATTGAATTATTTATGACCCAAAGAAAACCCGTCCTTTGCTGACCAGGACATCCGCTTCCACAGAAGCGGTGATGGACCGGATGAAACTGGAGTGGAGCCATTTGGTCGATAAAAAACCGGTTTTGTCGAAACCCGGTTGGCGGCCCCGCAGCCGGCCCCGACCTTTCAACCTGAAAAATGCACTATGCCCAACAAGATCCAGCATACCAGGCAAAGCAGTTTTCCCTTTATCTACGAGGGGATGGTCTGGGTGCTGTATACTGTCTTCTATAAATATTCCTACTATGTCAACACGGCCGGGCTGCCGAACCCGGACCATTCCGACTTCCCCTATCCCGGGCTCCTGCTCTATGCCCTGGCGCTCACCCTTTATGTGATCCCCTTCTATCGCTGGCTGGCACCCTGGCTGCTGGCCCGCAAAAAATTCAGCTGGCTGCCGCTGCTCGCCCTGGCCTGGTTCCTCCTGGTACCCAAACTGGCCAATGCCGGCGTCAGCTACCTGTTCCTGCATACCAGCGGACCGGGGCCACTCCACCAGTTTTATTCTTTCAAGTCGGCCGTACACCTGAAACAGCTGCTGCATTGGAAAGGCTGGGACTTTAATATACTGTTGACCGATCTCCTGGCCTTTGGCTCTGTAGCCCTGACCCGCTATGCTTTTGACAACGACCGCAAAAAACAATTACTGGAGAAAGACCTGTACCAGGTTCAGCTGGAAGTGCTGAAGGCCCGGCTCAATCCGCATTTCCTTTTCAATACCCTCAATAGTATTTATGGCATGAGCCTCACGGGGCATAAGGAGACGCCCAACTATATCCTGCGACTGTCAGACATGATGCGTTATATCCTGCATGACTCCCAGCAATCCGAGGTGCCGCTGGAAATGGAAATTGCCTTCACCCGGAACTATGTGGAGATGGAGCGGATACGGTACCCGGACAGGGATATCCGGTTCACCGTATCAGGTGATGCCGCTAACAGGACTGTAGCCCCGCTCCTGCTGATCCCCTTTGTAGAGAACGCTTTTAAACATGGGGCTTTCCGGATACTTGAGCAGGGCTTTATTCATATGGACCTTCATACCGATCAGCAGGCCCTGACCTTTGTGGTAAAGAACGATGTGCTGGCCGGGATCAACGCTGACAGCGGCCCCGGCGGGGTAGGCATCAGTAATATACAGCAACGCCTGCAATTGCATTACCCGGGCAGGCACCAGCTGGAACTGGACAATAACGGGCAGTTATTTACCATTACCCTTCGTATTCAATTTAAATAAGCAGTATGATCAGATGCCTTATTGTGGAAGATGAGCCTATTGCGCAGCAGATAGTAGAGCAGTTCATCCTGCAAACAGCAGGTCTGACCCTGGTGGGCAAATGCCGCAACGCCCTGGAAGCTTTTGCAAAATTGGAACAGGTCCGGGTAGACCTGCTTTTCCTGGACATTGAAATGCCGCTGGTGAATGGGATGACCTTCCTCAAAACACTCAGTCAGCCACCGCAGGTGATCCTTACCACAGCATACTCCGACTATGCCGTCCAGGCTTTTGAGCTGGATGTGGTGGATTACCTGCTCAAACCCTTCTCCTATGATCGGTTCCTGAAAGCCGTAGCAAAAGTAAAAACGCCGGCCGCTTCAGCTGTTGAACCGGAGCAGCAAACCGGGCACCTGCTGGTCCGTGAAAAAGGAGGGCTGCTGCGGATCCCCTATCCCCAGATCCGGTATATACAGGCATCCAAAGATTATGTAAAGCTCTTTATTGATTCCCAGCAATTCCTGGCCAACTACACTATGAAGCAGTTGGAAGAACTGTTACCGGCAGGACAGTTTATCCGGATCCATAAATCATATATTGTAGCGCTGGCACAGATCAGGATGGTAAAAGCGGAAGAAGTATTGCTCGGGACAGAAGAAGCATTGCCGCTGAGCGCGCATTATAAGGAGCAGCTGATGGAGTGGTTCAAAGGGAGATAGAGATGGGTCAGGCTGTAAAGATGGTATGGCCTTCTTTTTTGCCAGTTTCATAATCTTCCGTTAGTTGTAAAGCATGACTGCCCGACTTTAGAAAAATGCCAATAGTTTTACGGGGATAATAGGCATAATCAATAATACGCCTGAAATTACCTGTATATCGTTTACGCAAATTATCTTCAGCAGCCCTGAAAGCTTCATTCGATAGTTGTTTTCTATCCAACGAAAACAGCGCATAAACAGGCTCACCCTTATTCCCGATGGGGTAATCATTGATGATCTTGATGCAGGAAATATAGTATGGATATTCACTGGATGCATTAACCATGCTGGCCCTTTCCAGCAAATTCTCTACACTCTGCTTGAGTGTTTCTTCTGTAAAGGCTTTTTTGAAATTAGTTTGCACTATCAGCTTACCCCGGATAGATAGTTGCCACAATCCATCAAGGCCTGCTTCCTCAATATAGCCCTGATCTTCCAGGCAGGCCATCAGTTCCACTGCTGCTGCTTTATTTAGTTGAAGTATCCGCGCAGCCCTTTGTACAGATAAAAACCTATTGACAGATTTTCTGAATAACCTCCGCAATTTATCCTGGCTAATCATTATCTTTGGTTTAATGAGTGTAACAGAAATCATCATAGGATTTCTACTAAATATTCTCTCCAGTTTCGCTTACGACCAATTAGCGCAATATCTCAAAAAGCGCAATACCAGCAAAAGCGAAAATCCTCCAAAAAGTTTTGTTTTTTTATTTTCAAGAGGGATTTGACCTAAAACGCTAAATTACCAGCCAAATCATTTACTGTTAACTTGTTAGGTTTTTCACTAAGGCTATTAATTTTTCAACTTGCTTTAATAAAACATTGGTTCTCTTTGTAATAAGATTTCATTCAACTGATATTCAGTAACTTAAAATACAATTTCATTACATAGTCCAGCACTCAAGGGGACAAAAATCGTAATAATTATTATAATCAATTGAAAATAAATAACCTAAAATGCATTCATTAAAAATTGCCAGCTTTCTGTTCCCCAGGATTGAAGGGACTATAGCGAGCAGGCAATATATCAAGGCAGTCAATATTGATTATGAGATGAAGGCAAGCTTTGGCAATGAATACATAAGGTTGACCTATCAGATAGAAGCTAATGAGCTATTTGAAAAGCTGCCAGAAAAACAGCAGAAGGGTCTTTTCAAGGGATCCAGCAACCTTATAATAACAATTGCCTCCAATAGAAGCCCTGGCAGATACGATCATAAGAAAAACATGCTCAGCATTATTGAATTCAAGCATTGTTATGAAAGCCTTGCCGCTTACGCAGTGCTGCAATTGGAAGCTCACCTGGAACCTGGAACACCCATCAGGGCGAAAGGAGTTGATCTTTGGCCAGAAGCCAATTACGCTGAAAAATACATTGACTATTCCGTGAAGGATAGCTACGGTACTATTATGCAATCTTCACAGCATGTTGACGCAGACCAATGGATAGGCTTGCTGAGACTGGCAAAGAAAAGTAGTATCCTGTATGCAAGAGAAAAATTGAATTTTAACATTACTGATGTACAGATCATTGCCCATCTCAACTCGTACAAGCTGTATAGTATCCGGCACTTTTTACTGAGTCATGATGTGGCCATCCACATTAAAACTATTAAAACCATTGAGGAGGTCCATATCCACACATCTCAATTGTTTCAGGCGTTGAAAAAAGAGCTCCAGGCTGAATTTGCATGGCACAGGGATTTTTATACAGAATTAATACAGCTTTTATACCAGCAATACCTGCCTGTGGAGAAAGAGGCGCTCATTCAATCACAGCAGGCTGAATTTCTCCAGCAGCTGCTTCTTCAACCCGGAGATATAGTTGAATTAAAAGACAAACGGCTGGTATATGTAAATGCGCTTGCCATAGACGGAAAAAACAGGGTGCAGGTAACCTATGCCATACTTAAAAACAACCTGGAACCGGGCAATAAAACAAGAACAGTTGATATTGACACGATGCAGTTTGTGCTTAAGTCAAGCGACTTTACCCTATTCCTTCAAAACAACCCGGTAAAGCATTTGTCGATCCTGAAAAAATGGATGCGGAAACATAAGTTGGAGATCTCCCCTATTGTTTTCCAGCCTGACCTTACCAGAGCGCTGACTATGGTCTCATGAGACAATAGCCTCATTCTTTCGCTTCTTCATCACCCCATAACCTATTGCGGCCAGCAGGAGCAGCAAAGCCGCCACCCAGTACGGCCAGCCTATGGTTCGTCCCAAAACAATTGGATGGGTATCCCCCATGATGACCAGTCCCGCCCAGTATTGCGGCGCCAGCATACGGCCATTGGCGGTAGCGAGATACGCCAGCTTGGCCTGCTGCAGGGCCTCGTCTTTGGACATGCCTTTGCGCAGGTTATTGTAAAATGTTTCTGTGATCAGCGCACTGGCCTGCTCATCTATTTTCCAGAGAGCGGTCAGGATACTTTCACTGCCGGCATAATTAAAAGCATGTGCCAGGGATACCATACCCTCCCCATCCTGGTAACCCGGCCGGCCGGATTCACAGGCGGTGAGTACGGTGAGATTGGAACGCATATCACAGTTATACAGCTCATAGAGGAAAAGTGAATTGTCCTCCCCTTGCTCGGGCATTTCCTTGGAAAAGATCAGCCGGGAATATTCGGGGTACTGGTTATTGGACTCGGCATGGGTACCAATATGAATGATCTTATGATGACCAGCATACTGCTTGAAACTGGCTTCGGTAGACAGATGATCCGTATAGGCTTCGCCGCCAAAATCACTGACCATTTTGCGGGCAAGCGTATAACTGAAAGGCAGGGGTAGCAGGGAAAGATAGGTATTGTCCAGTTGCAGAGAATCGTTTACCGCCGCTACATAGGACGCCTTGGCTGCATCGGAGAACCCGGGTGCAAAAGCCACAAAGTTAGCGGGTGGCAATTGTGCAGGTGGCGAGGGCGCTACGAGGAAGAGACTGTACTGGTATGCAATAGGATGTTTTGCCAGGAGGCTATGGGCAGCCAGTTCTGTAAAAGTGCTGATCTTTTTGCTGCACAGGCTTTCAAAGCTCAAGGCATAGAGCACACCATCCGGGATAATGAGCAGCTTTTTATTTTTGACGGATTTTTCCAGCGGCGCCCAGAGCTGGTTATAGAGCTGGTGCAGTATTTCTCCGGTACGGCGGGGATCCATCCATTGCTGTTGCAGTTGCTGCAGCTGTTGTTCCAGGTTGCTGCCATCCAGTGGAATGATGGTCTGCTGTTGCCGATCGGCCACCAAGGCCAGTAATTTATTGGCAGTAAAAAAGTAGCGGACTACAGTGGTCTGTTCCGGTATCTGCTGCTGTACCTGTTTAACGGAATGGAACAGGCGGGCATAGCGCATGGCGTAGTAGCGGGGATATTCTTTGCTGAGCTGGTCCCGGTAATTATCCAGTGCTTTACTGGCCGAGAGATATTGCTGGATGCCAGCTCCTTTTTCGGCCGACAGTGCGGCCTGGACGGCATCCTGTAATTGCTGTTCCTTTTGGCGCACAGCCCTGGGCACTGCATGGAATTGGAGGTCAGCCTGTTTGTCGAGCCGCGAGCGCAGCCTGGTATACAGCCCGGACTCATGCAGGTCGATCAGCTGGTCCATATAACTGTTCTTACCGCTCAGCTCGTAGAGTTCCAGGGTGAGTTGCTTGGTGAAAGCCAGGAGATCATCATGATCAGCCAGTATCAGGTTAAGATCGGAAGCATCGGATACAATCCTTTTACGTCGGTCCAGGATATCCAGCGCCTCCTGCATGGCGGACAGCAGTTGCTGCAGGGTAGCTTCATCCTTCTTCGCCAGCAAAGCATAGCTGGCTTTGACACGCAGGAGCAGGGCTCTTGGCTTCCAGACTTCCTTTCCCACAGAATCCATCAGGGTATGCCCGCGACGGATATGTCGATCCACTTCACTGAGCGCTTTATTGCCCATGGCTGCAGCTTCTTTGAACTGACCGCATTCATAGTATATGGCCGACAGGTTGAGCAGTTGGTAAAAAGGGATCATGGAAGTTTCATTCTCGTTCTTCAGGACATAGCCATAACTGCGCTGCGCCTGCCGGATAGCGGCCTTCGGCTGTTTGCTTTCTGCCAGGAAGAGCGCATAGTTCCGGATGAATTCAAGATAGATATTATCATAGCTGCCCTGGAAAGAAGAGTAATACAGGCTATCCGCCTGCTGGTAATGATGGAGCGCCAGCGACCTGTTGCCGGCTTTATCATATACCAGGGCCAGACCGTAACAGGCATCGGCATGCCAGAACAGGTAATCGCCCCCGGCAGCGCGGATGCCTTCCCGGCCTTTATTAAGGAAATCAATGGCCTTGTCATATTCACGCAGGGCGTAATAACATTGACCTAACAATATCTGAGAAATAAAGATCCCGGTACTGCCGGGCGGCAGCTGTGCCTGTTTTTGTGCAAAGCTGTATTCCAGCAGGCTGCGCGTTTTGCTGAGGTTGCCCAGTTCCTTGTAAATGCCGGCGAGGTTATCGATGGCTTCAAACTGCATGGCCAGGGCGCTGGGCCGTTGCGGTGCAGGTTCTTTGATGGCCAGGAAAGAGCGCATCAGGCTGATACAGCTTTCCATGGCTTTGATGCCGTCTGTTGGCCGGCCCTGGATACCGTATACGCCGACGAGGTTATTATACAGTAATCCTTTCCGGTAAAAACGGTTGAGGGGGATGGCCGGCATTTTATCGATGGCAGATAGCGCCAGGGTAAAATAATGTTCGGCCGAATCTGTATTGGATTCATAATAGGCCATGGTGCCCATGGCATTATAGGAGAAGTACAGGTCTTCCGGTTTGGGTTGCTGGATAGTCCCCATCAGGGCGATAGCAGCTATAAAATGTTTCCGGGCCAGGGCCATATCGGCTAAGCGACGTGCGCATTCACCCAGGTTACGTTCAATGGATGCCAGCTCGGCCTTCTCGTTAGGAGCCAGTTTCAGCAAGGATTCCCGGGCTTTTAGATTATAATCGTAAGCGGGTTTTGCCCAGCCACCTTCACTGTAATAGCTGGCGGCGGATTTATAGGCCTGCACCACCGACAATGGTCGGGGTTTGAGGGAGAGTATGGTTTGCAGGAGCGCGTTTATTCTTTGTGTTGCTTTGTCGAAGTTGGCCAATGCCATTTCGGTTTCGCCGGCAAGCGCGAGATAATCCGAGAGCGAGTCTGGTTGCCGGGCTTGTGTAAAGGCAGTAAGCTTTTGCCGGAGGAGGCGGTCTGCTTCGGCGGGTTGTTTGTTCTGTAAGGCCTGATGGATAGCGTTCTTACTGCTCACCTGTTTTGCCCATACCGGTTGGGTACAGCACAAGACGAACAAGGTCAACAGGGTAAAAGCCATTGTCTTCCTTACCGGAACAAGCCTTGTTGCCCATAGCGGTTGAAAGGCCAGCGGTGAAATAATATCTGTATAATTATTTACGGTCATCTGCTTTTCTTAACTGCTGCAGCAATGCTTCTTTTTCCGGATGATCGGATCGATCAATCCATAAGATGGCAGTGGGAATATCATTGCTGCCAAGTGCTGCAAGGCCCCTGTACCAACAGGCATCAATATAAAACTCGCTGTTGCTGACAGTAACAACTCTTTCGAGATGGGAAGCAGCGGTTGAATAGTCTTTAATAGCCATGTTGGCCACCCCGATAAAATAATGCAGGGTATCATTGTCCGGCGTGCTTGTCAGCAGCTGGTTCCAGCCCTTCAAGGCTTCTTTATAATGACCTGTTTTATACTCCACCATAGCGCGATCAAAAGTATAATTACCGGCAGCGCTCATAGCGGTGATCAGGCCCGGGTCTGGCTGATAATAGCGGGCATATAAGCGCTGATTGGCTGATGGTCTCAGCACTACAAACCAAAAGCCCAGGAGTAATATGGCCAGCAGACTGGCGGCTACGAGGAGGCTTCGGGTGAAGAAAGGTCTGATGAGTTTGGGCTGGGTGGCATGGGTGCCGGCTTTGGAAGCAGCCTCTGCTGATATTGTTTGTATGGATCCAGCAGTTGCAGCTTTAGGTGTTTGCTCTTGCGTACCAGTTACAGCTGAACCAGGGGCAGCAATTGGCTGCTGGTTGACAGGCGCTACTGATGGGTTGACTATTTCCTGCTGTTGATTAGTGTTTTCAGCAGGTATAGCTTCGGTATGTATGTTTTGCTTACCGTCATTTACAGGCGTGTTTGAAATGATCCCTTGTTTGTCAGCCCTGCTGGTTGACAGGCCGGCATGATATTCCTTCATTCTTTCTTCCAGTGCGGCTTCACTGATACCCAACATCAGCAAACGGACCTCTTCTACCTGTGCATGCAAGCCAGGATTGGCCATGATAGCCGCACTGAATGCTTCCTGCTCAGCAGCAGGCATTTGCCCGTTGAGGTATCGTTCGATCTGTTCGAACTGTTCTGGAGATATGGATTCATTGTTGTTCACGGCCTGTTTGATTGGTTTTGATCATAGTCCGCAGCTTTTCCACGCAGCGGTATTTATTGTTCCGGGCAGTGGGTTCAGTCCAGCCCATGGCTTCAGCCACCTGCCGGAGCGATTGCTTTTCATAATAAAAACGGCGCAGCAGTTCACGGCAGTTATCACCCAGCATCTTGAAATAGTTTTTGATGGTCTTTATCCTTTCCAGTTTCTCTTCGTCCGAAGCACTGGCGGTGGGCGTTTCCAGTTCCTGTTCCAGGGGTACTGTTTTCCGGAACCGGGCGGACCGCAGGTGATCCAGCCACTTGTGCTGGGCGATGCGGAACAGGTAGCCCGTCAAAGCCGAAGGGCTTTCCGGTTGAAAGCGATCCAGCTGGATATTGCGCCAGGCAGTAAGAAAAGCATCCTGGAAAATATCCTTTGCTTCATCTGTTGAACCGCTGTTCTGCAGCACGTACTGTTCCACCGCAGGATAGGTTGACTGGTACCAGTGGCGCAGGGCCTGGTCGTCATTAGCCCTGATAGCCTTCAGTTGCTGTATAAGGGCAGTATATTGAGGGGAGAACTCTTCCGGCATGTAAATAATGATGCACGAAAGATAGTTTATTTTTTCTCCCCTCGCGCCATTTTATACGGATTCAGCGCCATGGTGGACAAGGTTTTGACTGGTGGCCGGACGGCTATTTAACCAGGCTTCTTTCGCCGGTTTTTCAACAACCAGGGATCGAAGTCAAGCCTGACGCATACTGGTCACAGGATCATATCGGGAAAAGCGGTAAAATGTCATCAAACAAGGAATATAAAAAACTATTAGCCTGGAAATCACCTGCATGAGATAGAAGTTGACAGAGAGATGATCCGGCCGGGATACTTCCAGGACTGGTAAGCAACTGGCCGGGGTCAACGTTGTTCAGATAGCTTTCATAAAAAAGGCGGCCCGATTCTATGGACCACTTTTTCCTTATTGAGACCTCAATGGTATACTTCTTTGTTGATGATATGCGGAAGGGGCCTTCCTTGCAGACCAGCAAGGATATTTTGAGCAGCCAGCACAGCCATAGCGCTGCGGGCTTCCATGGTAGCGGAGCCAATATGCGGCAGTACGCAAACTGAAGGCATAAACAATAGCGGGTTATCTTTGGCCATTGGCTCAGGATTGCTGACATCCAGCCCGGCGCCCCAGATAATATGCTGTTCCAGTGCCGCTATCAGATCGGCTTCATTGTGTTCTTCTCCCCGGGCAGTATTAATGAAAATGGCCGTGGGTTTCATCTTAGCAAAAGCAGCTTTATTGAACAGGCCCTTTGTTTCTTTGGAGAGATTGGCATGAACAGATAGTACATCGCTTTGCTGCAACAGTTCATCGAAGGATACATAACGGGCATCCAGTTCTTTTTCCGCCTCCATATTCTGCCGGCGGTTATGGTAGATGATGTTCATGTTATACGCCAGCTTACATTTTCTGGCCAGCTCCAACCCTATTTTCCCCAGGCCAAAAATGCCCAGTGTTTTGTTGTACAATTCCTGTCCGAGGTTACTATTGGGATCATAGAAGCCCCAGTTACCGTTAATGATCTGCTGGTGCATGAAAAACGCTTTACGGGATGTAGCCAGCATCAGGAGAAAGGCTACATCGGAAGTGGCTTTGCTCAATACATCCGGGGTATTACCTACGGGAATATTGGCCAGGGTAGCTGCTGCAACATCTACATTATCGAACCCAACTGACAGGAGTGATATCACTTTCAAATGACCACAGGCTTTGAAAAAGGGCTCATTCAATTTATTGGGGCCGATGCTGATCAGGGCATCCTGACCTGCACAGGCTTTGATCAGATCGTCCTGGGATAATTCTTTCCTGTCGGTATATTCAGTTATGATACAGCCGGCTTCCTGTAAAAGTTTCAGCCCTGCCTCGGGAAGTTTCCTGCTAATAAAGACTTTCATGGGTGATGATTTTACACAGGCACAAATGCACCCTTGGTTGCATAGGCCAGCAGGTGTAAAAGTCGATCATTCCAGGCAATATTTGTCATCAAATATCCGCGGACTGAAAAAAGCCGAAATCATACCAGGCGTGGTCAGATATCGGTTGGAAAATAGATCTCTTTTGTAAAACCTGCTTTCCGGAAGAATTCGTACCAGAATTGTTTTAGCTCTCTTTGTGAGACAGCGGTACTGGTATTGTAGAGTACAGTAATTTCCTGCAGTTGGTTATCTTTCAGGAACAAATGATCCTCAGGCCATTTTTCCAGGATCCAGCTGGCTCCGACGGAATCAAAAGGTACCTTTTCAAAGTTAACCCATCGTCCTCTGACAGGGCATGCCTCCATCATATCAGAGATGACGACCAGCCGGACACTATCAATCTGTTTGTCCTTTTTGAAGTATTTTACCTGATCCATGGCGGCCTGGAGAGCGTCTATGATACAGGTATTTTTGCTTTGCGCGCCGGCAAAGCCATTTTCAACTGCTTTTATACACCTGGTATAATTCTGCACATTTGCTTTATACAGTGTAGCATTGTCCGTGTCATTACCTGTATAACCTGTAAATAAAGATGATTGAACGGTTTCCCCGATAGGATAAACAAAATAATGGGTATTGGGTCCCAGCTTCCTCAGCAGTTTTGTAATATTTTTCTTCATATTCTGCTTCGTTACAGCAGAATCCGTACTGGTGGTCAGATCACAGAGATACACTTCAAGTTTATCCTGCACAACTACGGATGTCTGGGATTGTTCCACTTCTGCACAGCCGGTGATCAAAAAACAAGACACGGCTATTGCGCAGAGGCTAAACCGGATTATTTCCATGGTTAGGAGAATTGAGTTTGATAAGTTTCTGGTTAGTAAAATACAGGATACGCTTATCCCTGTATTTCTCTATAATAGTATACATATCCGGGATATTCTGAAAAAGATCAGGCCTTATATTTCCGATCCGGAATCCGTAATGATACAGATCGTTCAGCTTGCCTGACACATTTTTTATCCAATCAGGCCCGTCAATATTTTCCTGTTCCAGGGTCCATGCATCAAATTTTCCCACTACTTTCCCATATTGCTGCTGGTCTTCATCCAGCTTAATGATGCCTGTCTCAATCTCCTGCGACAACTTTTTTATTTTCCGCCTGGTATCCCAGGCAGCCCCTGCAATAGAAAGGCAGATAGCGCTGATGACCGGGAATAACAGGGTAATTCCCAGGAAAGTGACTCTATAGATATGATTTGCATCTTTTTCATGACCTTCCACACTGTCCTTTATTTCTTCATCCAGTTTATTTTTTCGGCTATTAAAAACTTCAAATTCCAAATCGTTTATTTGATTATCAAGCGCTTCTACTTTTTGTTCATTTACTTTATCGATGCGCGCTTTTACTTCCGAAAGGCTCCTGAACTGCGCCAGCAAAACCAGAAACCCGATAGTCAATGCTACAAAAAATAAAATAACAGTCTGCTTAACCCGTTCATAGCGCCTTATTTTTCTCAACAGCTTATCCTGATTATCCGTATTGGTATCCTCTACTTTTTTGAACCAGCGAATAAACCGGACACGCCGTATATATCCTGCTCCATAGCTGGGCCCGATAAACCTATCGAATCCAATTTTCAGCATGATGGTAAAAATGGCGATACCAAAAGCTGTCAGGAAAACCTGCCAGTTCTGCTGCAGCACATTAAAGAAATTATGGCTCATCAGGTTGCCAAGCTGATAATTCTTATTAGCAGGCTTTGGAAAGGAAAAACCAAGTTGAACAAGCTGCAGCGCCAGTGCGATGTCTGCAATGAGCAGGAAAATACCCAGCACCACACAGATCCACAGGGAGAGATTACCTTGATGATCCATTGCATGGTTACGGATCATGTTAAGGTAGCCGAGATCATGATACATTGTTTTCAGGTCTTCCGACGAATGCTGATACTGTATTTCCTTTGATTTTTTTTCCTGTTCCAGCTGACCCAGCCTTTGTTTGATCAGGGTGGCCAGTTCATCCTTACAGGTTTCAGCCTGCTCCCGGGTCCTTTTTATAATTGTATCCTCATTTACAACAATGCCCTGTGCCCCGTTATGCATGCCCTCTTTCAGCATCTTCCGGTAAATAGCCACCATTTTTTCTCTTATTTCTGTAGGATGTGCGCCTATCCCCACTGCAATGATGTTATTTATATTTCCCAACGGATCATTTTTCTTTGCCATAGGTTTGCTGTTTGAGGTTATTCTCCGCCGTTGAAACCGGGGTCCATATCTTTATACCAGGTACCATTCTGGAAGCCTTTTTGGATAAAGTCGATTGCCAGCCCATATTTGGCTTTGATGCGTTGAATTGCCCGGGCTTTCACCAGTTCAGCATAGAGAATATGGTCGTTGCATGCTGCCTGTTCCAGTACAGCTTTGTTCAGACTTGCCATAAGAGATTTGATCGTTGCGCTCTGCACATCGTATAGCTCATGTATCTTCCAGTCCAGCACTTCCAGCTCTTTGTCCAGCCGCTGCATGTCCTCATTATACAATCCAATTTTATGGTACAGGTCTGCAAAATATTCCTGCTCCCATTCTAAAAATATATGCTCCACATTCCAGCTTGTAGTGCTAACCACCAGATCAGAAGGTTTTGAAACGGGGGGCAGGACTATCTCACGTATCAGGAACAGGATATTCCTCCAGAGAGCGCCAAGCATACCTCCCAGCGAATTGATCCATTTAGTTCCCCGACTTTGTGTTTGACTGCCTGATCTTCGCTGCACCTGTACTATGCCTGGATTGTTGAAGATCACTTTATTTCTTTTGCCCAGCTGCAACATCAGATCCTGCATCAGTTTGTCAGACATATAACCAAGTCTCAGGTTACTATCACTCCTGACCTGGCCACTGAACTGATCTATCAGATCGTCATAGGCAAGCTTTTTGGCCATCAGCTCATCCTCCATATCCGAAATAGCATTATACCGGACGCCATAGCCTACTACAAATCCACAAAGAAGCGTTACGGCCAGATACCATAAAAGCGCTATGAACCGGTAATCTGAATCATCCAGCCCCCTTCGCATTTTATACTGTCCGGAAACATACCAGGTAATAAAAAGTGTTGCAGCAACAAAGAACAGGAGAACGGCCCCGAGTTCCCAGTGTCGCAGCCAGGTAAATAGCCGGTGGGATCTGGCATCAGGCTTCTGGTCTATCTTCAACAGCCTGGGCTCAATGATCTTCACGATATACAAATAACAGAAAGCGGACACGCCGGAGGCCACCAGGCTTCCTAATACCAAACCCGCCATGGAATCATTTAACTCATCCACCTCCTGTTGGGCAATAAGAATAATGAGGGATCCCACCAACAGGATGATAGGCAGCAACTGGAACCACATCAGTGACCAGTTACCTGTTTTGATGATGCCATTGTAGTGGATGGTATCATTCTTTATTCTCAGCTGAAGCGAATGTTCATCCTTTTCATCCGCTATTGCTGTGGACTGCTGTCTGCGGATATGTACAATGACCGATCGGCAAAGCAAAGTTGCCAGCGACAGTATTCCCAGTATTTTCAAGAGGTGGAAGACTTTTTCCACTTCGGTCATGGGGAGATTGTTTGCTTTAATTATCAGCCCTTTGAATATAAAGGAAGCAATATCTTCACTGCCGAAGGCGCCATGTAGCGTAAAAACGGAAAAAAAGAGGCCGGCAGCCACTCCTACCAGGGCGCCCGTGCTCATCAGGAATTTGGCGCCCCGTCTTCCATAACCTTCCCCGGAAATAACCTTACGCCTTTGCTGCAGCTCGTTGATGCGATTGGTGATGAGTCCCCGGGTATGCTTTAGCTGGTTAACAATTGCTTCGTTCTGGCTCTTATTTTTTTCGTAGGCCTCTTGTGCAATGACTTGTTTTTTCTGAAGGATCTCCTGGTTGGCTTCCAATAATTCTTTAACCTTGGTTTTCGCCTCCTCTATCCATTTACCCAGCAGATCCTTTTTGCCTTCCGCCACCTGGTCTTCTATTTGCCTTTTTTCGATCCGCACCACTTCTTTTTTCTGCAGGATTATTTCCCGCTCAGTTTCCAGCTGATCTTTGGAGGCTTTATAGGCTGACAGCTTTTCTTTCAGGCCGTCGATAAAGGATGTGAAAAATGCATATTTCTCCTTATGCGGAGCCTGGAACTGGTCCAGCGCATTATGCGTATAGTCTACATCCTGCTTCTCCTGCTCCTGCAGTTCGCCGATCAGTTTGTTTAATTCCTCATTGGGGTCTTTGTTTTTGGAAAGGGCCGCGAGGAAGCCTCTTTGCCGGTAGACCTGGTAAGATTCGGGTAAATCCTTTATATCCGGGGGTGGTTTGTCCTTGTTTTCGGGATCGGTTTCCAGGTCTTCCAGGTCGGGCAATACCCAGGAAGCCTCTTCCAGGGAGTTAAACCAATCGTCCTGGAAACCGGCCGTTTCCCTGAAACTGTCAGTGGGCTTGTCTTCCGTCTTTTCTTTGCTTTTTCTGAACCATCTGGGAAAGAGATTTCTCCAGAAATCAGTGTTTTCCTGTTCGTTAGTTGGCATAGTTACCATTCGTTAGTAGCGTACTAACAGAGGCCTTCGCTTTCAGACAGGGAACAGATTATTAATAGAGCGGTAAAAATACAATTCGAATTATTTAATGCAAGGGTTAAAACACCCTTTATTGAGTATCTTTCACATCTACCTTTTATTTCGCCCTATAAACACTTTAATTGGAAAAATTTGCATACCCATTAGTTTAGCGCCCCAATAACCCAACTAAACCTATCTTGGCAAGAAGAGGCAATTGACCATGTCATAAAGACCCAAACGCTATGAAAACAGATTTTATTAAATTTCATATTATGACCAAAGCAATGCTCATTACACTATTATTCTTTTTTGCCTTTATTAGCTCCCATGCTCAACTCCTGAGCCAGGAGGAAGAACAACTGTATGCCATGATCATGGAATACAGAAAAGAAAAAGGGCTTCCGAAAATCCCGGTTTCCAGATCGCTGACATTTGTTGCCCAAACCCATGTAAAAGACCTTGCCATCAACAAACCAGATTCTGGTAATTGCAATGCACATAGTTGGTCATCGAAAGGAAAATGGAAAGCTTGTTGTTATACTTCTGACCATGCCCAGGCAGAGCTTATGTGGTCCAAACCGCGGGAACTTACTTCCTATAAGGGAAATGGTTATGAGATAGCCTGTGGTTCAAATAGCTGTTGCAGCGACTTTGTAATGACTGCAGCTTTTGCCTTGCAATCCTGGAAATCGAGTAAAGGGCACAACATGGTCATGATAAATGACGGGGATTGGGGAAAGTTCAGCTGGAATGCTATAGGCCTTGGCTTATATAATGGCTTTGCTGTGGTTTGGTTTGGAAACGAAATGGACAAGGAATGAAGGCAGCAATAATTGGTACCGCATACAAACATGGACCACCAATTAACCACTTATTTCTTTCCTGGCCAATATCCTAATCAATGATCTTATTTGAATTCAGTTTTAACAACCCATAAGAAATGGAAAATCTTTTAAAATACATTCATTCGCTGACAACTTTCTCAGACAAAAGTTGGCAATTGTTGCAACCTGCTTTGACACAGCAAACGTTTAAGAAAAATGAATTTTTGCTAAAGCAGGGAGAGATTTGTAACGCCCTTTTTTATATAGACAAAGGTTATTGCAAAAGCTACTATGAGATCGACGGAATCGTGAAGAATACAGGATTTTTTTTTGAAAATGAGATCGCAACAAACATAAGAAGCTTTGGAGAGGGACAAAAATCCGAATTTAACATCATAGCTTGTGAACCATTAACGGCTACGATTTTTGACAAGCATAAATTGTTTGAAGTAACTAAAAAATCACACGAAATAGAGTCGTTAGGACGAAATTGTATACGGCTATTTGCTTCCAAACAAGAGGAATTTTCAACAATATTCAAACTTTATTCAGCACAGGAAAGATTGGAATACCTGGAAAGCAAACACCTGGAAATTATACAAAGAGTATCCCTTTCTCAATTGGCTTCATTTCTTGGAGTAGCAAGAGAAACACTAAGTAGAATAAGAAAAAGAAGAACGGTGCTCTAATTTTGTGACGATCGTCACAGGTTTTATAAGTTTTCATTGCTCAACTTTGCATAAACAATATCATATGCAGAGGATAATCGCAAATGAAATTAAAACCTTATTTGCCGAATCTGATACGGAAAATGCATTTCATTCAGCAAGGCAAAAGCAATTGCCGGTACTGATTGACTTTTGGGCTCCTGAATGCAAAGGATGCAAAAAAATGGAAATTACTACCTATCAAAATGCAAATACCTTGTCTTATATTGATAAGCACTTTGTGTTTGTAAAGTACAATATCACAAATAGGAACGTTCCAAAGATTACATCTTCACCAATTTTATGGACTCCAACCTTCATCGTTTTTGCTAATGATGGAAGTGAGATAAGAAAAACAATCGGATATCTCAATGATACGCAGTTTCAGGCTGAAATGGAAATGGGCAGAGCGTTGGCATTTCTAAGAAAGGCACAGCCTGAAGTTGCATTAGAAATTCTGAAAAAATTTATCAAAGATAATGTCGTTGTAACTGCATTGCCCGAAGCATTATATTGGGCAGGTATAGCTTCTTATTTTTTGAACAAAAGGGACATGGAAAGTCTTGTGCCGTATTGGGAAGAACTGATCAATATTTACCCGGAAAGTATTTGGGCAGATAGAGCAGATTGTCTACACGTAAATTTATAACCTATAAAAATATAACGATGAATTTATTGAATAAAATTGACGAGATATCCAATGTTATTACCTGGTTTGAAATCCCTGTATCTGACATTAACAGAGCAAAACAATTTTATGAGACGATACTCGATATAGAAATGACAACAAGAAAAGATGACAACAATGAAGCTGTTTTCTTCCCATTTAATCCTACAGTTGTACAAGCAACATCAGGAAGAGTTACAGGTGTATTGTCAAAATCAGTTGGTAACAATCCGTCTGCTAATGGCACCGTCGTATACATAAATGCAAGCCCAAGCATCCAGAAGGTTCTTGACAGAGTAGAGCTATCTGGTGGAAAGATCATTTCGCAAGTAACACGAATTCCTGCTGGATTGATTGCCCTTATTCTGGACTCGGAAGGGAATAAAGTCGGCCTTCATGCAGAACAATAATATCCATCATTCAGCATCTATTGGCTGAATTTTGCATATGGTATGGCATAGTCCTGTGCATTTGTTGAGTTGAAATAGTCAAGATTTGATCTGACAGTTGGGATTGATTAATAAGTGTGGTTACTTAAAGTTAATCCCAACTGTCAGATCAAATCTTGACTATTTCATATTAAGAGCATTTCCAATGCTTCCTCAGCGTTCTTTCTTCTTACTGATCCCTCTTCCAGATCATCCAGACACCATAGGAAATGAAAGATATCCGCCTGGGTTGCATCCTGAAAAAGGGAAAGAACTATTTCCATTTGTTCTTTCTGCCCTGGACTCAGATGCAGGCTCATGTTTTGATAGTTTGTTTCGAGTATTCCGTATAAGTAGTCATTACTGCTGTTCACCTCCGGAGCGAAATATCTAACCTGCTGCATACATATCGCAAAAATGGAGGCAGCCTTAAAATACTGCTGCGTTTTTAGCCGGATCAAAGCAATATTCTGAAGCGCTATAACAAATGATCGTATCGGGTTTTTATATTCTTTTACATACCTGGTTTGGGCAAGCTGTTTATAAGCATAATAATTTAGTATAGCTATGTACTCATCCTCAGTCAGCGCCAGTTCCTCCGCTTTTTTGCCCAACCAATTGGGAATCTCCTCATTGAGGTTATCAAAATGAACTATATTTCCAAGCAGATATTGGTCTCTTAATTTCATCCAGGCGAGTTGCTGACGGGTGATCTCTTCGCTATTATTCTCGTCGATTGTACACGCCGGATTTAACTCGTAAGCATATTCTTTAAAATTTCTGAACGAATGCAATCCGTGCTTGATTCTTAAGATGCGCATCAATTCGCCCGATACCGGCCCTGCTTCCTGTAATGCCCCAAACCGATAATGGGAGATGATAAAATCACTCGCTGAACTAAAAAGTGAATTCAGAGACAGTATGCATTTCCTCCATTCCCTGGGATAATCAAACTGTATATTCCCTCCTGGATCAATAAACGATAATGTGCCGTCGGGTAATCTCCCCCAGTTATCAATATGAGCGTCTGTCATTAAACTTTTACTTTGCTCATATGAGGAAAAAATAGCCGCCCCCAACATGATCCAATGAAAGTTTTCTATTACCTCCATTCCATTTTGATAGGGATTTCTGGGGTCTGCGACCCAATACATATACGCTCCTTTTATCTGTTGTGGGTTCATGCTAATCCATTAGTTGATGGTTGATTGATATTATATAACAAGATAAATTGCACAATAAGTACTATTTTACCCTCTTTTTTTTCCATTTTCAACGGAGCACATAGTCCCTGTAACCTGAATAGGTGTCCACCATCCGCTGCATGAAGGATATTATTGACGATACTGTCGCCAGCCCAGTTCTCTTTGGATGTAAGCCCTTCAAAAATCAGATCGGAAGAGACATGATTGATCCGGATGAATGACCCGGTAGCATTAGGTTTGTATAGCTCGGTGAGACTAACGTCGAGATCAAATTTATAAAGCACTTCACTGGGATGAGTTGCAATATCCTGAATATATTTAAGTTTAGGTTCTGTTTGGAGTGTATCGATCAGGATCGTTACCCTGTCATAACTGTCATACGATAATTTGGTCTGGCTGGTAACCGTGTTTTGAGCACTGTATGTACCGTTTACACTTACTCCGGTTATCAGGTAAATAAGATTACCCAATGCCAGACCTAAAGAAAATGATTTAGTTGATTGGTTGGCATCGGTTGATTGCACCTCTTTTTGAGGACCGATCAGTTGACTGCAGATCCTTTCAATATTATTGCGGGAACTATAAAGTAGCAGGGTATTCATATGGCAAAAGTTATATAAATTCTTTGAGAGATACTCAAAGTAAAAGAAATCTTTACACTTTGGCAATTGCTGCCGGAATCACCTTGCCAACTTCACCAATTGCCCATAGTTAAGCAACAACACACCAAACCACTACTGGAAACTAATTTTGTTGTAACTCTTTCCAGAGTATCCACAAAAAAGCAGGTCGATGGATTGAGCCTCGAAAATCAAAACAAGTATTATGACGAACATGCAGAAAGAACCGGAAAGGAAATAGTTGCCCGGTTTGGTAAAACACATGAAAGTGCTAGTACAGATGAAAGAAAGGAATTTAAGTGGATGCTTGAATTTGTGAAGAAGAATAATAGACAGAATGTAGCTAAAAAGATTAGTGAGATTTGGGTTTATATGACTGACAGATTTAGCCGTACAGGTGTCGGGGGTATGGGTATTGCCGAAGAATTGAGGGAGAAATATGGTGTAGCCCTTTACTCCCTGGCTCAACCTACCAATGTTAAAGAGGAAAGCGGTGTGTTTAGTCAGAATATGCAATTCTTAATGAGTAACTATGAGAACAAACTTAGGCGTAAAAGAATGATTGACGGTATGACTGCCAAGTTTGAAAAAGGAGAATGGGTAACAAAGCCTCCCCAGGGATATTCTGTGATAAAAAATAAAAAGGAAAGAAAGATTGTAGTTAACGAGGAAGGGAAGAAGATTAGGCAGGCTTTTATATGGAAGGCAGAGGGAATGAAAAATGACGAGATAATCAAAAGGCTCAGAGCAATGGGTTTGAAAATGTACAAGCAACAACTAACCAAAATATTCAAAAAGCCTTTTTATTGTGGGCTAATCAATCACGGGCTACTTGATGGCAGAATAGTTCAGGGCAATCACGAGCCTATGATTAGCCCTGAACTATTCCTTAAAGTGAATGAAATTTACCAGAACACCACAGGTTATGGTGTGTCACATGAAAGAGAAAATAAATACCTGCCCTTAAAGGTGTATGCAAAATGCAAAGTTTGTGGACAACCTTTCACGGGATATGCCCGTAAGAAAAAGACTAAAAAAACAATTCTTGTCAACTACTATTATAAATGCCGAACTACTGGATGCAGATGCAATAAAAACGCTGATAGTTTGCATTTGGTATTTAAAGACCTATTGGCGAAATATAAGGTAAAGGATAACCTGATTCCGGTAGTATATTACAAATTGGCTAATGCCTACAATGAAGCAAGTAAGGCCAGTGTTGAACAGGTGCCATTATTGAAAGCACAATTGACCGAAATAGAAAAGAAGCTGGAAAATATTGAAGAAAAATATTACGCGCTAGGGCAAATGAGCCGGGAAACCTTTGAAAAGTTCCAGATGAAATACCAAACTGAAAGATCGGAAATTAGTAAGCTATTGGCTGAATCAGCAGCAAGCATTTCGACACTTAATGAACAGGTTCACGAGGCTGTTCAATATTGCAGCAAAGTCTTTCAGATATGGGATTCCAGCGAAATAGGTGTAAAGGATTTGCTTCAAAAACTGATATTTCCAGAGGGAATTGAATACAATCGGGAAAATGATACATTTCGACCCCTTAAAACAAATTTCATTTTTGAGCTAATCTCGCGCCAGATAAGGGTTTCAGACGAAAATAAAAAGGGGATAAACCATACTTTTGATGATTTATCCCCTGCTGCGGAGAGAGAGGGATTCGAACCCCCGGACCTTTAACAGTCAACGGTTTTCAAGACCGCCGCAATCGACCACTCTGCCATCTCTCCGGCGCAAAAATAGGCGGAGAATTGTAGACCACAAAATTCCTACGTAATTATTTTATCCAGATCAGCCTG
The DNA here is from genome assembly GCA_029202545.1 of Candidatus Pseudobacter hemicellulosilyticus. Taxonomy (GTDB): domain Bacteria; phylum Bacteroidota; class Bacteroidia; order Chitinophagales; family Chitinophagaceae; genus Pseudobacter; species Pseudobacter hemicellulosilyticus. The sequence continues at coordinate 5,555,283 of CP119311.1, forward strand.
ATAATCACGTATTTTTCACCCACTTCCGGCCCCAGGCACAGTTTTTTTCAATTATCCAGGCAATAATTATTGAACACATGCATATCATTATTGGCGCAACCGGACATCCTGGCTCAGCCGTAGCACATACCTTACTGGGCCAGCGGGAGCCTGTAACCGTGATTACCCGGGATCCGTTCCGTAAAGAGAAACTGCCCCTGGCATCCTTGCTCCAGCCACTGGGACAATTACCCCTCCTCACCTGTTCAACGCCCCCAGGAACCGCTCCGGGTACCTGGCCCCGGCAACCACCCCGGCTGGCATAATGGCCTCAATAGCCTGCAGTTCCGCTTCAGTTAACCGGATATTCTCTGCGGCCATATTTTCTTCCAGGTGCTGGATACGTTTGGAGCCGGGGATCGTAATAATATCGGCGCCCTGGGCCAGCACCCAGGCAATGGCCAGTTGTGCCGGCGTACAGCCTTTGTCCGATGCAAGCGCCCGGATCTTTTCTACCAGCTCAAGATTTTTGTAGAAGTTCTCTCCCTGGTACCTTGGCATATGCGCACGACTGTCTTTTATATCTTCAGGCTTCCGGAACGCTCCGCTCAAAAAGCCCCGGCTTAAAGGAGCATAAGCCACCAACCCGGTTCCCAAACCACGGAGGGTGGGCAACACTTCTGCTTCAATATCCCGGCTCCACAAAGAATACTCTATTTGCAGCGCCGTTACAGGATGTACAGCCGCCGCCCTGCAGATGCTGTCAGCCGATGCCTCCGACAAACCTATATACCGGATCACCCCTTTCTGGACCAGGTCGGCCAATGCACCCATCGTTTCTTCTATCGGAATAGTTGGATCCACCCTGGCGGGTGTGTACAGATCTATATAATCCGTGCCAAGGCGGCGGAGACTATACATCACGGCATTCTTCAGGTAGGCCGGGCTTGCATTTACGGCACCCGGCGCCATCGCGCTACCAGGACCCGCCGTTACCAGCTGACCAGTCTTCACAGAGAGAAAAGCTTTCTCCCGTCTGCCTTTGATGGCCTTGCCGATCAGCTCTTCATTATGGCCCACATTATAGTAATCCGCCGTATCCAGAAAATTATGACCACTATCTATTGCCCGCCCAATGGTTGCGATCGCTTCTTTTTCATCCGATTGACCGTAGGCGCCCGACATGCCCATACAGCCCAACCCTACCGCCGAAACCGGCGGGCCATTCTTACCTAATATTCTGTTCATCCTGTAATATTTTTTGTTACCCAAAGATGGAACAGCTATAGCGTAACAGGCCGGACAAAACTCATTTATCCCCTGACAATTCCTGGAAGAACCCGGCGATGGTCCTGCCGGTAACTTTCTTAAACAAACGGGAAAAATATTCGGGATCATTGAAGCCGAGATCGAAGGCCAGCTCCTTAATGGAAGGATTATCGGCATAATACAAACGCCGCTTTGCTTCAAGGATCAGCCGGTTTGTAATATACGCTTTGGGGGAAAGCCCTGAATATTGCTTGACAAGCTGGTACAAGCCATTGGTATTGATGGCCAGCTCCCCTGCTATCTCACTGATGGTAGGATGATCGGTGAGGTTATTTTCAACAAAGACCCTGAAGTCAATATACCTGGCAAGTTTCTCATCCGCAGGTTTCTTACCGGTCTCAAAATAGGCGGTATCTATTTCAGTGAGCAGGCTGTTGAGGTGCGCCAGGATCAGTTCTGGCCGGGAACCGCTGTCACTCAACAATTCCAGCAGCACCAGAAACACAGCCCTCACACGCCCGGCGGCAGCTGGCGTAAAACTGATCTTTGGGCTGTTCAACGGATTGATGAGAAAAGGATATTGTCTGGGCAGCAGGGAAAGACAGCTTTCATCGAACCCTAACTTAAAATAATCGACGCCATGGCCGGCAGCAGGCAATTCATGTACCTGGTTGGGCAGCACAAAAAGCAATTCATTATTGCCGATCTCAAATTGCTGCAGGTCTACCGTATGCCAGGCAGCGCCTTCCAGCATAAAAAGGAAAAAATAGTAGGGTGAACGAAGGATGCTCCCCCATCCCTTTGCCTCCTCCGGCGATAAGTGGCCAAAATCCGGCGCCACCAGCCTGATGGGTAGCTTACCGTGCTGCGGGAACCGATTGAAGAGCTCGTCCATCTTATCCATAGAAGCAAAGGTAGCCAATAAGGAGAAGAATTGCCTCCTATGTAATAGCTGTCACACAGTCCCATTCTCCTTACAGATAGTTTTGCTCCTGAAAACAGTCAGGATGAATACCTCACACAGTAGGAATAGTACCGCCATCGATCACGAATTCTGTTCCCGTCAGGTAAGCAGCCCTGGGGGACACCAGAAACCCTACCAGCTCGGCCACTTCTTCCGGTTGTGCCGGACGGCCAAAAGGAATACCGCCCAAAGCATCCATCACGCTTTGCGTGGCAGCTTCTATGGTAGTGCCGTTCCTCTCTGCAATCCGCTCCATCATTCCTTGGCCCGATCCGGTCATGATCCAGCCAGGCGATACTGTGAGCACCCGAACACCTTTGGGTGATACTTCTTTCGACAGCCCTTTGCTGTAGTTGATCAGCCCCGCTTTGGCAGCCGCATACGGCAAGGTGGATTCATGCAGCGGCAGCCGCCCCTGTATGGAAGCAATATGGATAATTACGCCGGCCTTTTTGTCAACCATACCCGGCAGAAACCCCCTGTCCAGCCGTACAGGCGCCAGCAGGTTAGTATGGATGGTTGTTTCCCAGTCGGCATCAGACAATGCTGCATATCCACCGGCAGGGGTTTCTGAGCCACCAAGGTTATTGACCAGAATATCCAGGGCGCCGAATTGTTCCAAAACATTTTCAACCACCTTGTTTGTACCTGCTGAAGTACTCAGATCAGCCGCTATAAAATGCAGGTGACTGTTCGCTGTTTCTGGAGGATGTCTGGCAGTGATGATCACGGTAGCCCCTGCTGATAATAATCTGTGTGCGATAGCATTACCTGCGCCTTTGGTGCCGCCGGTCACCAGCGCAATCTTTCCTTTTAATTCAGTGCTGATAGAAAATACCTGTTCCATTTGTTTTATTTAGGGCAAAGTTCCGCCCCGCAAACGGTCTGTACAATCCCGGAAAATTGATTCGGATAGGGATAAATTATTCCCTATGCACCTCCCCGGAACAATGTGTTATTTTTGCACCATGTACCAGCGAAAAATTCCTCTTGAACTGAATTGCGGGCTCGACCTGGCAGGTGAAGTCCTGTACGGCAAATGGACCATCCGTTTGTTATGGTTCATCAAAGAAGGATTCCACAGACCAAGCGAACTGCAACGAAAAATCCCCCAGGCCTCCCGAAGAGTGCTGAATATGCAGTTGAAGGAACTGGAAACATTCGGGCTGGTAGCCAAAACCATTTACCCGGTGGTGCCGCTCAAAGTGGAATACCAGCTGACAGATTTTGGCAGGTCGCTGATCCCCGTGATCAGTGCATTGGGTGAATGGGGCGATCAGCATGAAGAGCGATTACGTGAAGTGATCCTGCAGGGCTCAGGAGCGAAATGAATTCTCTTTTTCCAGCTGTTTGACTTTTGCAATTTTTGCAGGGCTCCCAAATATAAAAAACAGCTTGGCCTTCCAGCCTTTTGCTGTTTTCAGGTCAGCCACTATATCCTTGTATTCATGAAAGTTTAAGTACAAGGGATTAAGGCTATTCTCAATCTTTGTGGTAATGCCATAAGTCGGCTTTTCCTCTTCAGGATAATAAGTCCCGAAAAGCCTGTCCCAGAAAATGAAAATGGCACCAAAGTTCTTGTCCAGGTATTTTTCATCAGATCCATGATGCACCCGGTGGTTGGAAGGCGTCACAATGAACCATTCAATGACCGGATGCATTTTCCTGATATATTCCGTATGCTGCCAGAACTGAAAAAGAATGGATATCTGGTTCACCACAAAAAAGACCACGGGATGAAAGCCAAAAAAGGCAACGGGTAAAAAGAATATAAGTTTAAAATGCTGGATCCAGCTTAAGCGAAAGGAAACGGTCAGGTTGTAATTTTCAGCGGTATGATGCACCACATGGGTGGACCAGAAAAAGCGATTAAAATGCGATATCCGGTGCGCCCAGTAGCTGCAAAGATCATAGATCAGCAGACAGGGAATAATGGTCCACCAGTTGAGGCCCATACGCCAGGGTACCAGGTTGTAGATACATATTGTCCCATAGATCAGCCCCACTTTTAGTAACAGGTTAATACCAACATTTCCAAGGCCCACAAACAGTGAACCCAACGATTCTTTGGTATTGTAGTTCTTTTTGTCAGACCGCCAGGAATGCCATATTTCAAGGCCTGTAAAAAAAGCCATAAAAGGGATCGCATAAACCACCAGATCCGCTGATCCTTTTTCTATATCCACCACCTCTCTGAAATCAATGGGCTTTGCTCCAAATAGTTGCAATAAGTACATTTAAAAGAATAGTTTAAGTTTGATCTATGTGAACATAGCCCTCTATATACAGCAAAACGCTTGCCCGCATCCTCCATCATACAAGGACAATTCCATAGGGCGATAGATGAAAACCGCCCCTGAAACAACTCAACCAGGATTAAACTTGTGAATACAGGAAGACCAATATAGCGAATTATATCAATTCCTGCTGTTTTACAGCCATTAACTAATGATATTAGCTATCTGTTACCAGATTCCCGCCCACCCCCTCCCCCCTGGCCCTATAAACAAACTAAATCCGGCCTTTCAAACAAAGCCATCCGCTGGATGCTGTTCTACTTTTGTTTCAACAAAAACAAAATCAACTATGACACAGAACAACTACCAGGGAGCATTGCAACACCCGCTGCACACAGGCTTTAACGCACAGTCCACCACCGCTGATGTGATCAAAGGCATTTACCTTACCGGCAAGATCGCCATTGTCACTGGCGGCAACGCAGGCATCGGCGTTGAAACAACCCGCGCACTGGCTGCCGCCGGCGCTACCGTGATAGTCCCTGCAAGAGATGTGGAAAAGGCTAAAAAGAACCTGGAAGGTATTGCCCGGGTGGAGATAGAAGCCATGGACATCATGCATCCCGCTTCTATTGATGCTTTTGCAAAAAAATTCCTTGCCTCCGGCCGGCCCTTACATTTGCTCATCAATAATGCCGGTATCATGTGGGTACCCCTGCGCAGGGACGAAAGAGGTATTGAATCGCAGCTGGCCACCAATTATATCGGGCAGTTCCACCTCACCGCAAGACTCTGGCCAGCTCTGAAACAAGCCAATGGCGCCAGGGTGGTCAACGTGTCTTCGCTGGGACACCATATGGGCGGGTTCTACTTCAAAGACCCTAATTTTCAATACCGCGAATACGAGACCCTGACCGCCTACGGCCAGTCGAAAACAGCCAGCAACCTGTTTGCCATGGAGCTGGATAACCGGGCCAGTAAATACCAGGTTAGGGCTTACTCTGTTCACCCCGGCTCCATCGGCGGTACCGAACTGGCCAGGGAAGCCCCGGTAGAATTATTCAAGCAAATGGGCTTCCTGGATGAGAACGGTGAGCTGCGCCCTGAAGTCCTTGCCTCGCTGAAAACCATTCCCCAGGGTGCCGCCACCACTGTCTGGGCGGCCACCAGCCCCCTGCTCCATACTATCGGTGGCGTATACTGTGAAGACGGCGATATCGCTGAACTGATCTCCAATGACCCTGCCGGTGAACCCAGTCCCCTTCTTCATAAAAGTGGCGTCATGGACTACTCCCTGGATGCAGACAGCGCCCGGTGGCTGTGGACAATGACCGAAGAGCTGACAGGCATTGACTTCGACGTCAACTGATCCAGCCCCATTTTTCAATTGTAAACTACAGGGTATGGAGCATCAGTCGCGGTATTTATCCCCGGAGATCAAGATCTCCAGTTTCGGAGACAGGCTGTTCAAATCGGAGATCCTTGTTGATCAGCATATGCTGGTGTGGTTTGTTTCCGGGCAGACAAAAATTGTACAGGCCGATACCTGTTACCATTTCCGGTCCGGGGATATTTTCCTGGTCCCACGGAACCAGCCGGCCACCATCATCAATTATCCAACAGACAACCTGCCTCACCAGACCGTTGTCATGCAGCTGTCCACCAGCAGGCTCAGGGATTTTTATCAGGGAATAAACAGCAGACCGGCCCAAGGTGATCCCGGCAGGATCAGGAGCTATAACAGTCATCCACTGCTGGCCAGCTGCTTCGCCTCGCTGATGCCCTATTTCCAGCTGACACAACCCCTTCCGGAAGCCATCGCTGCTATCAAGATCACAGAAGCCATCAGCATTCTCCGCCTGATCGACGAAGACATTGACAGCCTGCTGGCTAATTTTTCCCTGCCAGCTAAAACTGACCTCGTTGATTTCATGGAGAAGCATTTCATCTTCAATATGCCGATGGAGCGCTTTGGCTACCTGACCGGCAGAAGCCTGACCAGTTTCAAGCGCGACTTCAGGAAGGCATTTGACAGTTCTCCCCGGCAATGGCTCACCCGTAAAAGACTGGAACTGGCCTATCATCATATCAAAGAAAAAAAAGGCAAGCCTGTTGACGTGTGCTACGAGGTGGGCTTTGAGAACCTGTCGCATTTTTCCTTTGCTTTCAAAAAGCATTTTGGCTATGCTCCCACTGCGCTGCTGACAGGCGCTTAATAACAGGAGATCTGTAGAGTCCTCCAACAAAAACAGGATCGCCTTTTACAGACAATCTTTACGGCAAGGCCTGGCTCACTCCTGGAAAGCGTGATAGTCGCTATTGCTAACCATACCCTGTAAAGCGGTATCCTGCAATCCTGGTCAAAGCAATCAGTTGCAGCGCTTTTTTTAACAACCATTAAAATTTTTATACAATGAAAGAACTAACAGGTAAAATTGCCCTTATCACGGGCGGTAACAGTGGCATTGGCTATGCCGCAGCAAAAGAGCTGATCAGCAACGGCGCACAGGTGATCATCACCGGCCGCAGAAAAGAAGCCCTGGACAAAGCCGCAGCTGAGCTGGGCGCCACCGGCCTGCTGGCCGACCAAAGCAACCTCACAGATATTGAATCCCTGGCCAGTTATGTACTGCAGCAGTTCGGCCGACTGGATATCCTGGTTATAAATGCCGGTATTTCCAAACTGACCAGCATCCAGGATGCAACAGAACAATTGTTTGATGAAGTCATTGACCTGAATCTCAAAGGCGCTTATTTCACGCTGAGCCGGTTTATCCCGATATTGAATGATGGCGCCTCCGTGATTGTCATTTCTTCTTCTTCCGCTTCTACGGCTGCGCCGCAGACCTCCATCTATACGGCCAGCAAGGTTGCCATCAATGCCATCATAAAAGTGGCGGCCATTGAGCTGGCGCCACGCCGGATCCGGGTCAATGCAGTAAGCCCGGGCCCCGTTGCCACCGCTATCATGGAAAAAGCCGGGCTGGGCGACCGGGATATGCAGGACTATATTATTGCAGGGGTACCGCTCGGCCGGTTGGGTGATCCCGCAGAAGTGGGCACACTTATCGGTTTCCTGGCCAGTGATAAGGCAGCCTTCATCAGCGGAGCAGAATACCTGATAGATGGCGGCCAATCCATCAACAGGTAGCAGCGCTGCCATCTACACAGCAAAGTATCCGCCATAACAATACCCGGATCATTGTACCTTCGATCTGACAGGAAAATGAATATGATGACACAACCAATCGACGCAGTATTACTGGACATGGACGGCACTATCCTGAACTCAATTGCAGTAGCAGAAAGGATCTGGGGCGAATGGGCTGGACGACACGGACTGGACGTTCCCAGTTTTATTCCTACTATCCACGGCATGCAGGCTATTGAGACCATCCGGCGCTTAGCCCTTCCCCAGGTTGACCCCGAGACAGAAGCCGCCACCATTACACAATTGGAACTGGATGATGTAGATGGGATCAAAGCCATTACCGGCGCTTCTGAGTTCCTGGCCGCATTGGCCAATTACCGCTGGGCCATTGTCACTTCAGCACCACGCGCACTGGCGCTACGCCGGATCAGGGCGGCGGGTTTGCCCGAACCTCCGCTGCTCATTGCTGCTGAAGATGTGGAACAGGGAAAGCCAGCCCCGGACTGCTTCCTGCTGGCAGCAGCACGCCTGGGTACAACGGCTGACAAATGCCTGGTCATGGAGGATTCCCCGGCAGGCATCAAGGCAGCTGAACGCGCTGGCGCCAGGTTACTGGTGGTGACGGAAACCCATCACCAGCCCATGGAAAGCACCCATCCGCTGATCAGTAACTATCTTGAGCTGAGCCTGGAGCAGACCGCAGATGGCGCCACCTGGATCCGCCGGATCAACGCACCAACGGCTATTGCTTACCTGCTGCAACCCGCCGCCAGTAAATAGCTGATCATAAAACGGCCCCTTAAGCAACTGTCCCGAAACAGTCCGGAAGACATATATACTTTTATCGCATACTTCACAGAAAGCCATCAAACTGCTCCTTTGAACAAACTAAATCCGGCCTTTTAAACAAAGTCAATGGCGGGCAGATCGATTACCTTTGTCTGGAATTTCCGGCAATAAACGCAACCCATCAATTTTTGGCATATGGAATACCAGGCGAAATATATCACCGAGGATATCAAGCTGTCCTGCTATGAGGATACGTTCTTCAAATCAGACATCCTGTTTGAGCACCATATGCTGATCTGGTTTATTTCCGGTGAAACCAGGATTGTACAGGCAGAAGGCAGTTACCAGTTCAACAAGGGAGATATATTCCTGATCCCGAGAAACCAGCTGGCCACCATCATCAATTATCCCAAAGACGGGCTGCCCCATAAAACGGTGGTCATGCACCTGACCACCGAATGGCTCCGGAATTTCTACGACAGGATCAAAGTGAAGGCAAGCACCATTGGTTCGCCCAAAATAAGGCATTATAACAACCATCCTTTGCTGGAAAGCTGCCTGCAATCACTGATCCCCTATTTTGATATGCAAACACTGCCCCACAATATCGCTCACCTGAAGATCACAGAAGCCGTCAGTATACTCCGTTCTATTGACCCCGATATTGACAGCATGCTCGCCAATTTTGAGGAACCCGGAAAGATCGACCTGGCAGATTATATGGAGAAGAATTTTATGTTCAATATGCCACTGGAAAGGTTTGGCTACCTCACGGGCAGAAGCCTGACCACTTTTAAAAGGGATTTCAAAAAGACCTTCGCTACCACACCGCAAAAATGGCTGACGCAAAAGCGCCTGGAGCTGGCGCATTACCAGTTTGTAGAAAAAAGGAAGAAACCCATTGACGTCTGCTATGAGGTGGGCTTTGAGAACCTGTCGCATTTCTCTTTCGCCTTCAAAAAGCATTTCGGCTACGCCCCTTCCGCATTATTGGTCAAAGAATAATTGATAGCCTATATTAAAATAGCTACATTAGCGAGCTACAAAAAAACATTCAGGTTAACTATCAATCATAATGACCGAGTCGGAAGTAAAACAGAAAATACTTGAAATTTTCCAGGATGTAAGGCAAAAAAAAGACCAACCCTATGACACTTCCCATTTTCTCGATTTCCTGACCAATCCTCCCAATCGAAAAAATGCAATTAGAAATAATTTCAAAGGGGCAAGGAAATATGGCAGGTTCATTGACAAGATAGAACTTGAGTTTGGCATTTGCCTGTCAAACACCGATTTCAATCAATGCTACAGTGTGGATAGCCTGGCCGCCAAAGTGATCAGCAGGATGAAAAACACCCGGGGCAATAAACAAATACTTAAAAACCGGACCAACAGTAAAACCAATTACATTTTTGAAATAGTCCTGGTCTTGATACTGGCCATCGCTTACAGCAAATCAGGCATACATTGGTTCCCCGTTTTACTAACAGTGATTTTTGGGCTTATTATATATTGGATGATCGATATAAAGATTTACAACCGGCGGCAGCTCAGGAAACTTTCTGCCAGGATCCTGGACCAGCAATAAAAACAAACCGTACAGTTCTGTTAGCAGGGCCGTATTTTTGCCTACACTAAATATTGTTGCTATCTGATGAAATTTCACCTCCTTGTACCTTTACTCTTAATATGCTGCATCGCCTGTAATTCAGGCGACGAGCAGGAAGCCCCTGCCAGCCCGGTTGCCTCAACGCCTGCCATCCAGCACAGTCTGCTCAATGCTTACCCGCACAATACGGACCATTTCACGGAAGGATTATTGATCCATGACGGAAAGCTTTTTGAAAGCACCGGTTCTCCCTCAAAAGGCGACAGGTCCATTATTGGCTATTACGACCTGGCTACCGGGAAGTTTGACACAAAGATTGAACTGAAAGACCCTCAGTATTTCGGTGAAGGCATTGTTTTCCTGAACAACAAACTTTACCAGCTGACCTATAAAAACCAGACCGGCTTTATTTACGATGCCAAAACATTTAAGCAGACCGGTACATTTAAATTCGCCAATAAAGAAGGCTGGGGTATGACGACAGACGGCCAGCACCTGATCATGAGTGACGGCACCGATGGTTTGACCTACCTCGATCCGGCTGATCAGCAACCCGTCAAGACCCTGAAAGTGACAGAGAACGGCATAGCGCGCGACAGCCTGAATGAACTGGAATATATAAAAGGATATATCTACGCCAATATCTGGCTGAACAATTCAATAGTCAAGATAGATCCGGCCAATGGGCAAGTGATCGGGAAAGCAGACCTGACGGCGCTGGTGCTGAGGGCCAGCATGAAATATCCGGAAGCCGAAGCCCTGAATGGCATTGCCTATGACTCCGTGAACGACAAGCTCTATGTCACTGGAAAGAACTGGCCGGAAATATACCAGATCCGGCTTTCGGAATAAACCAACACCGCTACCCGGCACTGGTATGTCCGGGATACCTCTCACAGCACCAGTTTATTCTCCCCGGCTTTCAGCATATATTCCTTCCCCTTCCAGACCAGTTTGCCGGAAGTACCGGAAGGCAGGCTGACACTGATCTGCCATTTGCCCTGCCGCAATGCATAGCTCACCCCAATTTTTCCATTGGGATGCGGCATTGTTCCGCCAATGCTGGTCATTGTACCCAGGTGCGGTTCAATCCGGACCTTACTGAAGCCTGGCGCTTCACTGTCGATCCCCAGCACGGTGCGGAAAAACTCAATATTGGGACTGCTGCCCCAGGCATGGCAATCGGACCTGGTGAATTCAACATTAGAGTCTTCTGTCCAGGTGGTAAGGCCCATCTCCATATTCTTGCGCCAGATATCGAGCCAGTTCATATAATCGTTACCGAGCCCCGCTTTGACCAGGGCCTGGTGCAGGTAGTATTTAAAATAGATAGAGCATTGGGTCAGTGTGCTGTCGGCCAGCAGTTTTTTGCCCACCGCAGCAGCATTGGTCTTGCTGAGCATGCCGGTGAGCATAGCGAGTGCGTTAGCATGCTGTGAAAAATTATCCTGGCTCCTGGTATCAGCATAGAGCCCTTTTGCTGCATTCCAGTATTTATGCTGGATTGTCTGTTTGAGCGCAGCTGCTTTCTCTCTGTACAGGCTGGCATAATAGGCAATGCCCAATGTAGTTTCCAGTTCAGCCGCCCACTGGTAGGCCCATAACAATTGAAGGTCCAGGATGGCAGAAGCGCCATCAGCGCCTTTGGGCGGTGCGCCTACAAACCATCCAGGCCCACCGGCCCAGTCAACAAATGTCCAGTAGGGCGTATCTTTTAAAGAGCCGTCCGCTTCCTGGTACTGGCTGAAGAATTGAAGAATAGCTCTTGCGCCGGGTAATTTGCCGGCAATGAACGGATCCTCGCCGCGATACATCCAGTAATCATGCAGCATGCCGATATACCAGAGCGAAAAAGGTGAAATGATCTGCGTGCTTCTTGTAGGGTATCGGCTGAAAGTGACGCCATCGGTTAGTCGCGACTGGTCCATCAGTTCAATAGCATGGCGCGGAAGCCGGTTGTCAGCGCTGTTATAGTAAGTGATGACAGCCTGTACCCGGGTATCGCCGATATATTGCAATTGCTCATAATAGGGGCAGTCGGTATAGGTTTCCCAGGCGTTCAGCCGCGCGGTACGCCAGCCGATGTCCAGTATCTTTTTCATTTCGGCATTGTCCGTCACCAGTTCCGAAGGCTGCTGAAAAGGGTAACCGGTAAAAGTTCCGTAAATGTCTTCAATGATCAGCGGTTCATTTTCGGTTCGAACCAATAACTGGATATAGCGATAGGTCCGAAAATTAAGATTGGTGAACGACTGCCCATTGCTGCCGTCCGATAACAGGCTGTCCTTCCTGCCGGAAAAGATCCTGCCTTCCACTTCATCCCGATGACCTTTGCGTGGACCATAAATAGTGAATTCAGTATACATGGCTTCTGCATACCGGATGGCAATGCCTGCATTTTTCCCTTTGCTGAACAGCAGGGTCAGGTAGGCGTTTGTCAGGAAGGTCTGATCCAGCAATAAAGTGGCCGTGGTATTGGCTGGTATGGTGATGGCGGTTTGCTGGGAAGGAAATGTGGCCGCCACAATAATGCCTTCGGCCTTCCGGCAGACAGGGATGCGCTGGTAACTCAACTGCATAGGAGGAATTGGCGAAGGCTGAAGCATCCAGCCCAGCCCATCGGATAATCCTTTGGGCTGACCACCGAATAATACAGCGGCCAGTGGCCAGTGGCTGTCGTCACAATCCGCCAGCATCCAGCCTTTGACCGTTTTAAACTGATTGATCAGCTCACCGGTACTGGCGGCAAAAAATCCGGTGAGGGGTTGATAAGCCTCATCGCGAATGCATTTCCAGGTATTGTTGGTATTGAGTAGTTCTTCAGTGGTGGACGCCCCCTGGATAATAAAAGCGGTGCGTACACTGATCTGCGCTTCCGGCCGCTGCTCGCCCTCATTCCAGACCTGGGCGGCGACAATATTCTTTCCCGCCGACAGGAATGGCGCCAGATCCACCGTTTCATAATTCCAGTGATAGGTATCCCCTCTTGCCGGCCCCAGGGACACCAGTTGCCCGTTCACCAGCAGCTTGTACCGGTTGTCGGCAGACACATGCACTATAAAACGCTGCGGTTTTGCCGCCAGCTCAATGCTTTTCCGGAAATAATACACGCCGTAGGCACGGCCTTCTTCTCCGGGTGGTACAATCCAGCTGGCAGTCCAGTTGCCAGGCAATCCACTATTGCAATAAAGTTTTTGCCGGGCAGGAGGCTCATTGGCTTTTACAGGCAGAAAGGCAAAAAGCGCCTGCAGGAGGATCAGGGAGGTGAATATGGATCTCATCCAGACCTTGTCACGCCAGTGGCTTTTTACCGCTATTGCCGCCTATTCTTCTTCCCGGAATTCCAGTATATCCCCCGGCTGGCAGTCCAGCACTTTACAGATGGTTTCCAGCGTACTGAACCGTATGGCTTTGGCTTTACCGGTTTTAAGGATGGACAGATTGGATAATGTCAGGCCCACTTTTTCCGACAGCTCATTTAAGGACATTTTCCGCTTTGCCATCATCACATCAAGATTTACGATTATCGGCATACACTATACGGTTAATTCGTTTTCTGATTGCAGTTCCACACCTCTTCTGAATACATGAGCAATAACAACCAGTATCACACTCATAAAGATCCATACATCAGCGCCCCCCAGTCGCAGGGATTCGGTATCCGGCATGGGTACTCCCTGCGACAGCAGCCATTTTGCATAATGACTGCCACAGGCAGAGATCAGCCCGATAAAGAACGACAGGACAGATAAGTTGACCAGGAAGCGTCTGATATCATTGCTGAACGGCTGGGCCAGGTCCAGTTTTTTCTTTTGCAGCAGCAGGATGATCATATAAAATAAAGTGGCCCGCATCATCGCCACGATACTCATGACCAGGTACATGGTAAAAAATCGTCCTTTATCATAATTGAACAATGCAGACAGATCAACCTGGCGATAAAGGTGTTTTACAGCATCCGGGTTTACCAATGCAAAAATGGCATTGACTATAAAACCACCAGCCTCAATGCTGACGCCTACAAAGAGGATCCAGGCAAGGACCTGCAGTACGATCAATATCCAGTGATTATTTTGTTTCATTTTCGTTTTATTTCAGCAAACATAATAAATATTTATTGTTAAACAATAAATAATAGCTGTTTTTAGACCAAATTTTACTGCTTTTACCTTTGCACGCTGATAAACAGGAATTCATACTTAGGATCAGGCACGGGATGTTTCCCTAATTTTGGTATCCACTATGACAGCGGCATTTGAAAACTATCTCCGGACACAAACAGCGTTGAACGAAGCGGACATCGCCGCCGTTTGCTCGCTGGCCATTCCCCGTAAGCTACGGCGCAATGAATCATTGCTGAAGGCCGGGGAGGTATGCCGGCACAAAACATTTATCCTGCAAGGCCTGCTGCGGACCTATAGTGCAGCTGATGACGGCAGTGAGCCTATCCTCCAGTTCTCGCCGGAACTGCACTGGACCCTGGACGCAGAAAGTTATAACCAGCAGCTCCCTTCCCGTTACCATATTGCCGCAGTAGAATCCAGTGAGCTCCTCTGCTGGCAGAAATCCGATTTTGAGCAGCTGCTGGCCACTATACCCGGTATGAAAAAACATGCTGAGGATATCATCTCCCAGAATATTTACCTCGGCCGACAACGCCTGCTGGCGGCCCTGAGCGCCAGCCCTGAAGAAAAATACAAGGATTTTGGACGAACCTATCCCGACCTCTTGTCCAGGCTTCCGCTACGGATGATAGCTGCTTATCTCGGCATTTCCCTTAAGACACTGACCCGGATCCGGCACGCCCAATGGGCACGGTAAAGCCATCCTGTTCAAGTGACCATGCAGGGTAGCAGCCGGCTTATCTGTGCCCCTGTAAAAGGTAGCGTAATTATGGTCAAATGACCAGCTTTTTCCCGTTCCATTTGGGCAACTTTGCCTTACTAAACAGATAATTTTATGCGTGTATTTGTAACAGGAGCCTCCGGCTTTGTTGGATCTGCAGTAGTACAGGAATTGTTATCGGCAGGTCACCAGGTATTGGGTATGGTGCGCTCTGACAGTGCTGCCGAAAAACTGGCAGCGGCGGGTGCGGAAGTCCATCGTGGCGATCTCTACGACCTGGAATCCATCAAAAGCGGCGCCACCGGCTGTGATGCGGTGATCCATACTGCTTTCAACCACGACTTCACCCGGTTCAAAGAGAACTGTGAGACCGACCGCCAGGTCATCGGCGCACTGACATCGGTCCTGGCCGGTACTGACCGTCCCCTGGTGGTTACTTCCGGCCTGGGCCTGCTCAGTGGCTTTGACCGGCCCGTAACAGAGAACGATAATCCCAAAGCCGGCTCGGACAGCATTCCCCGCATGGCTTCGGAAGAAGCTGCGCATGCAGCTGCCGCCCTTGGCGTGAATGCCTATATTGTACGCCTTCCACCTACCGTACATGGCCAGGGTGACCATGGATTTATCTCAATCCTGATCGGCATTGCCAAAGAAAAAGGACAAGCTGCCTATATCGGTGAAGGCAATAACTACTGGCCCGCAGTTCACCGGCTGGATGCTGCGGCACTCTACCGCCTGATAGTGGAAAAGCGCCCTGCGCTAAAAGTTTTGCATGCCGCAGGAGAAGAAGGGATACCCTTCCGGGAGATCGCAACAGCCATTGGTAATGGCTTGCAGCTGCCTGTTGTTGGTAAACCGGCCGATGAAGCCGCCGCCCATTTCAGCTGGTTCACTCATTTTGCTGGCATGGATTGCAAAGCCCCCAGTGAACAGACCCGCTCAGCTACTGGCTGGCAGCCTCATCAGCCTACCCTGCTGCCCGACCTGGAAGCACATTATTTTACAGCACAGCAATAAAGTACCAGGCAAAAGATCAGCAAAGAGAAAATAAGCTCCGTTGTCATCTTCATAAGCTTTGTTGTTATCCCTCAGCCGCCCGGACAGGCTGCAACAATTTTAACATATAGAAATCAGCAGCCTGTTCAGGCAGGCTGCTGATAATTTGTATATTGGCGTGTAATAAACCTTAACCCTCTTTAAACCTTTCAAGCAACACGCGCCAATATGAAAACCCTGCGTTATCCTATCTGCCTGTTAATTCTTTTCAATTGTCTTTCGGCCTTTTCTCAGCAAACAGTTCCTATTACCCTTTCAGGTATCATCAAGGGCGGCTATACCGGGAAAGTATACCTCTCCTTCAATGAATACCGGCGTGCCGCCGACACTATCACTGCTGAAGTACAGGATGGCCATTTCACCTTCAAACAGCATATCAGCCTGCCCGTTCGGGCTATGATCCACCTGGAAAGCCCATCGCACCTGCCGGACTTTTTTATTGACCAGCCTAATACTACAATGGACTGCACGTATCAGCTGAATACCTATAATTCCGGCAAAGACACCATGCGTTTACTGAACCTTGACACTGTAAGAGGCAGCAAAATGGAAGCGGTCAGGAATGATTTTCTCAGGTCTGTCAACTTAAAAATCGACAATTCACTGGAAGGCATTGAACAAGCTTCCCTGTATTTTGATAAGCTGCAGGCATTTATCCAGGCAAATCCTGCCAGCAAGCTGTCGGCTCATCTTCTTTCCAAATGTGACAAGCTGGATTATAAGCAGCTGCTGGCTTTGTACAGCCTGCTGGACAGCGGACTGTACAGCAGCTCAGAAATGAAATTCCTGAACAGCTTAATGAGTTCCAGGGAAAAACTAAATCGTGGTTTGCTGGATCCCGGAACGCCTGTCTATGACACTACTTTTCTCTCAGATAAAGACCAGCCTGCTCATTTCAGCGATCTGAAAGGCAACTGTTTCCTGGTAGTCTTCTGGGGTTCCTATTGCGCACCCTGCCGGAGAGAGATCCCTGAGCTCAAAGAACTTGACCGGTTATACAGAGACAAAGGCCTCACCCTGGTCAGTATTTCCATTGAGGCGTCAAAAGAAAAATGGCAAAAAGCGCTGGCAGAGGAAAAAATGCCCTGGGCGCAATGGCTGGACAGAGAAGCCCAATTGTATAATTATTATGGCCTTCATGGCGTCCCCTGCCTGTTCCTGCTGGATAAGGACAAAAAGATCATTGCCTGGGGACAGTTTAAAGAGCTCAGGAAAAAAGTGGAGGAATTGATGCAGTAAACGTTACCTTAAGCACCTATGAAATTTCTTCTGTCCATACTATTTGTCCTTACTACATTGACCTTATTCAGCCAGCAAAAAAAAGAAACAAATAGCTATCCGCCTGTATTTGACTCCCTGATCAGCCATTATGAATATTATTTTGGCGAAGAACAGCCGCTGCAACTACCCGTGCTGCATAATGGTCCAACATACAAACTGGTCCTGGGTCAGGAAGCACTCCATTTGTCATTGACAGATACGGTCCTGGCTGATACCCAACAAGGGTATCCGCTTTCCTACTCGGTCATTTTCAGGGATCATATCGTCAGTCTTTTTGAGCCGGGTAAGTTTTATTGTTACAGCCTGACAACGCTTTCCCGAAACGCGGACCTTGAAAACAAACTGAACACCCGCCCCTTCAGCTATCACTGGCTATTGAATAACCAGCTGGTAGCCCGGTCAGGGGAGGATTATTATTATTTTGCTACCGACAGCACCTGGAAACCTGTGAAGCACCCAATGATCCCGTATAGCACGCCAAAGCTATTTGAGGATGAAATGTATATCTGTTATTCCAGCTGTTCCGGAGAATGGGGAGGCACCCTCTACTTTTATAATAAGAAGAATAAGCAAACCTATTATACAGAGGCTACCTGTGCCAATACGGTCATTAAAAAAGAGGGGAAATACTATGTGCTGGCTCATTTAGGACATATGGAAGGATTTACCACACTCAAAATGATCAAAAGGCCCGACTTACTCCCTCAATTAAGAAAGGCCCCCGGAAGAAATGATTCAATAAAATATGCCGGCTGGCCAGGCAATACGATTAAGGAAAATACATACGACAGCACTATCATTGACCTTATGGGCGTGCAATTCTTTTCCACCTTTACCATCAATAACAGAACGGTATACCTGATACATGATGACTGCAGGACCTTCCTGGCCGAAAAGAGCGGTAATACCTATACTATCCTCCATCCGCTGTTCAATTCAGCATTATACACCCATGAGCCGGTAACCACTGAATATGCCAGCGCCTGGCTGGTAAACATGGACTTTGGGAGGATTGGTAAGGACAGGGAAATTGCCCTGCTGCTCATCCGCAACAACAAAATTACCCGCATTAACTGGGGCAGGCTGCACAAATTCTGACCGGGTTTCCGGCTCCTGTCTATTGCGGTATCTGCTCCTGCAGTAATTGATTGCCCTGCTTATCATAGTAAGTACAGGTCAGCTGATCAATGCTGACCATCCATTTTTCAATACCGGCTTCGGCACAATGCCGGCAGAAGGTGGGATAGTCCGTATGCCCCTGCTGGTGCAGTTGCAGGTGCTGTTTGAACAGCGCTTTATCGGAATTATCTGCCACTTGCAGATCGGCATATTTGGCCGGGGAAACGGCATGCTGGTCATCAACGCCTGCATAGTCCGTATGTCCATCTTTTACCCAGGTTTCATAACCAGTAATACCCAAGGCTTTCAGGTCGGTTATATAGGCTGGAAAATCAGCTCCTGACTGCACTTTGCTGTGCGCTTGTCTGATCTGCTCTATGGTAAACATATTATAGGATTTAAGCGATGAAAGGCTGTACGCTTTTACAGACCCAATTTACAAAATATACCTATCTCCAAAATACCGGCAACAGGCCCTGCTTCTTTTTGAAGCAATACTACTCCCACATCAACACCAACCACGTTAACAGGACATAATCATCAGTTGATCGATTTCTTTCACCTGCTGACAGGTTTTAACAAACTTCATTTCCTGTGCCTGTTATTTTTGACACCAGCCCTTAAGCTGTTAACGCTATGAAGCTCAAAGTAACACTCGTCTTTTTATTGCTGGCATCCGCCTCCCAGGCCCAGCAATGGCATTTTGGCCCCAAGCTGGACCTGAATTTGACCCAGGTAGATGGAAAGGGGATCAAATCCTCCTATACTACCGGCGTACAGGCAGGCGGCTTTTTGCAGCGGGAACTGAATACCCACTGGGGTTTGCAGACAGAACTGCTGTATACCCTGTCCAACGTGACCAGGACCAGTAAATTCACCACTTACTACAATATCAACGGTAGAAGCAATTCCCGCGAAAAATTCCGCCTCAACAGCATTGGCATTCCGTTGCTGGTCCGCTATGAGTTGAGTGAAAGATTTACCCTGCTGGCCGGGCCCCAGTACAGCTATCTCTTTGCCACCAATGAGAACCTGGTGCGCAACCAGGAAGCTTTTACCAAATCCGAGTTCAGCGCCAACCTGGGCGGCCAGTTCAATATTGGCGGCTTCAGCCTTTCTGTGAGATGGAACAAGGGGCTCAATGATATCAATGATATTGACGACCGCTACTCCTGGCATTCCAGCCGCATACTGGTAGGCTTTGCCGTCCGGATCAAATAAGGTGTCAACATTGCTGGCAACTGGTATCCTGCGCGCCCCTGCAGGATACAGCCTATGCACAGGCAACCCGGTACCGCCGTATCCCATACATATGGTAAAAGCAGTACCCGGTTGTTCCACTGAAGAACCGCCCCATGGACCGGCAGGCCGGCCCGGATAAATAAAAAAATACCGACATTTGCACTCGTTTCAATCACTATGAAGGTTTGCATTGCGGAAAAGCCCAGCGTGGCCAGGGATATTGCAGCTATTCTCGGCGCCAAAGCCCGGAAAGAAGGATACTATGAAGGCAACGGCTACCAGGTGACCTGGACCTTCGGCCATTTCTGTACCCTCAAGGAACCGCATGACTATACAGACCAGTGGAAATTCTGGCGACTGGAAGACCTGCCCATGATCCCGCCCAGCTTCGGGATCAAGCTGATTGATAACAGCGGGGTCCAGAAACAATTTAAGGTCATTGAACAGCTGGTGCATGCCTGCGAAGAAGTCATCAACTGCGGTGACGCCGGCCAGGAAGGCGAATTGATCCAGCGCTGGGTACTGCTCAAAGCACAATGCACAGCCCCTGTTAAACGACTATGGATCTCCTCCCTGACAGAGCAGGCCATCCGCGAAGGTTTCCAGAAACTCAAAACAGCCGATCAATACGATAATCTCTATGCAGCAGGCAGCGCCCGGGCTATCGGCGACTGGCTCCTGGGCATGAACGCCACCCGCCTGTTCACTAAGAAATTTGCCCAGGGCAAAACAGTCCTGTCCATCGGCAGGGTCCAGACCCCTACCCTGGCCATGATCGTTGCCCGGCAGAAAGAGATCAACGCCTTCACCGCCGAAGAATACTGGGAACTGAAGACCATTTACCGGGAAACGGAATTCACGGCCACCATCGACCGGATCAAGGCGCCGGACCGTGCTGAAAAAGGACTGGCCTATCTCAAAGAACATCCTTTTGAGATCACCTCCTTTGAAAAGAAGGAAGGCAAAGAAGGTAATCCCCGCCTCTTTGACCTCACAGCCTTACAGGTGGAAGCCAATAAGAAATACGCCTATTCAGCAGATGATACCCTGAAATATATCCAGAACCTGTACGAGAAAAAACTGGTCACCTATCCCCGCGTAGATACCACCTACCTCTCGGAAGACCTGCACCCAAAAATTGCCGGTATCATGCAGGACCTGACACCCTATGCAGCCCTGATAGCGCCGATCCTGGAGAAGCCCATCCCAAAGCTGAAAACAGTGTTCGATGATAAGAAAGTGACCGATCACCACGCCATCATTCCAACCGGCATATTTCCTTCCAGCCTGGCGCTGGAGGAAAAACGTATATACGACCTGGTAGCCCGGCGCTTTATCGCCGCCTTTTACCCGGAATGTAAAATTGCCAATACCACTGTACTGGGTAAAGTGGGACAGGTGCCCTTTAAAGCTACCGGCAAACAGATACTGGAGCCAGGCTGGAAAGAAGTATACGCCAACGATACCAGCGCCAAAAAGGAAGACGAGGAAGAAGAAAAGATCCTGCCCGTATTTGAAGCCGGGGAAAGCGGTCCGCATACGCCGAGGATACACCAGGGCAAGACCACCCCGCCCAAAGCCTATACGGAAGCCACCCTGCTGCGGGCCATGGAAACTGCCGGCAAACAGGTGGACGATGAAGAAATGCGCGAACTGCTGAAAGATAACGGCATTGGCCGGCCATCCACCCGCTCCAATATCATTGAAACCCTCTTCAGAAGAAAATACATAGAGAAACGCAAGAAGAATATCTACGCTACACAAACAGGGATGGACCTGATTGATACCATCCGGACAGAACTGCTGAAAAGTCCCGAACTGACTGGCATCTGGGAAGGAAAATTACGGCAGATAGAAAAAGGCGAGTATGCCATGGAAACTTTCAAGCAGGAGCTGATCCAGATGGTTCAGGACCTGACCGTGGAAGTCAAGACCGCCACCTACAAAGTGATCAGCATAGCGCCCGACCAGCCCGCTAAAAAAGAAGAAGATAAAGCCGAAAAGCCAAAGAAAGAGCCCAAACCCAAAGAACCTAAAAAAGTTATTGTCCCGGAAGAACAGCAATGCCCAAAATGCAAAGCGCACCTACTCAAGAAAGGCCATACCGCCTACGGATGCGCCAACTTCAGTGTCTGCGGCTTCAAGATCCCTTTTGAAGTATTTGGGAAAAAGCTCACTGATAAACAAATGGCCGACCTGCTGACCAAGGGTAAGACCGGCAAAGCCAAAGGCTGGAAACTGCCCGGCTCAGCAGCGGAGACCGAGGGCAGGCTGCAGTTCAACAGCAGCTTTCAACTGGAAATTGCCTAAGGGTGAGTTGAGTAATTCAATCCGGAATAGCCCACATGCTTACTATGCAGCAATTATTTTTTGGGGCGAACCAATGTGCTGGCTGCTCCTGCCCGCCAGTGCAATTATTGTCTTAGACCGTCCGGCAAAGCAGGATTGTCTTCCCATCTTTTTTTAGGATGACCGGCATAACAGTTCCCCATTTTTTACATAGCTTTCCACCCTACCGAACCAAACGAACTTAACTGTTATGAAAAAAGCCTTGATCATAGTTTCCGGACTGCTCAGCCTTCACCTGCTGTCCGCACAAACAAAACCGGCTAAGGAAACTCCCGTAGTCAAAGAAGAAAAACCGGCGCCTGGCAGCAGACTCCTTAACCCGGATCACCAGGTCACCATTGACAATGCCGTTACCATCAAAGGACAGCGCGTTCCCTATCGCGCCACCACCGGCAGCATGCCTGTCTGGGATGAAGAAGGCAAGGTTATTGCCGGCGTATTCTATGTATACTATGAGCGCACAGATGTGAAGGACCGCGCTACCAGGCCCCTGGTCTTCTCCTTCAATGGCGGCCCCGGCTCCGCCTCCGTATGGATGCATATTGCCTATACCGGTCCCAAGCTGCTGGCCATTGACGATGAGGGCTATCCCGTGCAGCCCTATGGCTACAAGGACAATCCCTACTCCATTCTGGATGTAGCAGACATTGTATACATTGATCCTGTAAATACCGGCTTCTCCCGGATCATCGACAAGAATACACCTGCATCAAAATTCTTTGGCGTCAACGCCGATATCAAATACCTGGCGGAATGGCTCAATACTTTTGTGAACCGCAATAACCGCTGGGCTTCTCCCAAATACCTGATTGGTGAAAGTTATGGCACCACACGGGTTTCCGGCCTGGCCCTGGAACTGCAGAACCAGCAATGGATGTACCTGAACGGGGTGATCCTGGTATCACCCACGGACCTGGACATTGAAAGAAGCGGACCGGTCAGCGCCGCCCTCCGCCTGCCCTATTTCGCCGCTACCGCCTGGTACCATAAAAAACTGGAAGCAGGCCTGCAATCAAAAGACCTCACCGCCATGCTCCCCGAAGTGGAAGCCTTTACGGTGAATGAACTGCTGCCGGCCATGGTGAAGGGTGGTTTCCTGGAAGAGCCGGCTAAAAAAGCTATCGCCGCCAGGATGGCCCGCTATACCGGTCTGTCCGAAACCTTTATCCTGCAGAACAGCCTCAATATCCCGGTGAATATGTTCTGGAAAGAACTGCTGCGCGATAAAGGCTATACCATCGGCCGGCTGGACTCCCGCTACCTCGGGATCGACCGGGTAGATGCTGGCAGCAGTGTGGACTTCAATGCCGAGCTGACCTCCTGGCTGCATTCCTTCACCCCACCCATCAATATGTACCTGCGGGAAGAGCTGAAATATAAAACAGACCTCAAATACAATATGTTTGGACCGGTAAATCCCTGGGACCGGACCGGTGGTAAGACAGGTGAGAACCTGCGGCAGGCCATGGCCCAGAATCCCTGGCTCAAGGTCTTTATCCAGTCGGGCTATTATGATGGCGCCTGCGATTATTTCAATGCTAAATACAGCATGTGGAATATTGATCCCAGCGGTAAATTGAAAGACCGGCTGAGCTTTGAAGGTTACCGTAGCGGACATATGATGTACCTGCGCCGGGAAGACCTGGTCAAGGCCAATGAGGATATCCGGGAGTTCATCCGCCAATCCCTGCCCAAAGCCGGCGATCCCGCCAGATATTAGTTTTTAACCAACAACATATAACTATTTGCAATGATGCCGGTCCTTGTGACCGGCATCATTGCAGGTGCCAGTTCCTTTGCCTATCTTTTAGGATGTCCCCTAAGCTTTCATACCAAACCAATGAAAAGAACCATAAAAACGATTGCCAAAAGCATCCTGCTGTTGATAGGAACTATTATTTGCCTGCTGTTCCTCTATGTACTGTTCAACCTGGACCTGTTCCACCGCACCAAACCGTTGCCAGCCGCTGACCTCCGGACCTATGCAGCTGCAATAGACAGTAAAGATCCCCTGCAATATGTTGCAGAGAAATTCAATACCCACGATGTTGTCTTCTTAGGAGAGCTGCACAAAAGACAGCAGGACCTGGCCTTTTTTAAAGACCTGATACCTTATCTCTACCAGGCAAAAGGCATTAAAATGATCGGCTGGGAATTTGGCGCCGCCGAATATCAGCAGGCCGCGGACAGTGTGGTCACCGCTGCTGAATTTGACCGGGCCAAAGCTATAACCATCATGCGGAACAGTATGTACAGCTGGTGTTTTGAAGATTACCTGGAGGTGTTCAGGACCATCTGGCAATTGAATAGCACTATCCCGCAGGATAGCAATAAGGTCAGGTTTTTACAGCTCAACATTTCCTTTAAACCTAAAAGCTGGAATTCCCCGGATGATTCCATCCGCCTTCAGACCAGAAAAATCAATTTCGACAATCTGCTGCCCGGAATAATAGAAAAAGAGGTCATTGCCAGGAATCAAAAAATACTGATCTATTGCGGGCTTCACCATTCACTGACCAGGTTTAAAACCGCTAAGCTCTTTTTTGCCAAAGACACAGATGGAAGGGCCGGACAACGGTTATATGGGAAATACCCGGAGAAAATCTTCCAGATCTGCTTGCTATCGCCCTTCCTTCCCCGATGGACATTGTACAAGGAAATGACCGGGCATAAACAATACGATTATGTATACCCATTCGATGCCGTATTCAATCAATTGTATGACACTATTAAAAAGCCATTTGCTGTTGACGCCGCCAATCCTGCTTTTGCCGGCCTGAAAGACTATAACAGCTTTTATGCTTTTGACCGGTTCAATGGTATCCAGCTACGGGAATTCTGTGACGGGGTTATCATGCCGGCAGGATTTGACCAGGTACAACCTGTGGTCATTATACCCGACTGGGTACCAAACACGGCAGCCTTGGAGGAAATAAAAAAGGTCCTTCCGGAAGAAGAAGCCAGGCAACTTCACTCCCCGCAGGAACTGATGAAATATATCAACCCGGACGCCGATCAGGAGCAGATACGACGCTTACACAGCCAGCAAAAATTCTGGTGAGAGCACTTTTTAAAAACAACCTGCCCCGTTACCGGGGCAGGCCTTTTCATTCAGGGCATTGGGTGAACACCCTTCCCTATAGCCCCGCAGGGCTGTACCTATTGCATGGGAAAATTCCCTTCAATAATTATTGTTGAGGATGATCCTGCTTGGCAGGATCCTGTTTAGGCTGGTTATTATCGCGCAGGCGTGCGTCCCTTGTGTTTTTCTGCACTGCAATGGCGGAAAAAAGACTGAGGGCATAGGCCATACCATAAAAACCTTTTTCACTTTTGGTCAGCGTGGCATTCCAGAGGCCGATGATCAGCAGCAGAATGGACAGCAGGGTGGTAAACCAGGAAATACCATAATAGAGATTGGTAACGGGAATACCTTCCATCTGGTCGCGCACAGCCTTCTGGACGGAGATGGCAGAGAAGAGGCCAAACATCAGGACGGTAAAATAATAGCCTTTCTCATTCAGCTCCATCTCTGCATTCCAGAGGCCTATATTAAAAGCAATAACGCCAATAAAAAGGGAGGCCCAGGAGGCGGCTACAAAGGCGGCAGAGGGTTGTTGGTTGATTCTTTGTTCCATAAAGGATTATTTATGGGAACAAATCTATAGGGCAGCCGGCAGCCTGTTTTTGACAGTTGTCAAAAACGAAGATCGGAAATGTTAAAGCAGGCTGTCCTTAAATAAGATCCCCCGATCACCGCCAGGAGAAGATGTTCAGGTGGCTGTCCCGGAAGGACACCTGCATGAACACAAGATCAAATACCAGTTGAATGATCAGATCCGGCTGCGGATACGGCTTAGTGTTTCCTGCGAGATGCCCAGGTAAGAAGCCACATGGCCCAGCGGCACCCGCTCAATGATATGGGGTGTACGTTCCAGGAGGTCTTCGTACAGCTCTTTGGCGGTTTTGAACTGCGCATTCACAAACCGTTCTTCCAGCTTGATATAATATTTTTCGTAGGCGATGCGGAGCAATCGTTCCAGCTCATGATGACTGTTCAGTATGGATTGCAGGGCCTCTTTGGAAATGGACCAGAGAACACAGCCTTCCAGCAGCTGGATGCTTTCTACAGCAGGTTGCTGGGTAATAAAACTATGGAAAGAAGTGACGAAGTCGTTCTCAAAGCCGAACCAGTGCGTGATCTCCTTGCCATCAAGCGTGTAATAACCGCGCAGGCAGCCCTGCTGGAGAAAGTATAGTCGCCGGCAAACCTGCCCTTCCGTGATCAGGTATTCGCCCCTGGGCAGGACCAGCTCTTCAAAATGTTGGCGTAGTACCAGCTCCATTTCCGTGGAAAGCCTGTGAAGCTGTTTGAGGTGTTGCAGCAATTGATCCATGAATGCCGGGTTATTGGTAAATCAGTTGCAATATAACGCCCAAAAGATAAATATGGAGACTCGATCATTGCGCCCTGAGCCGTCCAGCAAACCATCTTTGAGCCGCTCAACAAAGTAAGCCGGCAACTGTTTTGCTACCTTAGCTCCGGGAAACAGCGCTCCGCAGGGGGCCCAAACCTTCCCGGCCAGTTTATGGAAAAGACTGAACAAAAACTACCACCGATCCTGTCCAGCTGTTACTTTAACGTGTCCCGCTCGGGTGAACAGTTTGTACGGGAGCATGTCCTGAGCTGCCAGGTAGCCGGAACCCTTACCGTGAACGACGGTAAAAAGGATTTTGTGTTCAACCCCGGTGAGTTCCGCTTTGTCCGGCGTAACCAGCTGGCCAAATTTGTTAAGACCCCGCCGCCTGGTGGCGAGTTCAGGTCCCTGTCTATCCGGCTGGACCAGGACATGCTGCAGGCCATCAGCGTGGAATATGGGTTTACGGCCAGCAAACAAGCACCCTGTATCGATCCCGTGGTCAACCTCCCTGCCGATCCGCTCTTTAAAGCCTTTATGACCTCCCTTGATCCCTATCTCCAGCTGCCTGGCACGCAGAATGCCGCGCTGCTGGACCTCAAGGTCAAAGAAGCCGTACTGCTCCTGCTGCGCATACAGCCAGCACTGAAAAATACCCTCTTCGATTTCAGCGATCCCGGCAAAATAGACCTGGAAGCGTTCATGAACCGCAATTTCCATTTCAACGTTGAACTGAAACGTTTTGCTTATCTTACAGGAAGAAGCCTGGCCACGTTCAAACGCGATTTCGAAAAGATCTTTCACACTTCTCCCAGCCGCTGGTTATTGCAGAAAAGATTACAGGAAGCCTACTACCTCATCACGGAGAAAGGCAGGAAACCTTCCGATGTGTACCTGGACCTCGGCTTTGAAGACCTGTCGCATTTTTCCTTTGCTTTCAAGAATGCTTTTGGCGCGGCCCCTTCCAGGATCAGCCAGGCCTGAGCAGCCGGCCGACTGGTAAAATAATGCCGGCAAAAAACGGTGGGGATACAATATGCCCCCTTACCCGGCCGTCTACCCGTTAACCGGAAAGAGCAGGCGCCTCCCCGGGACCTTTACCCCAAAACGTAGACCATAACCATTTGCATGAAATCAACCATCAACATTATCCTCACCGGTGCTACCGGTATGGTAGGAGAAGGCGTATTGCAGACCGCACTGCAGCATCCGGCCATTGGCACAGTGCTGGTCATTACCAGAAGGCCCAGCGGGCTGCAGCATCCCAAACTGAAGGAGGTGATCCACCAGGATTTTGGGAACCTCCAGGCTATTGAAGCATCCCTGACAGGCTATGATGCCTGCCTGTTCTGCCTGGGCACCACGTCTGTTGGCAAGAGTCAGGAAGACTATTTTAAAACCACCTATACGCTGACGATGCATGTGGCCGAAACCCTGAGCCGCCTCAATACGGATATGACCTTCTGTTATATCTCAGGGGCAGGGACCGATAGCAAAGAAAGCAGTCGCCTCCACTGGGCGCGGGTCAAAGGCAAAACTGAGAACGACCTGCAACAACTTCCCTTCAAAGCTGTATACAATTTCCGGCCCGGCTTCATCAGGCCAATGAAAGGCCAACGCAATATTTTACCGGTGTACAAATACATTGGCTGGATCTTTCCCATCGGCCGGGCCCTGTCCCCTGGCGGTTTCTGTAAAGTAGAAGAATTGGGACGAGCCATGATCCATGCCGCCCAAAAGGGCTATCCCAAACATATCCTTGAAGGCAAAGACATCATCCAATCCAGCTAAATGGAGAACTACAGTATCGTCATTTTTATCCTGTTTATTATGATCGGCCTCTCCGCGCTGGCCGACAAGATCCGACTGCCCTATCCCGTGCTGCTGATCACTGCGGGCATTGCTATCGGTTTTATACCCGATCTGCCGCATATTGAACTGAACCCTGAAATTATTTTCCTGATCTTCCTGCCACCGCTGCTTTATGACGCCGCTTTCAATATTGATGCGCGGGAGTTCAGGACCCATTTCAATACCATCAGTACACTGGCCATCTCCCTGGTCTTTATATCCGCTGCCGCCATTGCCGTGGTAGCCTATTTCCTGATCCCGGGTATGACCTGGCCACTGGCTTTTGTACTGGGGTCCATTCTGTCCGCCACAGATGCGGTAGCTGCCATCAATGTGACCAAGGGACTGGGCCTCTCGCACAAGACCACCACTATCCTGGAAGGAGAAAGCCTGGTGAATGATGCATCGGCCCTGGTGGCCTATCATTTTGCGGTGGCCGCTGTGACCGGTACCGCCTTTGTAATCTGGAAAGCTTCACTGGAATTTGTGGTGCTGATGGCCGGTGGCCTACTGATAGGATTTATTGCCGCCAAAGCGCTGGGGTATATTATCCGCCTGACCAAACACAACAGCCTGGCCACTATCAGCTTCATGCTGCTGATGCCTTTTGTGGCTTACCGCGTAGCGGAAGAAATGAATGTATCAGGTGTGATTGCGGTAGTGGTGCTGGGACTGGCTATCAGTCGTTACAGCCACCAGGTATTGCCTGAATCTGTGCGTAAGGAATCCAAGTCTTTCTGGGATGTCATCATCTTTTTACTCAATGGCCTGATCTTTATCCTTATTGGATTGCAGTTCCCCTACGTGGTGGAATCCATGAACAGATCACATTTACTGCTTTATATCGGCTATGCCCTGCTGATTGCTGCGGTTGCTTTCCTGGTGCGGCTGGTTCGGGTGCTGACCCAGCGGATCAGCCTGCAGCGGGGCTTCCAGTACAAGCGGGGCCGCATTACGGAAAACGCCTTGCTGGACCTGCGTTCCAGCCTGATCATCAGCTGGTCGGGCATGCGCGGTATTGTATCCCTGGCCACCGCCATGGCCCTGCCTGCCACCCTGGAAAACGGCGAACCATTTCCCCTGCGCAGCGCCACTATCTTTATTGCCACGGCCGTAGTGCTGATCACTATTGTAGGCCAGGGCACTACCCTGCCCTGGCTGGTGAAATGGCTGGCAAAAAAGGGACCGGAACCGGAGATCCTGGCTGAACCGGAAGTCCCCCGGCGGCGCCCGCCATTCAGACGCCGGTAGCCCGCCTCTGTATTTTCCTGTCGATATAAACAATCCTGAAACGCACGCTACAGGTAGTGATGCGGAATTTCAACGGGAGCGACAGGCCAGGTTTGAGTTCAGTAATGTTCAGCGCCGCCATCCGGGATCATTACCCTTTCAGGAATTCCTGCAGCTGCTTACTGATCTCATCAATGGTCTCCAATACTGCCTTCTGCTGGAGCCGGTTGCGGGCCTCCTGGATATCCATTTCAGACTTTGCTTTTACACCTGCTGCATTTTTGGTAACGATAGTAGAGAAAGGGATCAGTCCGGTGCGCACATCCAGCAGCACCAGCTGTGTGGTGGCAAAGGCTTTCATATCCGGGTTGGCAAAGGCCTTGTATTTAGAATAGAGATCGGTTGTGATAGAATACACCACCACCACATCGGCCTGCATCCGGACGGCCGCCTCACGGATATTGGTATAAGAAGATTTAGCTACCACAATATCCGGGATCAGTGTCAGCCTGGTAACCCGTGGGGATTGCCGCAGCTTTTCAGAGAACTGGTCCAGGAAAGCCTGCTGCGTGCTGAGGAACTGCTCATCGTTCCAGTGGACCTGCTTTTGCGGCGTATTGTCTATCCGCACAATGGCCACCCGCATTTGCTGTGGCAGTTTGAACTGCCCGTCCAGTATCTGCTGGATAGCGGCTTCAGAGATAGTAGAGCTGCGGTCGTTGAAGAGCGACTCAGTGATCAGGGTATCCCTGCCGGAATAGGCATCCATACTGGCCATTGGCTTGCTGACACCACAGGATCCAAGGGTAATTGCAACTGCAAGGAGGAGTAGAATTCTTGTCATGAGGAAAATATTACGGTGAAATGAATGTCCCGCAAGCTATTTTATTTAGACATTCCCATTCCGGGTGCGGTTAATTATAACAAAAGCTTAGAAAGCGGGCTTTTCGGATAATAAATTAACCTTCACTGTAAGCAGTTGCTTCGCAGGCATATTGGCTTCGTCTGAGATCCATTTATGGTTTTCGATTACCATTAGCCGTGTAAAAAATACGGTAAGCAAGCAGCGGATGCCCTGAATTTTGCCTGATAAATACGATTCCGCACGGTGAAAACACTGTGTATTCTCAACTTATTATCTATATTTGGCAGTAAGATCGAGCAGTAAGGAATGCATCATCCCAACCAACGACAGCTACAAAGGGAATTCTATGTATTCAGTATCCCTCCCGGCTCAGATTAACTATGGCTTAGCAAGCACTGATCAGTGGCATCAGACGTACGGAATCGTATGCCTGTAACGTCACTATACGTCAGGCTACATCCATTTACCGTTATTTTTTTAATGAAAAAGCTGAGAAACCCCATGCTAAGGTTCACGAACTGAGCGTGCTCAGACATTATCCATTAACCAACCTAATCTGAAGGGTATGTTTACAATCAAAAGCTCGTTATCCTTACAGTGGAAACCGATCGGCTGGTTTAACCGCCAGTGCCTGCGCGGGACAGCCAGATGGAAAGAAGAGACAGACAAAGAAGTGGTCCGGAAAGCCAACTCTTTCGGCTTTGTCATTACCAGCCTGCTACTGCTGATTTACCTGCCGTTCAAATACTGGCTCTTGCCCTATCCCCTGATCACTTACGGGATACTGGCTTATATAGCACTGAATATATTGTCGCTGTTCCTTGTCAGAAGGGCAACACAGCCCTTAGGCGCCTTCAGCCTGGTCCTTACCACTCTGCTGGCCACTGTGTATTTCAGTTATATGATGGGAAAGGAACTGCAGCTGCATTTTATGGCCTTCCTGCTGATCACCATGTCCAACCAGCTTTTCCGCGAAAAATGGATCCGTTATACCTGCTTCGGTCTGGTCTCCGCCATGCTGATCGGCCTGGAGTTTATTCACAGGAACTACGATCCTGTGATCCGGACAAACTACCTGGATGAGATCAAAGTAGTAGCCATTGTCAATATCCTGATCATCCTGCTGATCACCAATTTAATACACCACACCAACAGGGAGGCCAATGAAAAACTGGCGCGCGGCAACCGCTTCATAAAGAATTTTGTAGCCCATGTTACGCATGAAATGCGTACGCCTATTAACTCCACCGGGCTGCTGGCCCAGAAGATCAAAAGCGAGATCAACAAAATGCCGGAACTGCAACCGCTGGCGCCTCATATTGATATGCTGCTCGTCAGCACCAATAATGCCCTGAACCTGATCAATAACGTACAGGACCTGGCCATGGTGGAAGAGGGACAGATGTTCAAGGAAAATGTGGAGAAGACCTTTTTCCTCAAACCATTTTTCAACGGGCTGGTACAGACGGCCAATATACATGCGGAGACCAAGCGCATGCAGATCATACTGAAGGTGGAGGAAATGCCTTCCCTGATCACCAGCGATGCGGTCAAGCTGAGCCATATCATCAATAACCTGCTCTCCAATGCCGTCAAATATGGTTTAAAGGGTACCGTTATCCAGGTCAGACTGGCCCGCGATGGATCAGATCACTGGACCATTTCCGTGAGCAATGCCAGTCGCAACGGTATCCCGGCCGATAAGCAGGCCCTGCTCTTTGATCATCCTTTTATCAGTAACCGCAATACCGACGATGAAAGCACCGGTCTGGGCCTCTACATTGTGAACATGAAAGTAAAATCCATGAACGGAAGAGTGGAACTCATATCCACGGCCGACAAAAAGGTGATCTGCACGGTCCGCCTGCCGCTGACCGTAGGCAAGACCCGCGACCTCAGCCCGGATGATGATTTTATGGGAGAAAATGAACTGCCCAATATGTCCAATACCCGGATCCTGATTGCCGAAGACGAAGTGATCAATGCCCGGGCCCTGTCCATGCACCTGGAAGGACTGGGTTGCCAGATAGAGATTGCCGAGAACGGCAATGAACTGATCCGGAAGGCCAAGGAGGACAAGTTCGATGTCATCATCATGGACTACCATATGCCCCTGATGAACGGCGAAGCCGCCATGCGTTACCTGAAACAAAATCCCCGGTTAAAAAACATACCCGTTATTGTCACCACTGGTGAATGCTCTGCCGATTCCCTGGACCGCCTGCTGGCGGCGGGTGCGGATGCTTTTGTTCCAAAACCTATTCAGCAAAAGCCCCTGCGCCTGGCGCTTTCCAGCAGCCGGCTCCTCCAGCAGCGACGCCTGGCGCAAGGGTAAATTTATTATCACGCAGAAAGCGGCGTGGCAGCTGGCTCCAGGCGGGTTTCCCGCCAGATGGACAGCGGCCGTTTGTACCGCCGCGTATAAACCTGCCACATCCAGGACGCCTGCACAATTTTCTCCAGTGTAGCCAGGTGCCGGTCCAGCACTGCTACCTGCTCTGACTGGGGCAGCAGGCGCAGTTTCTCCCGCATCAGCTCCATCAGTTCCACATAATCCGCAAACACTTTGCGCACGATAGCCGCCGCGTGCAGGATCACTTCTTCAAAGCTCAGCTCCGGGTAATTGAACGCCACGGCCATCACCAGGTTGGGATCAGCGTTATTATCTATCACTTCCTTCTCAAACGAGAACAGGTCGTTGGTCAGGCAACCGAACAGTGCTACTGCACGGTGAATGCGGCGCAGCCGGGCATCCAGCTGTACGCTGGCCAGCCAGTTCCAGTCGAGGAAATTATCAGCAGCATATTCCGCCAGGGAAATGATATGCGGCATCCCGGAAGTATGGTTCCGCATGCTGATATATTCATCCACTGTTGGCAGGTAGCCCAGGGCAGCGGCAGAGTTGTCCTTATGGGTTACCTCGATATGGTACAGGTAGAGTTTCAGGAACTCTCCAAACCAGGGTAAAGGACTGATATCCCTGATCTCCGCCAGCATTTCCACGTTGGCCCTTTCAATGCCTGTCGCTTCTGGTTCCAGCGCCAGCTGCTCATCCAGCGCAATAATACGACCAATAACCTGCCGGGCTTCCAGCTGCTGTGCCGGGGAAAGATACTTGTACAGTTCTCTCCCCATAGTGTCATTGAGGTAATAATCCGTGGCCAGGTTTTTGACCAGGGCCTGCGCACGGACAAAGTCCGCATCGGGGAACAGGAAAAGCGCGCTGGTCACATAATGTTTGGCATTGGGTAACCAGATCCCGAAGCGCTGCCCGAATTCCTGGACAATGTCCACCAATTGTCCCGTCCGGGGATGCGGCTGATAGTCGGCACAATATTCACTTAACCGGCACCGGTCGTTGTTAAACAGTTCTTCCAGTGAATACGTGGTAGAATGGAGTACGGCTGCATACTCCTGCTGAATGTGTACAAGGGCAATGCGGGTTGCCACCTGAACAGAATGTTCATGCTTCATAAAGAAAGGTTAATGGTTAATAGTATGTATAAGCGTTTATGGGAAATAATACAGTTGCTGTCCTGCGGAGAACGGCCACTACATTACAATACACATCGTCAGAATCGTTTGTAAGGGATCGGATGCTAACAGTGGAACGGGGAATCGGGAGAGGACTATCAAAACAAATTTCCATATAAAAGCCTGAATAATCAATGCAAAACCAAGAATTATTTTTTTTGATCCGAACGTGGTTTTTAAATTTTCTCAAGTGTCTTTATAGGGCTGCAGATTTTGGAAACCATAGTTGCTTTTATTGTTTCCGCATTAAAAGCTGGCGTAAGTAAAAACAGCTTTTTATTATTGCGACGTAGGATGATGAAGAGGATAAGGCTCTCGGAGGTAAAAAGCATTTACACTTCAGCGTTATAACAGTAATTACCTTTAAGCTGTTTTAAAATTACTACAGTCCCAGCGGCCCAGGTGCCAATAGTTGCCATCACCATTTTGAGCCTGGTAGCAGAAGGCCATGTAGAGAAAGGAAGCCCTTGAGGAATGGAGCTGCCCTGATAAACCACTGACCGGAGCAAGACCTTCAGCAGGACTGCGCTGGCAAAGCCATGACCAGGGAAAAGCTTTTAGCAATAGGGCTGCTCTGGCAAAGCGCTGACCGGTTAAAATGTTCAGCGATTGGGCGGCGCTGGTAAAGTACTGACTGAGATCAAGACCTTGAGCAATAGTACGGCATAGGGAAAGCAGTAGCCGCCACAGGCAACAGGCTTCCACTACCCTGCTAATACCGGCTTTAGTGGTTCCTTTATTTATCCCCGGAAACGCAGTACAGGAAAGCACTTAGGCCCGAAATAGCGGCGCCGGCCTGCCCTCACTAAAATATCAGGGAAAAAGCAGTACATTTGCCGCCCTTACGGAGAGATGCCAGAGTGGTTGAATGGGACGGTCTCGAAAACCGTTGTGCGGGCAACTGTACCGAGGGTTCGAATCCCTCTCTCTCCGCGGATAAAATTGAAACGCCTTCAAAGCAATGATTTTGAAGGCGTTTCAATTTTATAAATATTTCACCGAGATTAATTCCTCATCATACTAATTGTGACAATCAAGTAATTGTTAGGTTCGAAGAGTTATAAAAAAGATTTCCTATTGCCCAAAAATGGCGTATTCTTTTGGACAGTATGTTCTCACCAGAAGTTGATGAGATGATAGGATGGCGAGGTGATTGCAGGTTTAACAATGTGACTCCATCTGTAAGGCATATACCACGTTGCCGGAAACAGATAATTTGAACATCTTCCCTTTTACAGCAGGAAGTACCAGTGTCCATGTTTTTCCTTTGTCTGATGTCCTGTAAATGCCGTCAGTATGACCACAAAAGAAATCTTCACCCACCTGGATAATTGAAGTAATGTAGGTTGGCGCCGGAAGGACATCTTCTTTAGGATGCCAGACTGAATCATTGCCACCTTGTGCCGGATTGCCGGCATTAATGGGCCGCCAGTGTGAGTCAATAATAGCTTGCCCGGGGAGACCTGCATCAATGGGCTGCCAGGTTTTTCCGCCATCGTAGGATGTTCGTATCCTCCTGGTCTTGGCCGCAGTACTGTAATTGATAGCAGCAAACCCACCTTTGATGCTTTCTACATCGATCCCCACGCCGTCCTCACTGATCACCAGATCCCAGTTTTCACCTTCATCGGTCGATCTGATTATCCCTCTCGGGGAAGTGGCCACCATAACACCATCTGACTCCGCCAATTTCCCTAACAGGCCCCAGGCATGGACATCTTTCCATGTTTTTCCATTGTCTGTGGATCTAAAAAGGCCCTCGTCAGTGCCAATGAAAAGGGTGCCTCCGGCAGTTTCTACAACAGTGCGTACTTTTTTCTTCTGCAAATCTGTGAATACCGGCAACCAGACATTTGTTCCGTTTAGTTTTTGTAAAATGGGGCTATAGTAATTGTATGCAAATATCCCGGTCTTACCTGGGCAAATGCTGCTATGTTTGTCAGGGATACTATCTTTGGTCCAAAAAGGAGCCGTGGAATTTGTGTTGCTGTGATATATCCAATTTCCATCGGTTAAATAGAGCCCATTATCAGCTGCGTAAAAAACATTTCTGCCAACACTATAGTCATCCTTCACAGGTTCGGGCAGCCCGTTGCTAATGTCCTGCCAGGTTTGTCCGCCATCAGCAGATCTAAAAACGATATTTGCAGTTCCGGTGGTATCTGTATGTTGAGTGTGCAGTCGATCCGTGAGAGGAGATGTCTTTGGAATTTCTACCGCCGGATTACAGGAAAAGAGAAATGGGAAAAGGAGAAAAATGGCAAGTTTATAGATTTTCATGACTGTAATTGATTTGGTGAAACAATGCAGTAAAGGTATCTGGCGTCAACTTTCCTGAAGGTTTTTAGTAGTAAAAACTTGTAAAAGATGCGTAAAACGTTTGTAAAACCACCTAAACTGGGGCTTAATGGCTATTTTGCACACATGAAGCAATTTATTATGTTTGGCTCTTCAATCATGATAATTATTATTTTGATTTCTGCTGTTGCGGTTATCAATAAAGAAAAGGAGATTCCTGAGAATCATGTAGAAGTTGTATTACGCAACATAGGACACCAGCTTTTGCTTTCAGCCAAAGATTCTACATCCCGGGTGCTGCCGGTTAAGAAATTAAATGAAAACACCTACCAGATCTCCTTTCAGAATAATGTTGGTTTTGTTTCGGATTCACTCATCAATGTAGTTCAACGAACATTTCAAAAAAATGGGCTGGCAAAAGATTATATAGTGAATTTGAGGAATTGTACACAAAATGAAACTGTCTTAGCATTCGAAATAAATAGCAAACAAGGCGATTTAACACCTTGCAGGGGTCGTACGCTGGAGGTGGGTTGTTATATTATTGAAATTGATCTCTTGAAGAAAAACAAGTTTAATTTCTTTTGGTTGATACTATTGATCATTCCTTTGAGTCTTATTGGTTTTTATGTAAAAAAGAAGACTCGTAAAAAAGAAGAGAAAGAGCCAGTTTTAGATAAAAATGATTACATACAATTAGGGAGTTTTAGATTCTATGCAGATAATAATGTTCTTAAAATGGAGAACAACAATATTACGCTTTCGGAAAAAGAAACAAAAGCACTTAAAATATTTGCAGAAAATATAAACCAGATTGTAGAAAGGGAAAAACTGATGAAAGAGATCTGGGAAGATAATGGCATTGTTGTCATCAGCAGAAATGTTGATGTATTGGTTTCTAAATTACGTAAGAAATTAATCGACGATAACTCCATTAAATTTATTAACGTACCCGGCAGAGGTTACAAATTTATCATTGAGTAGACGCTAATTAAAACCAGGATAAAGTGTAAAAAAATCAGCTGAAAAGCTTCCTCCTCTGAATACTACCTCTTTATTAATAATCGGGCGAATAACTTGTACAAAAGCCAGAACAGTAATATAGCAGCTAACACATCAAAGACCATAATAAATGTTGTTTCTCCTGCACCTCCCGGTGATATTGCTTCATGTATCAGGTAAGGGATAAAATTAAATCCGCTTGATGAATACAATACCATAAACAAAAACAGACCTGCTGTAAGCAACGCTAAAACAACCGCAAGTAGCTTGTTCATATTTTTTAATTATTATCGAAAGACCTGAATTAATAACTGGCCAGCAGATTACCTGTTACATAAGCTGCCGACATTCAACCAAAAAATAAAAATACAAGTTGCTGACTAAAAAGTGGCAGCTACTTCAGGGATTGACTTCAGTTGGCTCAGCAGCCGGAGCAACGCTACCGGAAAGTACATTTCATCTCCATAGCCGGCTAACAGTACAAACCCGCGTTTCACAGATTGGAACGAATCGGCAAAATGTTGAACAAAACGTCTTGTATAGATTAGGTACTTTGTTGCCGCATTTAGGCACAGCATAGTTCCCGGGCGGTTAGCGTGTAGATTGCCCGCAGCAAACCCCGGTGTAACTAATTTGATTTTCAATTGAATACATTTTATTGCTCATTGACATCTTGGGATAGGGAGTTTTCAAAAGGTTGGAACATTGGTGTTTTATACAATAACAATACGATTAGCATTTGCAGGATTCATAGGTTGATTTTTTCTTATCTGACAGGATTTTCAAAGAACTGAAATGGATTTTACCGGTCACCAATGGTTAGTTGATACAATTAACACTGCGGTTAATGAAGGTGAATATGTTTTGCCCGGCAATTCAGCGTCAAATGCAGACCGGCCTATTGCAGCATGTGTAAGTAATTAACGATTGCAAGAAGAACCAAAATATAAGGACAAAAGCTGGATTATCTGTGCGCTGAAAAGTCTTTTGTCCTTCACTACACCTGTTTATGATTAAATAAAATAAGAGAACGCCATCATGAAATTGCATCAAAAAAAACCCTACGCATTTATTTTATTGCTGCTTTGTACAAGTATTTTCTGCTCTTGTAAAGACAAAGAAATTGTCGGAGGCGGAGGACATGACCCATCCAAAGCCACCGTTTTTACGGACTTCTCACCCAAGGAGGGAGCAGTCAGAACACGTCTTTACGTTTACGGAAATAACTTCGGTACAGATGTTTCCAAAATCCGTGTATTTATCGGCGAGAAAGAGATCAATGTAATCGGCTCCAATGGCAAACAGATCTATTGTTGGGTGCCCGGCCAGACCATCACCGGGAAAGTGCGGGTAGTTATAGATGAAGGTTCCAGTTCTGTGGAGCACATCTTTACTGACCAGTTCACCTACATCAACAGTACCAACGTGGGCACCCTGGTAGGTAACGTGGACGAATTGGGTAACTCCTCTATCGTGGACGGTACCTTTGAAGAAGCCAGGTTTTCCTATCCGGGCTGGGTAACCTATGAGCCGGAAACCAATGTACTGTTTGTAACAGAGCTGGATCGGGCCGTAAGACGCGTGGATCTGACCGCTAAAACAGTATCCACGCTGGTTACCAACGGGCAGGCCTCCTTCACCAAGATGCAGACTACTACGCTCAGCGCCAATAAGGATACGTTATTCCTGTCGGATGATAACGGAAACCTTACTGCCAGAACCAAGATAGCAGTAGCTTATACACTGCGTTCGGAAAACTACCGCCGTGTACATCCTTATATTTATGATCCTGCCTCCTACTCTACCGCTCCGCATCCTGTAACCAATGAAATGTTCTACAATGGTTACCAGGGAGTAAGTATCAAGAAAGCTATCCCGGATCCGTTAACAGGAGATCTGAATCCCAAACTGCTGTTCCTGGTAGGGGGCAGCACCAACAGTAATTCACTTATCTTTTTCCATCCCACAGGCAACTATGCCTATATCGTACTGCCTACCCGTATCTATAAGAGCATCTATAACTGGGATACCCGGGAACTGGAACCGCCTATCCTCTTCGCAGGAAGCGCCACTGCCGGCGATGTAGATGCCATAGGCACTTCAGCCCGGATCAGAAAAGCTTACCAGGGAGTCTTTGTAAAGAACCCTGCCTATGCCGGACAGGCTGATGAATACGATTATTATTTCTGTGACCAGACTAACCAAAGTATCCGCATCGTATCGCCAACCGGGGTAGTCACCACCTTTGCCGGAAAAGGCAGTCCCACGCCTGACGGAAGTGTAAAAGGTTATATAGATGGTGATCCAAGGACAGAGGCTCGTTTTTCCGACCCTTCCGGTATTGATTATGACGCGGAACGAAAAATATTCTATATCGCGGAGCGCGACAATAAACGCATTCGTACTATCACAGTAGAATAAAGAATAAAGTTTACCACCTTTTATTGTTAACCAATTGTTTGGTTGCATCAAGCACTATAGTGTATTGCCGAGCAGCAACTAAGCAGTTACTGAATATACATTAATGAGAAAAGTTATCTTTTTACTGATAGCGATTGTTGGCGCTGTTACCTGTACCTATGCGCAGGACACCGCACATATAGCTGTTACCGTCACCGGTACGGTTCTTAATGAACAGAAAGAACCGATGCCCGGTGTAACAGTTACGATAAAAGATCAGCCAGGGTTGGGTATCAGCACTACCCCGGAAGGGAAATACACCATAAAAGCCAATAAATACCAGTGGCTTGTTTTTTCACACGTTGGCTTTGCGCAGCAGGAGATCCTGATAAAAGATGCGTTGACAATAAATGTAACGCTCAAATCATCGGAACAAAAGGTCATGGACGAAATAGTAGTAACGGCATTGGGGCGCCAGAAAAAAGCTACAGTGACCGGAGCCATTACAACTGTTGATGTCAGCACTATTAAAACATCCACTTCCAGCATCACCAACGCCATGGCAGGAAACGTATCAGGGGTATTGGCTATGCAGGGAAGCGGGCAGCCGGGCAGTAATTCCTCCGAATTCTGGATACGGGGTATCTCTACTTTTGGAGCAGGCACATCAGCGCTTGTGCTGGTAGATGGATTTGAAAGAAGTCTCGCCGAGATCAACATTGAAGACATTGAAACCTTTACCGTGCTGAAAGATGCCTCTACCACGGCCATCTATGGCTCCCGGGGTGCAAACGGGGTAGTGCTCATCACTACAAAAAAAGGTAAAATGGACAAGGTAAGCATCAATGGCAAGTACGAGGGAACCTACAATACCCGCACTTTTACCCCAAAGTTTGTTGATGGGTACACCTATGCCAACCTGATGAACGAAGCACGCGTTACCAGGAACGAAGAGCCTTTTTATACCAAGGAAGACCTTGCGCTTATCAGGAACCAACTGGATCCTGACCTGTTCCCCGATATCAGCTGGATGGATATGTTCCTGAAAGACGGGTCCTTTACTCAGCGTGCCTCACTCAATTTTGACGGCGGCGGCGCCCTGGCGAGGTATTTTGTATCCGGCAGCTATATTAACGAGGGCGGTATGTATGAAACAGGTGACAACCTGGAAGGCTATAATACAAATGCCAATTATAAACGCTGGAACTACCGCGCTAACATAGATATGAATCTTACCAAATCAACTTTGGTAAGGGTGGGTGTCAGTGGCAGTTTAGGTAAGCAAAACCTGCCAGGTGGCACTTATGACGAGATCTGGGCATCTCTCATGGGACAAAATCCCATTTCTATCCCCATTAAGTATTCTACCGGCCAGGTGGCCTCAAGGGGTGGCGCAGAAAAGCAAAATCCGTGGGTGTTGATCACCCAGCAGGGCTATATTGAAAACTGGCAAAATAAGATCCAGACAAACGTTACTTTAGAACAGAACCTGAAATTTATTCTTCCCGGCCTGCGCTTTGTTGGACGCTTTGGTTACGACAACAACAATAACAACAATATACGCCGCATGAAATGGCCCGAAGGATGGATAGCTGAACGGCAGCGTGAATCCAACGGGGATCTTCGGTTAAAACGGACCATTACCGAGCAGCTGATGACGCAGCGCTCCGATGCCTCCGGCGACAGGTTAGAAACCATGCAGGGAGAACTGCACTACAGCAAAACCATCCAGAGCCACAGTTTTGGAGGGATCATACAATATACACAGGAAAAAAAGGTGAATACTTCCAACTATGCGGAAGATATCATGCAGGGCATAGAACGCCGCAATCAGCGCCTGGCAGGCCGTTTCACCTATGGCTACCGGTCGCGGTATTTCTTTGATATCAACTTTGGCTATAACGGTTCAGAGAACTTTGCCACCGGGCACCAGTTTGGCCTGTTCCCTGCAGTCTCCGGCGCCTGGAACGTAGCCGAAGAAGAATTTATACAGAAACATTTCAAGTGGATGGACATGTTCAAGATCCGCTATTCCTACGGTAAAGTGGGGAACGATTACATGCCTGTCCGTTTCCCCTACCTGGCCTCTTTCAGCACCAATGCTGATGCAGGGTACAACTGGGGCGACCTTGAAAGCAATAACAAATACTCTGGTCTGACCTACTCCAGGATAGCTTCCAATACTATCACCTGGGAAGTGTCTACCAAGCATGATCTTGGACTGGATTTTTCCTTATTCGGAGACAGGTTCGGCGGTGCGCTCGATTACTTTCATGAGCAGCGCGACGGCATTTATATGGAAAGGCAATACATCCCGGACGTTGTAGGGTTGAAAGGACAGGATCCCCGGGCCAACGTTGGTTCTACAGTATCCAGCGGCTTTGACGGACAGCTGAAATATTCCCAGCAGATCAACAAAGTAAACTTTACCGTTCGCGGCACCATGACCTACAGCCGCAACAAAATACTGGAAGCTGATGAACAATACAGCAACTATCCATATACCACCCGTGCAGGTTTTAGGGTGAATCAGAACAAAGGCCTTGTTGCATTAGGGTTATTTGAAAGTTATGAAGATATACGGAACAGCCCTACCCAGGAATTTGGAAGGGTAGCTCCGGGAGATATTAAATACAAGGACATTAATGGCGATGGCACCATTAACGACAATGATATTGTGGCTGTAGGCGCCACCCGTTATCCTAATCTCGTGTATGGC
The DNA here is from genome assembly GCA_029202545.1 of Candidatus Pseudobacter hemicellulosilyticus. GTDB lineage: Bacteria > Bacteroidota > Bacteroidia > Chitinophagales > Chitinophagaceae > Pseudobacter > Pseudobacter hemicellulosilyticus. The sequence goes on from CP119311.1 coordinate 5,597,490, forward strand.
ATAGGTCTCTCTGCCAACTGGAAAGGTTTTGATGCCAGTGTATTATTTCAGGGAGCCGGGAAGTCCTCATTTTTTATAAACGGGTTCACCGTTTATCCCTTTAGCCAGGGCGATTGGGGCAATATCCTTTCTGACGTGGTTGATGCCGGCCGCTGGATCCTGGGCGAGAACGAAGATCCCCATGCCGCTTATCCCAGGTTGAGCTACAATGGAAGCGCCAACAATTACCGGGCATCTACCTACTGGCTGCGGGAAAGTAACTATATCCGCTTAAAAACGCTGGATGCCGGATACACTTTCCCTAAGGTCATCACAAATAAGATAGGTGTTAAAACAACGCGCATTTACTTCCTGGGCACCAACCTGCTCACTTTCTCCAAATTCAAAATGTGGGATCCTGAAATGAACAGTACGAATGGTCAGGCTTATCCGCTGGCTAAATCATTCACACTTGGTTTAACTGTAAACCTGTAATACAAAAGGCAATGAAGAATAAAAAGATCATCATATCCGTTTTAGCATTAGGTGTTATAGCCTGTCTGGGGTCCTGCCGTAAGTACCTTAGTGTTGAGCATTACTTTGACGACCGGCAGAGTGAGGAACGTATCTTCAAAAGCAAAGACTATACAGAGCAATGGCTCGCCAACGCCTATAGCGCCTTATTGAATAACAACCTCGAAATGGGGGCTACCGGAAACAACCTAACCAACTACTCGGATGATATGTACTTTAACGAATCATCAGGGGGTAACGGAGAAAGGTACCGCAAGTTCAAATTCGGAGAGTATGACTATACCTGGCTGCAGTCCTGGTCTCCATCCTACGGAGGCATCCGCCAGGCATCGGTAATGCTGAACAGTATGTCGGATGGCAGTACGTTCACAGCAAGCCAGGTGGCCAGTTATAAAGCCCAGGCGCGCTTTATCCGGGCTTACCTGTATTGGTTGCTGCTGCGCAAGTACGGCCCGGTGCCTATTATGCCAACCAGTGGCGTTAACTATGACGACAGCTATGATAACCTCTCCTACCCCCGCAATACGTATGATGAGGTGGCCAGTTTTATAGCTGAAGAAATGGCGGTGGCAGCCAAGGATCTTCCCCTGAAATGGGACAATCGCAATATTGCCCGCCCCACACGTGGCGCCGCATTGGCTACCCGTGCAAAAGCGCTGGTCTTCGCCGCCAGTCCACTGGCAAACGGCAACCCGGAAATGGCCGACTTTACCAATGATGAGGGACAACCATTGATCTCTCTGCAATACAGCGAAGAAAAATGGGCCAGAGCAGCCGCTGCCTGTAAGGATGTTATAGACCTTGGTACGTACAAGCTCTATACTTCAGCCTTTAAAACAAGGGGCACTACGGATTATCCGGCTACCATTGTCCCTCCGTACCATGCTGAATATTCTGAGCGGAATTTCCCCGATGGCTGGGCCGATATCGACCCCTTCGAATCTTACAGGGCAGTATTTAATGGAGAACTGTACGCTTCCGAAAACCCCGAAATGATATTTACCAGGGGCGACAACCAGATCAGTTCAGAGGGTGGTATTATGGCGTTAGCCAGACTTCAGATGCCTAAGATCGGAGGCGGCTATAATTCTCATGGCCTTACCCTGAAGCAATGCGATGCCTACTCCATGGACGATGGAACGTCTTTTGACAGGCAGGCTGTACGCAGTAAGTACGGCGCCAATATGTTTGTGCAGACCAGTGAGGTAAACAACTTTAAGCCACTGCTGGCTAATGTATGGAAAGAATTTGCCCACCGTGAGCCACGTTTTTATGCTTCGGTAGCTTATAGTGGCGCCCTTTGGACCATGTCCAGCGCAGTCAGCAACCTGGCTACCGTTACTAACCAGCAGGTTTTTTATTACCGCGGGGAATATAATGGTTATATAAACGGAGACACCTGGCTGCCCACCGGTATTGGCGTAATGAAATTCGTTAACCCCAAAGACAATAATAGCGGTAACGGCGGCAAGATCTTCCCCAAAGTGGATATTGCCATCCGGTACGCAGATATCCTGTTGCTGTATGCCGAGTCGCTTAATGAGCTGAACGGTACTTACAATATTCCTGCATGGGATGGCGGTTCCTCCACAGCAGTATCCAGGAATATAGATGAAATGAAAAGGTCAGTTGGACAGATACGCATCCGTGGCGGCATACCAGACCTGGATCTGTCCGTATATGGCAGCAGAGATGAACTGCGTAATAAAATAAAACGCGAGCGCCAGGTAGAGTTCCTGGGAGAAAACCAGCGCTACTACGACCTGCGCCGGTGGAAAGATGCACCGGTTGATGAAGCAGAGCAGATCTACGGCTTTAATACTTTTATGACCAAGGACCTGGCCACCCTGTTCTACACGCCCATACGCGTACCGTTATTACAAACTACTTTCTCCAAAAAAATGTATTTCTGGCCAATCGACTGGGATGAGCTGAAGAAAAACAAGCGCCTGAACCAATCGCCGGGCTGGCCTTCATTTGATTAATAAAAGTCTATTTGATTTTGCTTTAAAAGTACCAGACCATAAGGTCAGACAAGCATCAAAACAGAAAATATAACTTACAATGAAAAGTTTTCAGAAATATATAATGATAGCAGCGTTGGGCGTCCTGTTCAGCGCCTGTACTGCTGAGTGGGAGCAGGAGCTGTACATACAGATGGTTTCCTTTAAGACCAAGCTGAACAGCGAGGGGGTGGCCCCGGTATACCTGAGATATAACAAAAATGGGGAGGTGATATACAATTTACCGGTTATTGTTAGCGGGTCTCAGCCAAATGATGCGGACAAGTATGTCAAAATCGAGGTAGATAATGATACGCTCGGTATTTATAACAAAGAAAAATACCAGCACCGGACCGACCTGTATTTTAAACAGCTGTCAGCCCAGTTTTTTGAATTGCCTTCTCCAACCTGTTTTATTCCCAAGGGATCCAATACTGAAAACTACCCGGTGAAATTTAAGTTTGACAACCTGGACCTGGTAGAACGTTATGTACTGCCTCTTACCATCAAAGAGGATCCGTCCTATATTACCAATACCCGTAAGGGCTGGCGGAAAGCGTTGCTGAACGTGATCCCCTTTAATGATTATTCAGGTAATTATTCGGCTACTTCCATGAATGCCTACTTTGATGGTCAGACTACAAACCCGCTGGTGTCAAGCACCAGGACCGCATGGGTGGTAGATGAAAAATCAGTCTTCTTTTACGCTGGTGTAACTGAAGAAAGATCTGAATCCCGGGGCGAGTATAAAATTGTCATGGAGTTTTTAGAGCCTGTTAAAGAAGGCAGCGGCGATAAAGTAGGGGCATTGAATGTTTATGCAACCAACGATGCCATCAATTTTGAAATGCTTGGCCAGCCCACCTATAAGATTACGGAGACTGTAGATCCTACCAAGAAATACCTGGTAAAACAATATTGTACCGTAAACCTGCGGTATAAATATGATGATATTACCACCATGCCCGGCACACCGGTAAGGTACAGAGCGGAAGGCACTATGACCATGGAGCGGCAGCGAAACATTCTGGTACCGGACGAGGATCAGGCTATTGAATGGTAAGGCATATAACTAAAACAGTTTCTGTAAAACACTTGCAAATGAAAAAATTAATTATAACAATAGGTATCATCGGTGGCGTATTACTATCCGGCGCCTGCCAAAGAACAAAAGAACCTTATTACGACCCGATCCCGGAAAAGCCCACGGAGCCTGAAACGCCCGTAGGACCATGGTCAGGCTTCGTACAGGACAGCTCCTTTTCTAATCCCATTATGACGGGCGGACCTGATCCCTGGGTAACCCAGAAAGACGGCACTTATTACTATACCTATACCCAGGGCAGTAAGCTGGTGATACTGGCCACCAAAAACTTATCAGAGCTTGCCTCGGCACGCAGGTATGATGTGTGGACGCCACCTTCAGGCCAACCTTATTCAAGCAATGTATGGGCGCCCGAGCTGCATGAGATTGATGGCAAATGGTATTTTTATTTTGCCGCAGATAATGGCAATAATGCCAACCACCGCATGTATGTAGCGGAAAACAGTTCCCCTACCCCGGTTGAAGGCACCTGGCAGCTGAAAGGCAAGGTTGCCGACGCTACTGATGAATGGGCCATAGATGGAACTATACTTAACCATGACGGCCAGTTGTATATGATCTGGTCAGGAGGTAATGCAGGTGCGCCTCCGCAGAATATCTATATAGCCAAAATGAGCAACCCCTGGACAATTTCCAGCGAAAAAGTAATGATTGCAACGCCCAAATATGCCTGGGAGAAAAATGGCAATCCTATCAATGAAGGACCGCAGGTACTGATCAACCCGCAGGGGCGCGTCTTTATCATTTATTCAGGCAGTGGTTACTGGGTGGATGGTTATTGCCTGGGGCAACTTGCTTTGAAGGAGGGCGGAGATCCAATGAATCCGGACGACTGGACAAAAAAGAATCACCCGGTTTTTTCAATGAGATCGGAAAGCAGCATTTTCGGACCCGGACATAATGGCTTCTTTAAATCACCGGACGGCCAGGAAGACTGGATCATTTATCATGCCCGGTCTGTAGCCAATACCAGCACCGGCGCCCGCAGCCCCTACATTCAACGCTTTACCTGGAATCCGGACGGGTCTCCCAATTTCGGCCTTCCATCAAGCACTACCACCACTCAACTACGTCCTTCCGGCGAACCCAGGCGTTATATCCATTCTAAAGCCAAATGGTCAGTTACCGGCTTCAGCTCAGAGGAAGCTGCTTCCGGTCGCCTGGCTTCCACCATCATTGATGGAAACCTGACCACCATCTGGATTACACGGTACTCTACTGAGCCAACAGATTATCCCAATCACTGGGTTACGGTTGACATGGGTGAACCGTCCACTGTAGACGGATTTGTATTTTATCAGAAGGATGGCGATCGTAAGATAAAAGAACTTGAAATACTTATTAGCAATGATAACGAAACCTGGGAAAGCCTCGGTCTGTTTACGCTTAACGATGTAAATCTGCTCCGCCAGTTCATTGATCTGCCGCAGCGCAAACAATTACGTTATTTTAAACTGGTTCCTAGGTCCGGCATCGACACCCAAAAGCAGCCGGGTTTAGCAGAAGTATCTACCTTCAGGCTTAAAGATTAGCGTTTCCCTATTAAGCTGAATAATGTAGAGGAACGTAAAACGCCTTCAGATCTTAGGATCTGAAGGCGTTTTACGTTCTATCCGCCGCTGACCGGAAATGCCGGATTTCCAGTGAACCTCTTAATAGTTATTTTTGTTGTTACAACAGTCAATTTTTTACCCGAAAGAAGGAGCTATGAAGAAAATAGGATTTTTATCATTTGGGCATTGGGCTGATCATCCTGCCTATAATACCCGTACAGCCAGTGATACCCTGCTTCAATCCATTGAGCTGGCTGTAGCAGCCGAGCAGATCGGCCTGGACGGCGCCTATTTCCGGGTGCATCATTTTGCGGCCCAGCTGGCATCCCCCTTTCCTTTGTTGTCAGCCATAGGCGCTAAAACAAGCAAAATAGAGATTGGAACGGGCGTCATTGATATGCGTTATGAAAATCCATTGTATATGGTGGAAGACGCCGGGGCTGCAGATCTGATCTCGGAGGGACGGCTGCAACTGGGCATCAGCAGGGGATCGCCGGAACAGGTAGTGGACGGCTGGCGTTATTTTGGCTATGAAACTGCCGAAGGAGAAACCGATGCAGATATGGGACGCCGTAAGGCGCTGGAATTCCTGGACAAGTTAAAAGGCATTGGGTTTGCCCGCCCTAACCCCAACCCGATGTTCCCGAACCCGCCGGGCTTACTGCGCCTGGAGCCCCATTCGGAAGGACTGCGGGAACGTATCTGGTGGGGAGCGGCTTCCAATGCTACTGCTGTCTGGGCGGCCGAAAACGGCATGCACCTGCAAAGTTCAACCCTGAAATATGATGAAAGCGGCAAACCTTTCCATGTTCAGCAGGCGGAGCAGATCAGGTTGTATAAAGAAGCCTGGAAAAAAGCGGGACACCAGCGCGAACCGCGGGTTTCGGTGAGCCGGTCCATTTTTGCACTGGTAACCGACCAGGACCGCTATTATTTTGGACAGGAAGCCAGCCGCGTTGATAAATTCGGCATGATTGAACCGGACAAACGCGCCATTTTTGGAAGAAGCTATGCCGCGGAACCGGATCAGCTGATAAAGGAACTGGCCAGGGACGAAGCTGTACAGGAAGCAGATACCATCCTCCTGACAATACCCAATACATTGGGAGTTGATTACAATGTGCATGTATTGTCCTCAATTTTGGAGCATGTGGCCCCGGGAGCAGGCTGGCGCTAAGTTCCAGCCGGGAATGATTCAGCCATGCAGGTTACTTTAGCCAGTTATTTTTATGCGCCAGGCTTATTACCTGCGCTTTTGAGTTTACATGCAGTTTATCGTAAATATTGGCAATATGCTTGCGTACAGTCAGCACACTGATATTTAACGCAGCTGCAATTCGTTTGGCGTCCCAGCCGCTGATCATCTGCTGAAGGATTTCCTTTTCCCTGTCTGTAATAACAGCGGGCAACCCTGTCCCTGGTCTTGTGTCATTTTCTTTAACAGACCTGCTTAATAATTGCAATGCCTTGCGGGCAATAGAAGGGCTCATTGGCGCACCCTCAAAATTTAATACATTGAGTATTGCCTCTTCCAGCACAGCAGCGCTTTCATGCTTTAGCAAATACCCCGACGCCCCTGACTTGATGGCATCGAAGATCTTTTCATCGTCATCAAAGACGGTGAGTACAATAAAATGGATCTGCGGGTATAAGCTCTTTGCTATGGCGATGGTTTGTATGCCGTCGAGTTCCGGCATCTCAATATCCATAAAAATGATCTTAGGAAGCATCGGGAAAGGGAGGCCTTTCAGTTCTTCCAGGCATTCATTCCCGTTTTTTGCCATAAAACTCAGCTTATACCCTTTCAACTGGCCGATCTTTTGCAAAAAGGTATTGCGGTTGATCGCATTGTCTTCCGCTAAAGCTATTAATATGTGCGTATTATCAGTCATAGTGTTCACAATTTCAGGCTATACAATACAGCCACAGTTAATTACTTTGCGGCAGGCGATAAAATGACGCTTGTGCCATGCGGCAAACCGGCATGCCATTCTATTGTCCACCCTGCCTCTTTGGCTCTTTTTTGCATATTCAGCAATCCGTTCCCTTCTTTTTTCATAGCATCTGTATCCTTTATACCGGTACCGTCATCTGATATCCTTATGCCGGAAACGGTATCATCCGATTCAAGCAATATGCTTATTTCCTTTGCCCTGCCATGTTTAAGGGAATTGGTAATAGCCTCCTGCATGATACGGAAAAGATGAAATGCCTGTGAAGGGGTAAGCGCCAGATCCTTCTCTATTGCCTCTATAACATTTATAGCAATATGGGGATAACTGGGCTGAATACGCTGGATGAATATTTTGATCCGGTCGCTGATGGCTGTAAGCGACAGGTCTTCTTTTTTCAGGGCCCAGATAGTATCATTCAATTGCGACACAATTGCCTGTGAATTATTACGCAGTTCATGCAGCACCTTATTGTTTTGCATGCGCTCCTGGCCTAATGACAGAAAATCAAGGTTGGAAACAATGGAAGCGGCATAGGCGCCCAGGTTATCGTGCAGGTCCGCCGCAATACGTTTGCGTTCGTTCTCCTCTGCTTTTGTAACTGACTGCGCTGCTATCAGCTTTTCTCTTTCCAATATGGCATTCAGCTTATATTTTTCCTTTTTTCTATAACCATAGAACAACAAACCTGAAATAATGGCAATAAACACTGCCATTCCCAGGAAAGCATAAAAGCGGTTATTTTTTCGGGTAATATCCAGCTTTTGCTGTATAATGGTATTCTCTTTTTTCTGTACTTCATAGTTTGTCTGCAACTCTGCTATGGCCTGGGCAGAATTATAGTGATAAAAGGAATCTTTTGCAGTTATTATCTGTTCAAGCATATGCTGATAGGAACTGTCATCCCCATTCAGCTTATAACATTTTGCCAGCGCCTTATAATATTCAAGCCGGATATTTATATTATTGGTAAAATTCTTTGTATTCCCATCATTGCTCATATGCAGATCCCCGGTTACAAGCGCATTTTTGCAATATTGTATGGCCTTGCCAAGCTGATCTGTCTGGATGTAAAAATCTATGAGGCTTAAATTGTCATCTACATATACAGCACTATCGCCGGATTGCTGACGAAGTGCAATCAGTTCTTTCAGGGTAGATTCCGCCGCTTCCAGTTTGCCCGATGCCAGAAAAATAGCGGATCGCTTTTGCAGGGCGATGGCGAGGTTATACAAATTTTCTGTTTCTTTAAAGATCCTGATCCCCTTTTCTATATTGCTATCCGCAGAATCTGTTTTTTTCAGCAGGCTATAGGCTTCCGCCGTATTCACAAAGATGGCGGCACGGATCGATTGGTGCATGGGCGCATCCGTTGTAAGCGCAAGCGCTCCCGATAACCAGGTCAGGGCTTCCCGGGGCTTGTTCCTGGCAAGCGCTATAGACCCGATGGAATTGGTGTTTTCTGCAAGCGTAAGCGTATCCTTATATGTTTCTGCTTCCTTCACGATCCTGTATAATACCGTTAAAGCTTCCCGGTAGCGGGAATGCATAGCATAGCTCATTGCTTTTAACCTGCTCGCCTTAAAATAAACAGCACGGCTGCCCGGATCAGCCACATCATTTTCCTGAATAACAGGAGCTACCGTAAAAAGTACACTATCCGTCCAGCCCCATCGCATATAGTCGTACGCCACTGCCAGCTCTGCCAGGTCTTTTAAACGCTTATTGGTAGTTCTGCCGGCAATTTCTCTTGCCAGGAACGAATAGTAGTCAAGCGTATCTCTTGCCATACTTTTATATTCATCGCAGAGGTCAAGGATAGCCTTCAGTTGCTGCTCCTGTCCTTTTGCACTGTAAACCCGCTGCAGTAAACTATCTGTCACGCGCGTTTGCCCGCGTCCGCAAAGGGACACGAGGAGCAGCAGAAAAATACCTGTACAGTAATGAATGATCCTCATGGGCAGTGCCGGTTCAAAGTAATAGCTAAAATTAAATAAAGCTTTAATAGAATATACCGGATACTACAAATTAAGTATCCCTTCAGAGAAAAGCATATCAAGCTGTTTGTTATCAGGACTTTATATGCATTTTTCGAAATTTTCGGAAGCTCGCCATAATGGGCGGTACTACAAATTATGTATTTATACTTCTGAGCCCCTTTTTCACTTTTGTCCGGCAATTCCTTTCGCTAATTTTTAAGCCCTGAGCAATTATGAGCAAGAAATTTATCTACCTGCTGCTACTGCCCGTATTATTATGCGCCTGCAGAAAAAACAACGCGCCAGAACCTGATACCAGGATCCCGGATATCCCCAAGGAAGGGATCAATATCCAGACCAGCGTGTTTGGAAGAATTGTTAATGAGAAAGAGGAACCGCTGACCGGTGTGACCGTGTCTGGGGGAGGCGCTACTGTACTCACCGACGTGAACGGCATTTTTATATTGAAAGATGTTATGCTTGACCAGGCCAGGGCTTATATTACTGCCACAAAACCTGGTTACTTTAATGGCTCGCGCACTTTCCGGCCTGTAAAAGGAGGAATGACAAGACCACCACTGATCAAATTGCTGGCCCAGAAAAGCATTGGTACTATCAATGCTGCTGCCGGCGGTTCCGTGACCTCAAAAGGCGGTATTAAGATTGCACTGCCCGCTGACGCCTTAGACGGATACGGCGGAACGGTAACGGTAGTAGCCAGTTATGTGAACCCTACCAGTCCTGATTTTTTTGCCCGTATGCCGGGCGATCTTGCAGCTGATAACAAAGACAATAAAAGAGGAGCCCTGATTTCCTACGGCATGTCGCATATTGACCTGTTAGACGACAAAGGCAATAAACTAAAGATCAAAGCCGGCAAGCAGGCAACCGTTACCCTGCCTGTTCCGAAAAGCCTGCAGGGAAGCGCCACCCCTTCAATCGATATGTGGTATTTTGATGAAACCAAAGGGATCTGGAAGCAGGAAGGTACGGGTACCTATCAGAATGGCGGATATACCGGCCAGGTATCGCATTTCTCCATCTGGAATTACGATCACTGGAACCCATTGGGCAGCCTGCCTTTTATCTTGCGTTGGATGCTTTCTAAAATATCCAGCATGCCCCCCGAAGGCCAGGAGGAAATTATGAATAACCCGCCCGACTTTCTGCTGACCGTAAAAGACAAAAAAACAAAAACAACGCTGTACAGTGACGTATTTCCTCCACCCGCTCCCAAAGCTGGCAGCATGCCGCCAGAAGCCACCAGCGAGGTCACCTTTCAGATACCTACCGTAACGGATGTGATGGAGGTGACGGTTACACCTGTGCAGCCAGGCGGCCCCGACTATCCCGTTAACCCCAATTATTCACCCACGGAAGATGAAGTCCCCCCTCCTGCCCCAAGTTATGCTACGGAAGCCGAAAGCGTTACCGTAGAAGTAACACCTACCAATCCACCAACCACCATCACCATTACCCTTCCTCCACAAGGCGGCGGGGGCGGCGGTAATGGCGAAACGGTAGTGAACGTGAACGGCAAAGCAGTGAATTGCAACAACAAACCTGTAACTACCGGTTATGCCTTCCTGAGCATGCGCAGTGGCAACACGATAGTCAAAAGCACTACAGCGCCCATATATGGTAACGAAGGACGTTTTACAGTGCAATACATATTTTATACGGCCCAGCTGAACAGGGTAGATAATGTGGTATTGACTGTGTACGACCTGGCGACGGGCAAAAAAAGCAAGGATCAAAAAATTCAGGTGAACCCGTCGGTAGCTCATATGTTACAGGAACCAGTAGTGGTATGTGATAACAATGGCGGCGGCGACAACGGCAATGCAAAAGTATATAATGGCAATTATTCCATCAACGATGCCAAAACGCTGAAGGCATTTATTGATTCCGGGTATAATGAGGTCAGCGGTATGCTGTATGTGAGTAACCAGTCGGACCTGGGCGGAATAATAACACTTAAAAAAGTATGGGGGCTGGAATTGAGAAGTAATACCGTTACCAGCCTGGGTGGACTGGCAGAACTGGAAAGCATATCCTACTTATCGCTGGTGGCCAATGGCCAGCTGGTGAATGCAGCCTTTCCCAAACTCGCCAATAAGGACATACAGGGTATTCATATTAATCATAATTATTCACTTACAGCGCTTACACTCCCTTCCATTGAGAATGTGAGCCCATTGGGCAATGATAATATAAGTATCACCGGTAACCCGCTATTAAAAACATTGTCCATTCCAAACCTGAGATCGGTGAATAAATGCGGGAATATCGAGATCACCAACACACTGCTGGAAAACCTGAATACTTTTGCCAATGCAAGCGGAACGCTGGGTAGCTGGGGCCTGACGCTTGTTGACAATCCAGCCCTTACTTCCGTAAGTGGGCTAAAGAATGTGGTGATCACCGCAAGGTTGATGATAGATCAGTGTATAAAGCTTTCAACCCTTGACGGCATCAATATTCCAGCTGATATGACAGACTATGTAACGCTCCACCGGAATGATCTGCTCAAGGATATAACAGCCGTATCCAATAAACTGAAAACAACAGGCGGGCTCAGCATACAATTGAATAAAGCCCTGGTAACAGCCAGTTTCCCGCTGTATGAAAAAGGGAACCTGTCCTGTAAAGAAAATGCATCGCTTGCCAGCCTCAGCCTTCCAAAATTCAGGGAAGCCGCTTCGGTAGATATCTCAAATAATGTTAAACTGGCTTCTATAAATATGGATGCGCTGGCAACGCTGAGCAACTCTTTTAATCTTGACGGAGGCTATGAAAAAGTACAGGCATTGACAACCTTTGATCTTCCTGCCTTAAAAACATGTGGTCGATTTACCATTGTTAATTGTGCAGCTATTACCCACCTGGATGGTTTTGCCAGTCTTGAATTTGTAGACGGGGACCTTGTCATTTCAAATGCCAATATTCCCGGCGCCAATCTCAAACTGCAAACCATCAATGGGTTCAATAAGCTAACAGAGGTCCGGTTTTCCCTTGGACTGGAAACTGCCGCAAGTTCCGGCGATGGTCTGGTAGGCTACGATGGACCACTCAACAGTATAAAAGGCTTTAAAAACCTGAAAAAAGTTGGCGCCATGTTCAATATCGGCGGCAAGAACCTGCAGGATATTTCCGGATTTTCAAACCTGGAAAGCATTGGGCAGGATTTCCGGATCATCACTACAGGGTTGACAGGACTGGAAGGTTTTGCAAAGCTAAGTTCTTCGGGACTGAATGAGAACAGGGCCATTTTCATACAGACCAATACAAAACTTACTTCGCTGAAAGGGCTGGCTTCGCTGTCAACCATTGTAGGCATCTTTATCGCCCGTAATCCCGAATTAAAGGATCTGCAGGGCCTGGAAAAAATAAAATCCATCAGATACGGCATTACGGTTTCGGTCAATGATAAGCTGACGAATATAGATGGATTGGCGAATGTTGAAGGCGCCATCAGCAGCATCAACATCACGGAGAACAAAGTACTGGCCAATTTATGCGGGATCACAAAACTGGTAAAAGGAGGGGGCAATACAGGAGTATATGCAGTCTCTGGAAATGCCCATAATCCTACTGTGGACAATATCAAGGCCGGGAACTGCAGTAAATAAGTAAGCTTAAGACCTGGCGTACAGCTCCCGGCATGACAGGCAAGGAGAGTGGGAAATAAAGCAGCTTTTGCCTGTTTGCCCCTCTCCATTGTCTGCTTCTACCCTGTCGGGATCATTGATTAAGGATTACCTTCATATCCATAATCAATATAACTATGCCAGACATTATTCATCGGATCGGTATCCGGTCTACCGCCGGGGCGGTCTACAATGCGGTAGCCACTGTAGAAGGGCTGAGCAACTGGTGGACCAATGAAGTGACAGGAAACGAACAGGTGAATGAAAAATAGCCTTCCGGTTCCGCTCAGCTGATGGCAGTGTAAAAGGAGAAATGCTGATGCAGGTTGACCTGCTGGCACCGGAGCAGGCAGTCCGCTGGACCTGCCTGGAGGGGCCGGCAGAATGGATCGGGACCACCTTTAGCTTTGAGTTGTCAGAACAGGACGGGCAGATCATCCTGCTGTTTGGGCACAGGGGCTGGAAAGAGCCCGTGGAGTTCATGGCGCATTGCAGCATGAAATGGGCGGTATTCCTGTTAAGCCTGCGGGAATATGTAGAAACAGGCAGTGGGAAACCCTCGCCTTATGATCTGAAGATTGATAACTGGAACTGATGGACATTTCCTTTGAAGCAGCTACATTTCCCCTATCCTGTCCAGCTCAACAATATGCTTTCCGGCAGGCAGCAGTTTAGGCGCGCGGGCCAGTTTTTCGGCCAGCACAGCAGTTGGCAGAGGCCGGAACTTGCGGAACAATCCCAACCTGTTAAGTACGCTCAGCAGGCCGACAGTTATCCGCTCTCCTGACCGGTCAGAATCTTTCCGTAACAAGACCCCTGGCCTGAAAATAATATATTGCTCAAATGAAAGGCTGGCAATGGCCTCTTCCAGTTTGCCTTTCAGGCCGGAATAAAAGACACGGCTGGAAGGGGAAGCACCATATGCAGATAACAGTACAGCGGCAGGCACTGCATTCCGCCTGGCTATCTCCGCAAACCGCAAGGGGATCTCATAATCAATATGCCATTGTTTTTCTTTGGAGCCGGCTGTTTTCAACGTAGTACCCAAACAGGAGAACCATACATCGCCGGTGATGGTCCCGGCCACTTCTTCCAGTTTGTCAAAATCGGTCAGCACCTCGGTCAATCCGGGATGGACTATTCCAGTGGAACGACGGACAAATACGATTACCTCAGTATAATCAGGATCCTGCAATAGCACCCTGACAAGGTCTTTTCCGGTAGCGCCTGTAGCACCAATGATCAAAGCTTTCATAATGATGATTAAAATAATAAAAAGATCGCTGAAAAAGTCAGCGATCTTTTTATTTCTGCAGGGCTAATTAAAAAAGACGCACCTGGGTGCGTCCTTTTTGCTTTATTCAGTACCTGGAAGGCATAGCTCCTGCCTTCCCTGTTATTTACGGGAATTTGAAAAGTGGGCGGCCAGCTTCCGCATCAATTAACGGCGCCGGTTGCTGGCGGGTAAGTCCGGAACAATCGCTGTTTCAGTTCCGGGAAACGCAATGCACTGACGATCCAGATCAGGGCTTCTATTACCAGTACCACCAGCAGGGGTTGCCCGAATATAAAATGTACGGCTATGGCGCCGCCCATATAGGCCATGCCCAGTAAGGCGCCCACTACCCCGGTCCTGGGGATCAGGAAAAGTACTGCAATGATCAGTTCCAGGCTGCCCAGTATCCGGAGATGGGCCAGTCCGCCCAGCCCTTTTACCATTTCTTCGTTTCCACCCATCAGCTTAAAGGAGCCGCTGCCAATGAATACAAAGGCCACTACGCCAGCCAGTACCCAATGAAGGATTGTCTTTGTTCTGTTATTCATTAATTGATTTTTTGTAGGACCCAAAAGTATAACCAGGATGGTATACCTTTGTCACCTGTTACTAAAAGGTTACTGGTTACAAAAAGGATACTATGGTAAAAAATAGCTGGGCTGAAAAACATGGTGAGGGCTGCACCAAAGCGCGACTGGCGATCCAGGACACCCTGGACGTGGTAGGCGGCAAATGGAAACTGGTGCTGATAGCCATTCTCGGGCAAGGCAAAAAACGGTTCCGCGAACTGTCGCGCGAAGCTGGCATATCACCCCGGATCCTTTCCAAGGAACTCCATGAGCTGGAAATGAACGGACTGGTCACCAGGACCGTCTGTAATACCCGGCCCGTGACGGTGGAGTATGCGCTTACCCCCTACAGCGATACACTGGCGGAAGTGGTCAGCGCTATGCATAACTGGGGAATAGAACACCGGAAAAAGATAGTGCAGAAAGTTTAATGACAGTTCCGTCAGGGACAGCCATCTCAGCCACCAGGTACAGGAAAGTCCAGGATAACCATCAACATGGATCTATGGCTACCCTCCAGACCCGGCCCTGAGCCATCCGGCAACAGCAGGAACATAAGGATCTGCCAACTGTTTACAAATAACAGGCTACGCGCTGTTTCACCTCCTTTCCAGCAGCACACAATACACATCATTCTCCCGCAGTGGTAACTCCTGTCTGAAGACACCCTCTTTCCCTACCGTAATGGTCTTGCTTATCTTCGGCTGGTCCGCATTCTTTGCTTTGATCTCCGCTACCTGCGGGCGGGTCAGCTGGCCGGGAGCGCCCAGGTCCAGGTAACTGGTATACGCATCATTGGCCCGGTAGCCGGTCTTATATACGTTCAGCTGGTATTTGCCGGGAGGCAGTTTATTCAGTTCAATAGCCAGGCTGCCTTTGTTATTGGGCGGCAGATCCCGGTTATAGTAAGATTGGTTGTTGACCGTATCACCGGGATGGGTATTGGTAAAATCCCAGCAGAGCAATTGCACATTACCCTTGTTGTCCCGGCAGGCCCAGGAAGAAGCATCACTATTTTGCAATGCCTGGTCCCCCAGCCTGTTCAGGTATTTGTAGCCATAAAAGGCCGCTTTGTTGATATCCTGGTAATTGATCAGCCCAAAGCCGCCATGGAAGGGCGTTGTGCGGATACCAGGTTCTTCAAAGATATCAGTAAAGGTCCAGTAAGACATGGACTGGACAGCATCGCCGCTCTGCCTGATCTTTTCAAGGATATAGGCGGCTTCATGATAGCTGTCGTGGATAGGATCCGCCGGCGTATAGGAAGCACTCCACTCGGTATAGTGCAGTTCCAGCCCGGGCAGGGCGGAAGCCGCTATCTGCCGGCGCACCTGCCGGATCTCGCCGGACACGGCGTCTTCTTTTTTACTGAGCTTGGTACCCATGCCGCCCATTTCATCCAGGAAACCCTGCTCTACGCCATAGGTATGCGTACTCACAAAATCCACCGGCGCTTTTTCCCTGACACAGAAATCAATGAACTCCGGCACCCAGGCGCTGCCCGCAGTGGCCGGGCCACCTACGCGATAAGCCGGAGAAACGGATTTCACGGCTTCGGCTGTGACTTTGTATAGTTTGAAGTATTCGGCCTGATCGCCGGTCCAGAAACCATCTTTCAGGTTGGGTTCGTTCCAGACCTCAAAATACCATTCCTTCAGTTTTTCTTCCCCATACCTTTCCGTCCAATGCTGTACCAGGGATCTGATCAGGTGTCCCCATTTAGCATAATCCCGTGGCGGCGTCACATTGCCGCGCCACCAGAAGATGGTCTTGCTGCCGCTGGCCAGGCCCTGGGGCATAAAGCCAAATTCCACGAAGGGTTTGATACCGATGCGTTCAAAGAAATCATATAGCTCGTCAATATACTGCCAGTTATAGATAGGCTGGCCATTCCTGTCTTCCCCGAAATACACGCCCATATCATCTGTCAGCAGACCATGCATGCGGATATAGCGGAAGCCGCATTGTTCTTTGGCATATTGGAGTTGCCGCTGCCAGTCGGCCCGCAGGCCTTCATTGGCCCTGCCGGCGCCTACACAGGCATTGAAGTTCCTGTTCAGGGGACCCAGCACTTTGCTGACATCAATGGTAATTTTTCGGGAGGCAGTTTGTTGCTGCTGAGCAAGGGCTGGAAAGGAAAGAGATAAGATCGTTAGTACAAGGAGGGACTTTCTCATGATAGTGATATAATTGGATAAGTACATATGGCTTCCTCAAGGTATTTAAATATTGTCAAAAAGACAATAATCTAAACTGGGCCAAACCGGGAACCACATGAAAGCATTCCCCAACCAGCCTTACTGCTGGCTGAGCGTTCCGGGACACAAGGGCCATCCAGCAAGCACTCCTGCCTGGGACCAGCAAAATATTACCTCCCGCTGGTAGGCCGGCAGCCAACAAAACTGTTTTCTTTTATGGCATCTCCGGGTACAACCAGCATCTCCGGGCTACCGGGATCCCCTTCGCCCCAAAAAAATAAAAAAAATCCCCTTTTCTGTCCAATCCCGTCCCCTCCATTTGTCTTTATCGTATACACAATAAAAAAGAAAGCTCATGGAAAAGAGAATCAACGTATTCAACAAAGGACAGCAGGCTTTGAAACCGCTATTCAGCATGGGACAGTATGTCAACCATTCCCTGATAGAAAAGCCCTTGCAGGAATTGCTCAAGATCCGCGCCTCGCAGCTCAACGCCTGCGCCTATTGCCTGGATATGCACTGGAAAGATGCCCGGGCGGCCGGTGAAACGGAACAGCGCCTCTATGGCCTGAGCGCCTGGCAGGAAGCGCCTTACTACAGCGACCGGGAACGTGCCGCCCTGGCCTGGACCGAAGCCCTGACCGCCAGCAAAATGCCTGATGCCGTATACCAGGAAGCCAGCCGGCATTTTTCAGAAGAAGAGCTGATAGACCTCACCATGGTGGTCACTACCATCAATACCTGGAACAGGATCAATATCGCCTTCCCCCATGCCATTGGCAGCTATAAGGTAGGCCAGTTCAGCTAAACCAGCATATCTCCGGAAAAAGCCGGATATTTAATCACGCTTTAAAACCTATCGCATGAACGAATTTCTAATTGCCATTCACCGGGACATCATCAACAAGGACGCCAGTCCTTCCCCAGAACAACTGCAGGCCGCTATCAAACCATTCCAGGACTGGATCGGCGGTATTGCGGCCCAGAACAAACTGGTTTCACCGCCCAAACGCTGGGGCCTTGACGGCCGCGTTGTAACCCAGGACGCCGTAACGGAAGGACCCTATGCCGAGATCAAAGAATCACTCGGTGGCCTGTTCATTGTCCGGGCAGCAGATTACGATGAAGCAGTGGAAATAGCCAAAGGCTGTCCCCTGCTGCAATGGGGCGCCAAAGTGGAAGTGCGCATGGCCGCTCCGCCAGTGCAATAAGCGGCAACCATCACCGGCCAGCATGGATAACACCGAATTAATACCAGGACTTTTCAGGACAGAGTACCGGAACATTGTTTCGGTACTCTGTCGCCTGTTCGGCATTGAACACATAGAGATAGCAGAAGATATTGTCAGCGATACCTTCCTCACCGCTACCGAGACCTGGTGGCTGAAAGGCACACCGGAAAATCCAAAAGCCTGGTTGTACACAGTGGCCAAAAACAAAACAAAGAACTACCTGAAGCGCCACTCCCTTTTTGAACAGCGGATAGCTACAGAGATCCGGAAAAGCAGCAACCCTTCGGAAGAAATTGAGCTGGACCTCTCCCCTGCCAGTATCTCCGACAGCCAGCTGGCCATGATGTTCACGGTTTGCCATCCCGCCCTTCCCAAAGAAGCGCAGACAGCGCTGGCCCTGCACCTGCTCTGCGGTTTCGGGGTGCAGGAGATTGCAGACGCCTACCTTACCAACCGGGAAGTAGTGTACAAAAGGATCAGCAGGGCCAAAGAAAAACTGAAGTCGATAGCTATCCGGATAGAAGCCCCCAGCGTGCAGCAGGCCGGGGAGCGACTGGACAGCATCCTCACCACCCTCTATCTCCTCTTCTCAGAAGGCTACTACTCCAGAACGCACCACAGTATCCTGCGGAAAGAACTCTGCACCGAAGCCATCCGCCTAACGGAAATGCTGCTGGCCGGCGAAGCCACAGCCCGCCCGGAAACAAAGGCTTTACTGGCGCTGATGTGTTTTCATGCCTCCCGGCTGGAAGCCCGCAGCAGTGATAACGGCGAAGCCATTCTCTACAAAGACCAGGATACCAGCCTGTGGGACCAGCAGCTGATCAGTAAAGGCATTCATTACCTGAACCTGTCGGCCAACGGCTCCCAGCTCTCCCGCTACCACCTGGAAGCAGCCATCGCTTACTGGCATACGCATAAGGAAGACAGCCCCGCAAAATGGGAAGAGATCTTACAACTCTACAACCAGCTGCTGCAATTGCAGTACTCGCCCATTGCAGCGCTTAACCGGACCTTCGCCCTGGCCAGGGTTTACGGTAAGGAAAGAGGTATACAGGAAGCAGAAAAACTGCAGCTCACCAGCAACCCATTCTATTATTCCCTGCTGGGCAACCTGTACACCGGGATCAATAATGCTACTGCTATAACCCACTATGAACGGGCATTGGCGCTGACCCGCGCTACCAGCGACCGGCAGACCATCAGCCGGAATATTGCTGCACTGACCGGCCAACCGGATGCCAATATCCCTGAATAAACTACCAAAATAGCTTATACCCGCTGGCCGCCCGCCACTTACTTTTGACAGCATAGAACCAAATACGATCCTGGTATGAACCGTTTGTCAGCCTTCTTTCTTTTTCTGCTTCTTCCCGCGCTTGCTTTTACACAGACTGCGCCCCCGTCAGACCTGCTACTATGGGATAATAAACCCGCCACCGACTGGATGACGCAGGCCTATCCCATCGGCAATGGCCGTATTGGCGGTATGGTCTTTGGCGGCATCCACCACGAGCAGGTACAGTTCAATGAGCAGAGCCTCTGGACCGGGGATCAGACCAATACCGGCGCTTACCAGGCATTTGGTGATCTGCATATCTGGTTCACCGATAGCAGCCGCCATACAAGCATCAGCAAATACCGCCGGCAACTGGATATCAGCCAGGCCCTGCATACCATAACCTACAGCAGTAACAATATTGATTTCAAAAGGGAGTACTTCTGTAGTGCGGCAGGCAATCATATGGCGCTACGCTTCACCGCCAGCAAGCCTGGCGCCTATTCCATGCTGGTAGCGCTGAAGGATGCCCACAAGGCCCGCACCACAGCAAAGGGCGCCAGGCTGACCATTGAAGACACCCTGGAGAACGGCATGAAATACCACGCCACCCTGCTGATCAGGAATGAAGGAGGCCAGACCCGCATTGTGCCCGATGGGCAGGGCGGCTACCAGCTGAAAATTGACAAGGCCAACGCCTGTACCTTCCTGCTCATTGCCAATACTAATTTTTCAGAGGGATGTATGATCATGAGCCTGGCTACAACAACCGATATGCAACTCTCCTGGCAGGCCAAACATTCCTATGCCAGCCAGCGGAAAGACCATATTGAAGACTACCAGGAACTGTTTGGACGGGTCAATCTTTCGCTGGGTAACAACCCGGCAAATAACAGCCATATCCCTACCCTTCAGCGGCTCATCAACTACAAAAAAACACCCGATCCCCAGTTGGAAGCCTTACTGTTCCAGTACGGCCGCTACCTGCTGATCAGTTCCTCAAGATCCGGCGGTCAGCCTGCTAATCTGCAAGGCATCTGGAACAACAGTAATAACCCGCCCTGGCGCAGCGATTACCATTCCAATATCAATATCCAGATGAACTACTGGCTGGCCGAACCCACTAACCTGGCCGAATGCCATACCCCCTACCTGGAATTTATCAACAGGATCCGCGAAGTAAAAAAGAAGAACACGCAAACCGAGTTCCCCGGCGTACGCGGCTGGACCGTCAGGACCGAGAACAATATATTTGGTGGCGAAAGCTGGAAATGGAATACGCCCGGCAGCGCCTGGTTTACGCAGGCCCTCTGGGAACATTATGCCTTTAACAGGGATACGGCCTGGCTGAAAAACTTTGCCTATCCTATCCTGGAGGAAATTGTTCAGTTCTGGGAAGACAGGCTCAAAGAACGCCCCGACGGCACATTGGTTTGTCCCATGGGCTGGTCGCCCGAACATGGACCGGAGGAAGACGGGGTCTCGCACGACCAGCAGATCGTCTACGATCTATTCACCAACTTCATAGAAGCCTGTGACGCCCTGGGTATCCATAAAATTTACCGTGATCGCATAGCCAATATGCGGGAAAGACTACTGAAGCCAGCCATCGGCCGCTGGGGGCAGTTGCAGGAATGGGAAACTGACCGGGATGATCCCAAAGACCAGCACCGCCATGTATCGCAACTGTTCGGCCTGCATCCCGGCCGGCAGTTCAGCATCACGCGGACACCTGCTCTTGCAGAAGCCGCCCGCGTGAGCCTACAGGCCCGTGGCGACGCTTCCACCGGCTGGTCCATGGCCTGGAAAATGAATTTCTGGGCCCGCCTCCATGACGGCAACCATGCCTATACTATCCTGAAAAATTTTATCAACCTGGTAGGCGCTGAAGGGATCGATTACAATGACGGCGGCGGCATCTATGGCAACCTGTTCTGTTCCCACCCGCCCTTCCAGATAGATGGCAATTTCGGTTATACGGCCGGGGTAGCAGAGATGCTGATACAAAGTCAGACCGGCGAAATAGAACTGCTGCCCGCCCTGCCCGACGCCTGGTCCGGCGGCAGGGTGTCCGGCCTGAAAGCCCGCGGTAATTTTTTGATCCGGGAACTGCAATGGGAAAACAAACAGCTACGCAGGCTGGAGTTGCAATCGCTGTCGGGCGTTGACTGCATTATCCGTTCGCCCAATGCCCTCACCTGTACAGCGCCGGTAACAGCAGCAAAGGATGCCAATGGTTATACCTACCGGTTCAGGACTAAGGCTAACAGCACCTATACTTTTTTGATACAGGAATAGGTCAGGACAATATAGAACCGGGCTGTATCCTTAGCGGGTACAGCCCGGTTCTTTTTATCGCCATTATCATACGGTAAAGCTCCGGTAAACGCTCCTCCTGTCAGGCAGAAAGCCTCGCGCCGGGTTTCTGCGGTTATCTGTATGTAACCATAGGTTCGTACAAAAATATCCGCCGGGCATTGCTTCGGCTGCATGCCGGCAGTGTGCAGCCCGCAAATTTTCCCAAAACCGGGAAGCAGCTGCCGCCTTTGTCGCAAAATGGCCCCTACAATGTCGTTTCCCCCCATCCTAATAATAAAAAATGGATGGCATTTTTGTACTGTACATTTACTATTTCCAACACCCAAAACATACACAATGAAAAGTACCAGGATCATTTACTGGATCACCACTATTATTATCTTTTTATGGATGGGCCTGATGCCCGCCCTCACCGGGCATTCTGAAATGGCCAAAGAAGGCATCCGTCACCTGGGCTACCCGGACTATTTTGGTACTGTGCTGGTCTTCTTCAAAGTGGCCGGTTCCCTGGCGCTGGTTGTTCCGCAGGTGCCTTACCGCTTGAAGGAATGGGCTTATGCAGGATTGACCTTTGATATTGTCTGGGCCATGATCAGCCACCTGGCCGTAGACGGTGCGGGCCTGATGGCTTTTTCACCACTGCTGGTACTGGCTATACTGCTGGCTTCCTATTTCAGCTACCATAAACTGAGGAAGGCAAAAACAGCCGCTCCTGCATTCGCTTCCTGAGGATCATGCAGTGTTTGTCCTGGCTGCACACGGTTGTACAAAAAGGAGCAACGGGCCAGGCACCGCAGCGAAGCTTTAATGGTTCGTCCCAATTCCTCTTTTTACCTGGCTACAGCAGCCTGCCGCCATAACAAATAATGATTCGCTGCATATATAGCTGTAAAAGCCACCGCCCTTATTAAATCCGATTTTTTCTCCTGCTGTGAAAACATATTGACGCCGGCGTTGTTTTTTTGTTCTGAAGCTTGTCGCACAGAAGCACTACAACCGGATCAATCACCAACAAAATTATACAGTATGGAAAAAGTCAGCATTGGCACGACAGACCTGCAGGTAGCACCCATCAATTTCGGAGGAAATGTATTTGGCTGGACTTTGACTGAACAACGGTCCTTTGAAATGCTGGATGCGTTTGCAGCGGCAGGCTTCAATTTTATTGACACGGCCGATACCTATTCCTGGTGGGTGCAAGGCAATAAAGGCGGCGAGTCCGAGACCATCATCGGCAACTGGCTGCGCAGCCGCGGCAACCGCAACAACATGGTTATTGCCACCAAGGTGGGTTCCCAGAATAAAGAGCATAAGGAAGATGTCAGCAAGGCGCATATCCTGCGTTCTGCGGAAGAATCCCTGAAAAGGCTGCAGGTAGATCATATTGATCTTTACTATACGCATTTTGACGACAATGTTACGCCCATTGAAGAAACACTGGGCGCCTACCAGCAACTGATCAAAGAAGGAAAGGTCCGGTATATTGCCGCTTCCAACCTGACACCGGAGCGACTGACCGCTTCCCTGGAGTTGGCTGAAAGCGCAGGGCTGCCCCGCTACCAGGCGCTGCAACCGCATTATAACCTGGCTGAGCGCAGCAACTATGAGACCAACTACGCCCTCATTGCGGCTAAGTATGGACTGAGCGTATTCCCTTACTGGTCGCTGGCCGCAGGCTTCCTGACAGGTAAATATCGCTCTGAGTCCGACCTGGACAAAAGCGTACGCGGCGCCGGCGCCAAACAATACCTGAACCCGAAAGGACTGGGTATCCTGGCTGCGCTGGACAGTGTTGCCGGCAAGCATAAAACGCAGCCTGCCACCGTAGCACTGGCCTGGTTACTGGCCCAGCCGCAGGTGGCTGCACCTATTGTCAGCGCTACCAGCCAAAGCCAGCTGGAGACTTTGGTACAGGCGCCCGCGCTGCAACTGGACCAGGCGGACCTGGACCTGCTGAACAAGGCAAGCGCCTGATACCGGCAGATCACAGAACGCCCGCAACCTGCCGGACACAGCAAGCGTATAAAACGGCTTTTACGAATACAAATAAGATGGCCACTATTTATACTGTTTTACAGTAATAAATAGTGGCCATCAGTTTTTTTATTACGCTTTATACTTCTGCTGTAACCGGCCTGGGCGCTCTTGCCGTACGCGGTACCGCGGACTTCTTTGCAGCAGTCTTTTTCTTCCTGCCCAGCCAGATCAGAAAGCCGGTAATGGGGAGCGAACCAATGAGCAGGCTGCCACAGAAGGCGAGGATCTTACCGGGCAATCCCCAGATGGCGCCGGTATGGATATCATAGTTCATGCGCATGAACAGGTCGCCGCCATTGGCCTGGTCCACACGGCCCCAGGTATGCTTTACGGGCAGTTCTTTCAAGGTATACTGATCAAAATACCGGTAGTCGGCTTTCCAGTACGAGGTAGTGCTGGGATTGGCCCCCACTTCAATGCTGCCGCCGGGCCCTTCCGGGATATGCACTTCCAGCGAACCGGCATCCGGATATTCTTTTTTCATTTTCTCCCAGATCAGATCGGGCGCAGGAGCGGCCAGCTGCGCCAGCACTGCCGTGGTATCAGAACCGGGATCATAGAATTCCACCTGCTGCTTTCCGCCGGAGCTTACCCAGTAAGCTGTTTTGGAGAACCACTGGAAACCCCATACCAGTCCCGTTACGGCAAAGATGAGGCCTATCCAGCTCACGTAAAAACCCAGCACATTGTGCAGATCGTAATTGCGCCGTCTCCAGCGGGCGTTCCACTTGATGGTAAAGCGCTGCCGGGCCCCGGCCTTAT
This sequence comes from Candidatus Pseudobacter hemicellulosilyticus, assembly GCA_029202545.1. Taxonomy (GTDB): domain Bacteria; phylum Bacteroidota; class Bacteroidia; order Chitinophagales; family Chitinophagaceae; genus Pseudobacter; species Pseudobacter hemicellulosilyticus. The sequence goes on from CP119311.1 coordinate 5,621,917, forward strand.
TCCTGGGCCACCAGAGAATGATCCCTGATATGACCATCACAAAAAAGATCAGGGTGGCCACAGCCACTACCGGCTGGCCAACGCTATGCGGCAGCCAGAGGTAAAAATGCCCTTCCAGGATAAAAGGGAAAAATCCTTTTTCCATATCCTTCACCTTCAGCACCTCGCCGGTGTAAGGGTTCAGGAATACAATATCATAATAGTTCAGGTACTCGTAGTAGATAGCCTGGGCAGCGGATTCCGGACCCGCATACCGGATAGCATGCACATGTTTATGGGGATTGGCGCTGTCCGCAATATGGTGCAGCCGTGAGGGAGGTAAGAAGGGACTGCTCTGCGCCGCCACATGCCGGTAAGGCTGGGTGGCGTCCTGGATCTCCTGCTGGAAAGCATAGATACAGCCGGTGACGGCCAGCATAAGCACAATAAAGCCTGAGATCAACCCCAGCCAGAGATGAAGTTTGCCAATTATCTTTCTGATCCACATGTGTTTTGCATTTACCTGCCTTCCCGAAAGGGTCAGGGATTTGTAAAGATGCACCGGGAACAGGAGAAAGGGTTTACGGATTCAGGAAAAAGATAGGGGAACAAACGCTAAAATCGGGACCGGCAATTTGGAAATATGGGTAAAATAGATTCACTTTGTAATTCAAAGCACTTTTAAATATCGGGAAATAGGATTTTTGGGACGAACCAATGAAGGCCTCAACTAATTGCTAAAGAATTATATATACAATTTATCTAAAGTAATATACCAATGCCACTTACAGCCTTTCCCGCGTCCAGCAGTTCCATTGCATACCAGCTCAGTCATCCTGGCTCGCTCCGCAGTCCGCATAGCTGTAGCTACAGCAACAGCCAGCTGCCGGCATCGGGCTGGTCAAAAGGCCAAGCGGGTATCTGGTGCATGGAGCCGAACCGGGCTTCACAACCCGCAGTGCACAAACAACTACAAGCCGGTTTTACGCTTTGCATGGAGCTGCTGTCACAACCCGCAACACCCGAGCTACTCCCAGCCAGTTGTCCATTCTGCATGGAACTGGCGTCACAACCAGTACACAAACGCCTCCCTTACCGCCTTCTGCTTTATATGGATCTACTCCCGGACAGCAGCAGTGGCCATGCATCCGCCGAACCTGATCTCAGCCCCTGGCAGCAATCATTTTTTTTGTCCATTCACTTTGTATCACAAAGCACTTTTACTTCAACAGAATATTCTTACCATCTTTTAACCAATCTTTTATGCGCCAGCTTCCCCACCAATTGAAAGACCCTGTTTACCAGGGCGGGCTTGCCCTCCTGCTGATATCATCCCTGATGCTGCTGGTACCCATTACCACCGTCTTTGGAGAGGGTCTTTTCCATGGACCGTTCCTGATCAACTTTTCCTGTACCTGCGTCTACTTCGCTATCCTGCTGACAAAGGGCACATTGAAACGAGGCCGCTCGGGCCTGCACCATCTCTTCCTCCTGCTCATCATGGCCCTGGTAAGCGCTTATTCCTTCAACAGGTCCCTGGCTGTGTTTGCCAGTATGACGCCCTGGTTTGCAGTATTGCAACTCATCGCCTGCGTCAGCTTGCTTTGCTTTATATTTTTCTGGCAGCTCCCTATGAGCGGTCGCTACCTGCTCTGCTGCCTGGCAGGCATTGCGCTGATCTGCTTTCTGTACCTGGCCATCTACCTGTCGCCCCTCTACCTCCCCGCCGGCATCCTCCTGCCCTTGCTGGGCCTGTCCGCCCATACCTTCATTCCCCTGCTCCTCTGTATCTATATCCTGGTGCTGATCAGCAAACTATCGGCTGCCAACAGGCGCTACTGGCAGCCTTTTATTGCCGGCATGGTACTGCCGCTGGCTGTAGTGACAGCCTATAGCCTTGGCTGGCTGCAGCAGGTAAAAGCCATCAATACCGCTTACCAGCAGGTCAGCGCGCAGCCGGACCCGCTCCCCAACTGGTTACGGGTAGCGCAACGGCTGCCCCGGAGCAGTTTTACTGAGAAAATAATGCAGACCGGCATTGTATACAGTACTTCTTATAACGATTCCTATGTATTTGCAAGCAGGCCCACCATTGAGCGGACCCATGATCCCCTGGTCACCACCAGCTCCATCCTGAGTGATCAGATGCTGCTGTCCAGGGGCGACAGGCTCCGGATCCTGGAAGCCATGAAAGAAGCCCGGCACCAGTCGCAGGAAAGACTCTGGTCGGGCGATCACCTGCAAACCGATACCGTCAGCCTCCATGCGGAGCTATGGCCTGCGTTGCGACTGGCCTATTCCCAAATGACCCTCGTAGTGGGCAACCGGAATCCGGCAACCAGCTTCGCACAAAACCCCGAAGAGGCCATCTATACTTTCTACCTGCCGGAAGGCAGTGTGGTCACGGCCCTCTCGCTCTGGATCGATGGCCGGGAAGAAAAAGGCCGGCTCAGCACCAGGCATAAGGCTGACAGCGCCTACAAGGCTATTGTAGGCGTGGAAAAAAGAGACCCTTCCGTAGTCCACTGGCAGGAAGGCAATACCGTAAGCGTACGGGTATTCCCGGTAGCCCCCGGCGAAAGCAGGCAATTCAGGATCGGCATCACTTCGCCATTAGCACAACTGGATGACAAACTCCAGTACAGCAATATCTATTTTAAAGGCCCTGAAACCACAAAGGCCCGGTGCGACAACCAGATCCGGATCCATTCTGCCATCAATGGCCTGGAACTGCCAGCCGGCTTTTATGTCAAAGGGGACGCCATTATCAGCCAGGAAGAGTATGAGCCTAACTGGTCGCTCTGGTTTGATGCACCGCCGCTGGGCAATGGCAGTTTTACCTTTGATCAATCCAGCTATACCCTCCTGCCGGCCCGGGAGCAGACCAGCAGTTTGCCCGCCAGCAATATTTACCTTGATCTCAACGCCGCCTGGACCAGTGAAGAGCTGGCCGCTGTGCTGGCCCTCACAAAAGACAGGCAGGTCTATGTTATCAACAATAAAGACAGCTTGGTCCTGCTGACCGATCAGAACCGGGAAACCCTTTCCCAGCAAGGCCTGGCCAATAATTTCTCCTTCTTCCCCTTTCACCGGATCCCTGATCCCGCCCGCAGCCTGGTGATCAGTAAAAGCACCTTCCTGTCCCCGCTGCTCAGCGATCTGAAGGGAACTGATTTCCTGCGGCAGTCCAATGATTATTTCCAGGCGGGCAATACTATTCCCCTATTTCATATCGGCGGGCAGCCCTCCCCCTATCTCAGATCACTCCGGGAGCGCGGCCTGCTGCATTACCAGCAGGGAAAGCTATCGGCCTTGCAGGCAGTCCTCAGCAGCCAGCAGTTCAGCTATGCCCTGCAGGATGAGCATACAGTGACCTTGCCGCATGCCGGCATCAGTATCCGGCGCAGCACCGCTGCCGGGGCGCTTACTGCCAGCCCCAACACTCAGCCTGGCGCCGCTTTCAGCACCGCTGGCACCACAACCAATCCTGAAGGTCCCGACAGTTCCAATAGTCCGGCAGCAGGCAAACCACCAGCCATCAGCAGCAGCCCTCCAAAAGGCCCGGACCACCTTATGCGGCTCTTTGTCTACAACCATATCCTTCAGCAAACCGGCAGGCGCCTGGTACAAACACCCGAAGCAGAAGACAGCCTCATAGCGGAAGCAGCACAAGCCCATGTGGTCACGCCTTTCTCATCGCTGGTGGTACTGGAAACAAAAAAGGATTATGACCGCTTTCAGATTGAACCCGGCAATAATAACAGCCTGCAACAGGCCGCGCTGGAAGGCAAAGGGGCCGTTCCCGAGCCGCAAGAATGGGCGTTGCTGCTGCTGGTGCTGCTGACCGCCGGCTTTATCAGGTTCCGCTCTTACCGATCTAAAAAACATACTGTATGACCATACCCTTTTCCTTACCCGCCTTGTCGCCCAAGCACCGATGGATCCTTTTGTTCAGCGCCGGGTACGGCCTGCTGGCGGCCATCGGGCTCCGCAGTTACCTGCCTGCATTCTCGCTTCAGCTGCTGCTGGGCATACTGACCATGATGGTATGCGCCGGTAAACCTTCCGGCAAGCCTACGCACCGGCTGGACCTGGCCGTCATACTATTGGCTATCCTGTACCTGCTGCTCCCGGCAAAGACCTTCCTGTTCATCGCCCTGGCAGTAGGCCTGCTGTACCTGGTGGAGAGCCTGGCCGGCAGGCTGCAGCTGCTCTGCCTGGCGGCCCTGGCACTGGTATCGCCTATTTTCGATTATGCCTGTACGGTATTCAGCTTTCCTATCCGCCTTTTCCTTACCCAGCTGGCCGGCAGGCTGATGCAACCAGTATTCCCCAGCCTGGTGGTGGAGGGCAATATGCTGGTGCGGGATGGCGCCAGCTTTGCGGTGGACCCGGCCTGCATGGGACTGCATATGCTGACCAGTTCCCTGCTGGCGGTGCTGCTGCTGACAGCCATTTACCGGCAACAGTATCAACGCCAGCTGCCGGTCCGCTGGATAGCCGTGCTGCTCGGCAGCAGCTTCCTGCTCAATATAGTTTCCAACCTGCTCCGCATTATTTGCCTGGTAACCTTTTCTGTAGGGGCCGACAGCCCCCTGCACAGCTGCATCGGCATGGGCTTTTTCCTGCTCTATGGACTGCTTCCCGCCTGCTGGCTGGTGAAACGGCTCACCAAAACAAAGGGTAAGCCACTGACAACTGCAGCGCCGGAGCCAGCAGCAGCATCCGTACCCATTCATCCCCTGGCGCTGGCCAGGAATATTACCCTACTGGCCCTGCTGGCCTTTGTCACCCTGCAGGGACAAAACCGCGAGCCCGGTATGGACATGGACCTGCAGGCCGCTTCCATTGAAGGATACAACAGCACGCCGATGAAACACCATATCCTGAAACTGGAAAATGAAGCAGCCCTGATCTATGTAAAACCCATAGCAGGTTTTTATGCCAGCGATCACCAGCCCATGATCTGCTGGACCGGCAGCGGCTACCAGTTCCGGCAGGTAAAAGCATCCGGCAGGGATGGCCATACCATCTATACGGCCGTGCTGGAAAAAGGGAAGGATAAACTCTACAGCGCCTGGTGGTATGAAACAGACAACGGCCAAACCATCAGCCAGCTCGACTGGCGCTGGCAGGCGCTGAGCCAGGGCAAACAGTTTGCCCTGGTCAATATCACCAGCAACAGCCCGGACACGCTGCTTGAAGAAACACGGAAACTGTTCCGGTTAAAGCTGGTGCATACATTGATGGAGAAGGAAAGTCACCTGATCAACTGAGACCTGCCGGGCAGCTAGCATATATAGCACCCGTACAGCATTACAGCGCTGCGGCAGGAGCAAGCAAGCAGGTGAAAACCGGCAAGGGTCTTTACACCTGTTTCTATGCAGCAACATCGCTTTTGAACATGCCAACCCTGAGCCTGCACAAAACAACCTTTATACTTTCGGCTCTTCCGCCTGCTTTTTGAAGGGGCGGATGATCAGCCGCAGCGTAGGGTCATTGTTCAGGAAGGACCAGAACCAGTTGAAAGCCAGCTGCACCCTGTTGCGGAAACCTACCAGCGGCATCAGGTGGATGAACAGCCAGATCAGCCAGGCGCCAAATCCTTTGAAGAAGAGTTTGGGAAGATCGGCCACAGCCTTGAATTTGGAGATAATGGCCAGGCTGCCCTTGTCCTTATAGCGGAAAGGTTTCATAGGCTGTCCTTCCGTCATCTTTTTAAAATTGGCCGCCAGCAGGATCCCCTGCTGGATGGCTACCTGTGCCAGCTGTGGATGCCCGTTAGGAAAGGCCGGATCGGCCGTCTGGAAACAAAGATCGCCCATAGCATAGATATTGGAGAAGCCGTTCACCTGGTTCAGCTCATTGACCAATACCCGCCGCCCCCTGCCAAGTACTTCCCTGGGCAGGCCCGGCACTTCACGCGCCTGTACGCCCGAGGCCCAGATCAGCACGTTGGTAGCAATCTCCCGGCCATCGCTGAGTAACACTTTGCTATCCTTATAATCTTTAACAGCCGTATTGAGGATGATATGCACGCCTAATTTGCTCAGCACCCGATGTGCTTCGGCCTGTGATTTTTTACTCATGGGAGAAAGCAGCGCCGGCGAGGCGTCCACCAGGTAAAGATAATTACCCAGGCCCCGCAGCTCCGGGTATTCCTTGGACCCGATATACTGCGCCATTTCGGCCAGCATGCCGGCCACTTCCACACCTGTGGGGCCGCCGCCGGCAATCACGATATTGAGGTAAGTTTCTTTCTCTTTTGGATCCACGGTGCGCACTGCGGTCTCATAATTCAGGAGCAGGTTGTTGCGGAGGTTGAGCGCTTCATCAATGGTCTTCATGGCGAGCGCATTCTTCCGGACATTCTCCATGCCGAAATAATTGGACTCGGTGCCCAGGGCCAGTACCAGCTGATCATATTCCTCCACCCCATTTTCTGTTTCAATGGTCTGCTGTTCAGGATTCACTTTTACCAGAGCCCCCATATGGAAACGGACATTGGGCACCCGCTGGAACATCCGGCGGAAGGGATAGCTGATATTGGAAGGTTCAATAAAGGCCGTGGCCACCTGGTACAGCAGGGGCGGGAAGAAATGATAATTGTTCTTATCCACCAGCGTTACCTGGAAGCGGCTGTCTTTGGCCAGTCGCTTGGCCAGGTTTATCCCCGCAAATCCACCACCAACAATTACAATCCTTTGTGTCTTCTTTGAGTTCGTCTCCTGGTTCATATACTTTACCATTTAATAGAATAGATAGAATGAAGGATCAGGTGCAACTATCCAATTCAGGGGCCCGCCATAATGTGGTTGAGAAGCAGCAAAAGTACTTGATGATTACGCAATAGTAACAGATACCGGCAACTTTTTGTTGTCGAATTCCGGTAATTCTGTCCCCGGCGGCTCAGCGATACATAGCAGGCAGATCCCGTTCAAACAGGGTAAAAGGGTCCTGGAAGAACCGGATAAGATCCGGTGCGCTGACCTGCCCGGGAAAGGGCGCGTAATAATGGGTGGGACTATGCTGATCGTTACGCCAGACCAGCACATAACAGAGGCGGAGCCCATCTGCTTTAAGCAGGGGAAGTAATACTTTGGTCCACCAGTCCGGATTGGGAATGGATTCCAGCCCTGTTTCGGTAAAAGCCGCCAGCTTATTGGCTTTGCGGGCATAGTTGGATACTATGCTGAGCTTTCGGGCCGCGGCTTCCAGGTGGTAGCCGTCACGGCCCAGGTCGCCGTAATTATCTACCCCTACCAGGTCTACCCAGGCATCACCGGGATAGCGATCCAGGTATTCGGCTTCGGACTGAAAAATATTATCAGGAGAAAAAGCGTAGATGAAATTATGCACCTGGAGGCTGTCGCGCAGATAGCCGACCGTAAACCGCCAGAGGGTAATAAACTCTTCACGGGTACAATGTCCCCTACCCCACCAGAACCAGTCGCCATCCAGCTCATGATAAGGCCGGAAGATCATGGGCACCAGTTTACCATCTGCCCCGCGGGTATCCTTTGCCCATTCGCCAATACCCTGCAGGATCTCTTTATACTGCTGGTGCGCCTGGCCGCCGGGAATAATGTATTGAACGGCCGGCAGGGAACCGGAGTCTTTCCAGTTGAAACCATCCCGGGAAACAGGATTGGAAAAATGCCAGGCCACCGTCACCACCCCACCCCGGTTATAGGTATCCGCCACTATTTTGCGCACAGCCGCTTTATTCTTTGCACATACCTCCGGCGCATGACCGGTAAAGCCCATGAAGTCTACCCCTATCACTGCGGGATGACTGCCCGTCACCGATTTCACATCGGAGCGGTCCGGATCCCCATACCAGCCATGCCCATATTCAGTAGCATGCTGGTGGCCGAACAGGACCTGTTTCTCCGCCAGGCTGTGCAGGTTACGGTGCAGGGCTTTTGTTTCAGCCGTGGCCTGTGGATCTATCAGCACAGGCAACCGGTCCTGGCCGCAGACGGGCAGGACAAATAATAGGGACAGGAGCAGGAATGGGTGATCCATATGGCGGTAATTGATCAATAAAAATATTCTTCCGATGGGAAACGGTTTACCACTATCTTATCCTTTGGCAGTACTATATTGTCTGAACGTCCTGCCTGGAGATAGTAACAAAAGCAGTTTTGCTAAAGCTGCTCCCTACAGCCATGAACAGGACCTGAATTACCCGACCTGGCTATTTCAAAGAGAACCTTCCGGGATAGTAGGAACGTTCGCAGCTTCCACCTTTTCGCATAGAAGCCTGGTGCGAAAAAAACCGTTTGAAAACTTCGGTATGAAAGCACCTAAAACACCCGAAAGAGATCAACCATAACCATTTCCCAGCGTGCCAATCTTGATCCTGATCAATTGTTTAAAAGCGGGCCGATTGGCAATGCGGCCTTTCGTTCTTTCCCTGTATCTTGCTTTTTAAGATAATTCTCCCTTCCCAATAACCGTAGACAGGTCAAGGCTTTGCAGTAGTGGTCCACTTTTTCCAATTAAACTTTTGTTTTACTACCCACTTCCTGTGGGAAAACCATTCACTATGCAAAAACTTTACTTGCGTACCTGTTTTCTTTGTCTATGCCTGCTGGCCCTGACAGCCGGCCGGAGTACCGCCCAGAACTGGGTCAACCTGGCCCTCAACAAACCGGGCTTTGCCTCAACTTCCACCGTGTACAGACCTGATGGCGCTTTTGACGGCAACTACGGCACCCGCTGGGAAAGCTATTTCAGCGATCCTGAATGGCTCTATGTAGACCTGGGCGCCAGTTATCCCATCAACCGCGTGAAGCTGTTCTGGGAAGCAGCCTATGGGCGCGATTTCCAGATCCAGGTATCGGAAGATGCCCAGAACTGGGTCGCCATCGCCACCATCACCAACAACACTGACGTGAACAATGACCTCACCGGCCTGTCCGGCCAGGGCCGTTATGTGCGCATGTACGGCACAGTCAGAGGAACAGGCTTTGGGTATTCCCTCTATGAATTTGAAGTATACAGCGTTCCCGATCCGCCGGTGGTCAGCATTACGTCGCCGGAGAATAACGCCTCCTATGCCATGACCACCCCGGTGACCGTTACCGTAGACGCCACTGCCCAGGCCGGCAAAAGCATCAGCCGGGTGGAACTGTATTACGGCGATCTCCTGCTGGGCGTGGATGAAACCGCCCCCTACAGTTTTACCGGCAACGGTCCCGGCGAAGGCAATTATGCCCTGCGGGCCAAAGCCATTGACAATGCCGGGGCAGTAAGCTTCTCCGCTCCCATCCATATCATCATCAATAACCTGAGTACCGGCGATTGCAGCGGCGCCCCAGAGTGGGATTCTCTCACCATTTATCCCAACGCCGGCGCCAAGGTGACCTATCTCGGCCGGCTCTATGAGAACAGGTATTACACCACGCGGCAGAACCCGGTCCGCAACAGTGGACAATACGAGGTCTGGAAACTGCTCTCCACCTGCGGCACAGGCACCGTGGTCACTGTTACCCTGCCGGACAGCAACCATACTTTCAATGCGCCCGCCTCTATCAATATCCATGTAGACGCCCTTGCCAATGAAAATTACCGCATCACCAAAGTGGAGGTGTACAACAACGGCACCCAACTGATAGACACCGATACTTCGGCCAATTTTTCGTTCGACTGGAACGATCTGCCCGCCGGCAATTATTCCATCACGGCCGTAGCTACCGATAATACCGGCGCTACCACCAGCTCCTATGCCATTCCCATCACGGTGGTTAACGGCACCGGCTGCAACGCCCCTGAATGGCGATCACAGTTTGTATATGCCAACGCAGGTGAACAGGTCACCTGGCAGGGCGCCCTGTACCAGAACAAATGGTATACCCAGGGACAGAACCCTGCCAGCAACAGCGGTGAGTACCAGGTATGGACACTGATCAGTACCTGCCCCACCGGTAATACCATCACGCTGACGGCCCCGCCCAATAATGCCAGCTATGGCGCACCCGCTACCATACCTATCAACGCCAGCCTGACGGGTCCGGCCGTTGTGAAAGTGGAATTTTACCAGGGTCCGGCTGTGCTGGGCGTAGACTCTACCGCCCCCTACAGCTATAACTGGGCCGGGGTTTCAGCAGGTCACTATACTATCTCCGCCCGGGCCTTTAACAGCACGGAAGCCGTAGCCGTTTCTTCCGATATCACGGTAACCGTAACTCCCCAGGAAACCCATTTTACCTGGACCGGCAATGGCGGCAACAGCAACTGGAACGATCCTGCCAACTGGCAGCCCACGGCTGTTCCGGGTGTCAGCGACTCAGTGGTCATTGGCCCCACTACCTTTGCACCACAGCTACAGGGCAATACACTGGTGGCCGATCTGACCCTGCAGGGCAATACCCTTGACCTTAACGGCCAGCAGCTCACGCTTACCGGTCATGTGCAGTTCAACGGCGGCTCTGTGAACAACGGCACCCTCACTATCCAGTGCAGCGAGGTCCTCTATGCAGGCACCAGCTTCGGCGCTAATGTGAACCTGACCACTACCTGCGGCAATATCTATTTCAACGGCTCTGTCTTCAACGGACCTGTCCTGATCACCAAACAGGGCAGCGGCGCCATGGATAACGATGGTACCGGTGGCAGCATCTTTAACGGCCCTGCCACTATTGTCAACAATACCACCGCCCGCCTGCGCATGGGCGGCAGCCTGCCCGATGATTTCAATGCCGCTATTGTTTTCAACAACAACAGCACCGGCGCCTTTGAGATCAGCTATAACAGCAACAGTACTTTTTCCGGCGCCATTACCGTCAACAGCAATACCAGTCCTTCTTTTGGCAGCGGCGGCGGTACGCCGGTACTGGATGGAACAGGATTGCAGACCATCAACAGGACAGGCGTAGCGCCCGTACTGTTCAACAGGCTGGAACTGAATAAACCTACCGGCAATGCACAACTGAATACACCAGTAACGATTGGCGCATTCCTGCAACTCACCAAAGCTGATCTGCTCACAGACATGACCAACCAGCTGATCTTTGCCCCTGGCGCCACTGTCAGCGGCGCCAATGATTCCTCTTTTGTGGCCGGTCCTGTTACCCGCTATGGCGATGGCGCGTTTACTTTCCCCATTGGCAGGGATACCCTGTATCGCCCCATCGGCATCAATCCTGAAGGCGCTTCCCCCACAGATGCATTCCTGGCCGACTACTTCCCCGCAGGGACCAGCCAGGATCCTGCCCCCAAAGAAAGCAGTATCCATCATATCAGCACCTGCGAATACTGGATCCTCAACCGCGTTACCGGCTCCGCCAATACGGCCGTAACCCTGAGCTGGGATAAGAACAGCTGCGGTGTTACCAATCCGGGTTCGCTGCTGGTGGCCCGCTGGGATGGCAGCCAGTGGACCAATGCCGGCAATGGCGGTTTTACGGGGACTACTGAAAAAGGGACCTTGACGTCTTCCGAAGTGATCACCAGTTTCAGCCCGTTCACCCTTGGTTCTTCCACAGCCGCCAATCCATTACCGGTGAACCTGCTCTCCTTTACCGCCACCGGTCAAAACAGCAAAGTACTGCTGCAATGGAGTACGGCCAGGGAATGGAACAACAAAGGATTTGAGCTGCAACGTTCCGGTGATGGACTTCATTTCTCTGCCATCGGTTTTGTGGATGGCGCAGGCAACAGCGAGCAGCAACAGGATTACCAGTTCACAGATCAGCAGCCGCTGACAGGGGTCTCCTGGTATCGCCTGAAACAACTGGACCTGGACAATACCGCCACCCTCTCCCGTATTGTAGCGGTAGACCTGGCCGCTAACGCCGGTTTCCGCGTGCTGCCCAATCCCACTACAGGACTGGTCACCCTGCTCCTGAACAGCAGCAGCCTGGAGGCCGGCACCGTCCTGGACCTGCATGACCAGACCGGCCGGTTACTGCAAAGCCGGCAAATCGGCAACCGGGTCGGCAGCATCACGCTTGATCTGTCTGCTTATCCCAAAGGCATCTACCTGCTGAGCCTTCGCGCAGCAGGAAAACTGCTATTCCAAAGCAAGCTGATCAAACAATAAGATCCTCTGCTTACAACCATTATAAACCATGCCTGCTGTTTTTCTACAGCAGGCATTTTTCTTTTGGGGGAAATGGCCACCCGCCAGCAGCGATCGGCGGAAAGACAGCGGGCATTTTTTGTCTGCACAGAAGAAAATGCTAAAAATTACCAAGCGCTTACACCTTCCAGATAGTCAATATCGGTAAGCTCCGGAGAGTGGCAAAAGAAAACGACTGATCTAAAACAAACGCATCTGGGAGACCGAATCCGCAGCAGTTGAAGTGGACGCCTTGGGCTTCCGGCGTGAAATAGCCGGAGCAGCTGAAGCGGGCGCTACCGTAGGTAAAGCAACTGCATTTACAGCAGCTGTAACAGCCGTTGCAGCTTGTTCAGCAGCCGCAGCAGCAGCTATTGCCGTAGAGAAAGAAGGTATTGGGGACGAACCAATCCAGGGCGATGGCACGCCATTGCTGTAAATTTGGAGCAGCTCCGTTTCCACATAACGCGAAGCCACGATGATCTTTGTATCCCCTGCATGCTGATCAAACAGCTCCTGCACCAGGCTGGGATCATTGTTATCCCGCGAGAGGTGGGACAACAGCAGGTGGCTCATAAAAACCGGCCGATGCGCTGTAAAGATTTCAAGCGCCTGCTTATTGGACAAATGCCCTTTACCGCCACGGATGCGGTTCTTCAGGTAATAGGGATAACGGCCTTTGTCCAGCATCTCCTCATCGTAATTGGCTTCCAGGAAAGCCGCATGGCAATGTTTGAAATGATGGATCAACTGCTCGCAGCCAATGCCAATATCAGTAAAGATGCCGATCCGGATGGAATGCCCATCCACCACAAAACTATGCGGCTCGGAAGCATCATGGAATTTTGGGAAACCGGTAATCGACAGGTTGCCGATGGTAATGGGTTCAAAGGCCTGGAAAGAACGGACCAGCTCCTGCTCCAGCAGCAGCCCGCTATGCTGCAAGGTACCGGCAGTAATATAAACGGGGCACTGGTATTTTTTGGAGAGGACCGCGAGGCCGCGGATATGGTCGCTGTGTTCGTGGGAAATAAAGATGGCTTTCACCTTCTCCATGGAGAGGCCCAGCCTGCTCATACGCTTCACTGTTTCCCGGCAGGAAATACCGGCGTCAATGAGTACCGCTTCCTGCTCATTGCCGATATAATAGCAATTCCCATTGCTCCCCGAATTCAGCGACGCGATGAATAACGACATGGCCACAAAAATAGCCTTTTTAAAGAAAATGGCTGTTGGCAATGGTTTAGTGGTCCTGAATGGTCAGGCGGATGGAGGAGAAGGTTCAGCTGGCATGGGTAAAGATGCAAAAAAGCAGTTGAACCAGTAGCTTACCCCTTGAGGGTCAATACCTGTCAGAAATTATTTGTCTATTTGACAAATAATATTATTTTTGGTTCCACCCTTTATCCGGGTCCTGATCTATTAACCATTGCTTGTATGAAAAAACTACTCCCTGCGCTGGCGATGCTGACTGCCCTCGCCACGGAAGCGCAACAAAAAGATTATCCTATACAGGCCGTCAACTTCACGGCCGTGAAACTGACTGACAGTTTCTGGTTGCCCCGCATCAAGCTCAACTACACCGCTACCATCCCGGCCTCTTTTGAAAGATGCGAAAGCACAGGCCGCGTGAAGAACTTTGAAATGGCGGCAGCCCGCAGCGGGAAATTCTGTACCACCTTCCCTTTTGACGACACTGATATTTACAAGACCATTGAAGGCGCCTCTTTTTCCCTGAGCCTTTTCCCCGATCCCAAGCTTTCCGTCTATATGGACAGCCTGATCGAGAAAGTGCGTAAGGCACAGGAGCCCGATGGTTACCTGTACACAGCCCGCACCATTGACCCTGCGCACCCGCAGGAATGGGCCGGCCCTGAAAGATGGGTCAAGGAAAGGGAGCTGAGCCATGAGCTGTACAATTCCGGCCATCTCTATGAAGCCGCGGCTGCGCATTACCTGGCCACCGGCAAAAGGAACCTGCTGGATATTGCGCTGAAGAACGCGGACCTGGTAGTCTCGGTCTTTGGCCCCAACAAACGCCATGTAGCGCCCGGCCACCAGGTGGTGGAGATTGGGCTGGTCAAGCTCTATCGTATTACCGGTAAAATTGAATACCTCAATACCGCCAAATTCTTCATAGACGAGCGCGGTCATTATTCCGGCTATGATGCAAAGAACAAAGATCCCTGGAAGAACGGCGCCTACTGGCAGGACCATATCCCGGTAGTGCAGCAGACAGAAGGCCTGGGCCATGCCGTACGGGCAGGTTACCTCTATGCCGCCATGGCGGATGTGGCAGCGCTCACCGGCGACCAGGACTATCTCAAAGCCATTGACAGCATCTGGAACAATATCATCGGTAAAAAAGTATATGTCCAGGGCGGCTTTGGCGCCGTACCTTCCGGCGAACGCTTTGGCGATAATTACGAGCTGCCCAATGGCACCGCCTATAACGAGACCTGCGCCGCCATCGCCCAGATCTTCTGGAACCAGCGCATGTTCCAGCTGCATGGGCAATCCAAATACATTGATGTGCTGGAGAAGATCCTGTACAATGGGTTTATCTCCGGCCTGGGCCTGGATGGCAAATCCTTTTTCTACACCAATGCCATGGAGATCCGCAACGGGTTCCACCACCATAGCCAGGAACGGCAACGCTCCGGCTGGTTTGAGTGCAGCTGCTGCCCTACCAATATTGTGCGCCTGCTGCCGGCTATTCCTGGATATGTATATGCGCAGAAAGACGATCAGCTCTATGCCAACCTCTTTATCAACGGTCAGGCGGCTATCACCATTAAAGGCAAGCCGGTCAGCATTACCCAGGAGAACAACTATCCCTGGGAAGGACAGCTTCGCTTCCTGGTCAATCCCAGATCGCCGCTGGACTTCACCTTCCGCCTGCGGCTGCCGGGCTGGGCGCAGGGAACAGCCATTCCCTCCGACCTCTATCATTTTACACAATCCGGTGCATCCCCCATCACTATTACTGTCAACGGGCAGCCTGTTCCCTACAGCGTACAGGACGGCTATGCCCTGCTGACCCGCAAATGGAAAAAAGGGGATATAGTAGAAATGCAGCTGCCTATGGCGGTACAGACCGTCAAAGCCCTTGAAGCCGTGAAGGCCGATACCGGTCGCGTGGCGCTGCAACGCGGACCGCTGGTCTATTGCGGTGAGTGGGCCGACAACCAGGGACAGGTCAGCAATATCCTGCTGCCTGCCGGCACGCAGTTCAACCCCAGCTATAAGCCAGGGCTCCTGCATGGCGTTACCGTACTGGAAGCTACGGTGCCGGTTGTACAGATCGGCGCCGACGGACTGTCCGTCAGCACCCGCCAGCAGCCATTCACGGCTATACCGTATTATGCCTGGGCGAACCGTGGGCTGGGTGAAATGTCGGTCTGGTTCCCGCAGAAGCTGGCAGCGCTGGAGCTGGTACCGGCTAAGTAGCCCGGAGCAGGAAAGCAGCAGGCCAGCGAATAGCAGCCAACACTCTTCGTAGCCTTATTGGTGCTCACCATATTCTTTCCGGTCCCGGCCCCTGCGCCGGACCGGAAATTTTCCCGACCCGGCCTGAATATTTAAATGTTTTTTTGACAATTAAATAGATTCTCGCTATCTTAGGATAGGTTCATTTTTTATCGTACTGAGAAATGAGCCTTTTTTAGGCTCAGTCATTTAATTGTTATTATGACAATTATAAAACGATTCGCATATTTTATCCTGCCCTCCATTGATCCGGCCCATCATTTCTAACCGATCAACTAAAATTTATGCGACTGCTTTGCCATTACCGGGGATCCATCCCCTTCCTTCTCTTTTTCTTCCTGCTACCTGGGCTCGTCCCCAAATTATCGGCGCAGGTCATTACCAGCAATGCCGCCACCCGTGACTATAGCGGCACCGTAACAGATTCCACCGGCGTTCCCCTGCCCCATGTCAGCGTCACTATCAAAGGAAGCAGCAGGGGCACCATCAGCAATGAAAAAGGCCAGTTCACCCTTCGCGCCAGCGCCGGTGAAATCCTGGTCCTCTCTGCTGTCAACTTCCTCCAGCAGGAGATACTACTGGGCGGTGAGACCAGCCTCCAGGTCCAGCTCTACACGCTGAGCACCGGTCTTAATGAAGTAGTGGTGATTGGCTATGGCACCCAGCGGCGCGGCGATGTCACCAGCTCGGTAGCTTCCGTTAAAGCCGGCAATTTTGTCAAAGCCCCTGTCCTGGATGCAGGCCAGCTGCTGCAGGGCAAAGTGGCCGGTCTCACCGTCAGCACCACCAGCGGCGATCCTACTTCCGGCACCCAGATCCTGCTGCGCGGCAGCACCACCCTCTTAGGCGCCAATGCCAATCCACTGGTGCTGATAGACGGCGTGCCCGGCGATCTCAAGACCGTAGCGCCCGAAGACATTGAAGCCATGGACGTCCTCAAGGACGGTTCCGCCGCCGCCATCTACGGCACCCGCGGCACCAATGGCGTGATCCTGGTCACCACCCGCCGCGCCGGCAGCAACAACGTCAGCTCCGTTGACTACAGCGGATCCCTCAGCACCCAGACCATCGCCCGCAGGCCCGAACTGCTGACCGCCGATGATTACCGGCAGCAGATCGCCGACGGCCTCCGCGATGCTACCTGGGACAAAGGCGGCTCCACCGACTGGCTGGATGAGATCACCCGCACCCCCATTTCGCAGGTGCATAATATCAGTTTCCGCGGCGGCAACAGCAAGACCAATTACCTCGCCAACGCCAACTACCGCCAGTTTGAGGGTATCTTCCTCAAATCGGATAACAGGACCTTTACCGGCCGGCTGGATATCAACCACAGCATGCTGGACGATAAGCTCAAACTCAACCTCGGCATCATCAGCTCCCAGAATGATTATACCGCCACCGGTGATGGCAGCAGCTTTAACGGGTATACCTATCGCCAGGCCATGATCTTCAACCCCACTTCGCCCCTCCGCGATCCCGAAGGCAACTGGTTTGAAGAACCCGGCCAGTTCAATTACGATAACCCGCTCTCCCGCCTCATGGAAAGTGATGGCCGCCACAGCGCCCAGAATACCCGCTACAATGCCAATATTACGCTGCTCCCCATTAAAGGGCTGCGCCTGAACGGGCTCTTCTCTTATACCAAGTACAACCAGACACGCGGTTACTTTGAAACAAAGAACAATATCTCCACCGTGCGCGGCAACCGCAATGGCTATGCCTCCGTAGGCGGTATTGAAAGTGTGTACCGCCTCATGGAGCTGACAGCCCAGTATTCCAAGACCATCAGTGACCATAACTTCAGCATCCTCGGCGGCTACGGCTACCAGGAAGATGAATTCCAGGAACACTGGATGCAGAACTGGGACTTCCCCACCGATATCTTTGGGTACAGTAATATCGGCCTGGGCAAAGCACTAGCGGAAGGACTGGCGCCACAATACAGCTATAAACGCGTGGGCAACCTGATCAGCTTTTTCGGACGGGCCACCTACAGCTACAAAGACAGGTACCTGCTGTTAGCCAGTCTCCGCCACGAAGCCGCCAACCAACTCTTCGGCACCCGCAACCCCTGGGGCACTTTCCCCGCTATCTCGCTGGGGTGGCGGATCAGTCGCGAGTCCTTCATGGCCAACAGCATCTTTGACGACCTCAAGCTGCGTGGCGGTTATGGCGTTACCGGCTCCCAGCCCAATTCTATTTTCCTGGGACTGGGCACCCTGGCCTATACCGGCTGGTTCTATACCAACGGGCAATGGATCAACACCCTGGTGCCGGCCCGTAACCCCAATCCCTACCTGAAATGGGAAGAGAAGAAAGAGACCAATATCGGGATCGACTTCAGCCTGTTCAAAGGCCGGATCAGCGGCAGCGTAGACTACTATATCCGCACCATCGACGGCCTGCTCTATGATTTTGCCGTGCCCATGCCGCCCAACACCTATGGCTATACCCGCGCCAATGTTGGCAAGATGGAAAACAAAGGCCTGGAAGTACAGCTGAACGGCATTCCCGTGGAGACCACTGATTTCAGCTGGAACACCAGCCTCAATTTCTCCACCAACAAGAATAGCCTGGTGACCCTCTCCAACGATCTCTACCAGTTCACCGCCGATTTCTTCACCACCGGCGGCACCGGTGAGCCTATCCAGACCTATACCCACCGCGTATCCATCGGCGGCCCCATCGGCGATTTCTATGGCTTCCGGGTGATCGATGTGGATGAGCAGGGCCGCTGGATCTATGAAGGAGAAGACGGCAAACACGTAGCCTATGCAGATTTTGCCCATGAACCGGAAAGCAAGAAGATACTCGGCAATGGTCTGCCCAAATACTATGGCGCCTGGAACAATAGTTTCCGCTACAAAAATTTCGACCTCAATATCACCATGCGCGGCGCCTTCGATTACCAGATACTCAACTTCCAGCGCATGTATTATGAGAACACCAATATCCAGCAGTACAACCGCCTCAAGTCCGCCTATGATCCGGTGTTCGGCAAGGCCGTACTCAGCAAGGACATGCCGCTGGAGTTCAACAGCTATTACGTGGAAGACGGCGATTACTGGAAGATCGACAATATAGTACTGGGCTACAGTATTCCCCGGCTGGGTATCCGCTATGTGAAATCGGCCCGGGTCTATGTATCCACCCTCAATACCGCCACCATCACCGGTTACAAAGGCATTGATCCGGAAGTAAACAGGCTGGGACTGGATCCCGGCATAGAAGGCCGGGATATTTTCCCCACCACCCGGACCTATACCCTGGGAATACTGCTCAATTTCTAAACGATCAACTTCCATATATGAAAAAGCATTACCGGATACTCACTCTCCTCTCCCTGCTCTGCCTGCTGGCAAGCCCGTCCTGCACCAAGCTCAAGGACAGGAGTTACAATGAGCTCATTGAAAAAGAGTTCACGCCCACCCCGGGCGATATCAGCGCTTTTGTGGGCTCCGCCTATGTGAACTGGCGCTACCTGCTGCTGTTCTGGAATGGTCTGCACCGCGCACAGGAAAACACAGCCGATGGCATGGTGATCCCCGCCCGTCCCAATGGCTGGGTGGATGGCGGCATCTTCCGGCGCATCCATGAACACAAATGGACCTCGGAAGATGATGTGGTGCTCAACTGCTGGAACCGCAGCTACGAAGGCATTACCAACTGCAACCGGATCATCTACCAGGTGGAGACCAACCGCATCCCGCTGGGTGACGCCAAAGACGCTACCATTGCCGAACTCAAAGTGCTGCGCGCCTCTTACTACTATGTACTCTGCGATCTCTACGGCAATATTCCCATTGTTGACAAATGGGATGTACCCGAAGGATATATACCCGAGCAAAGCAGCCGGCAGCAGGTCTTTGATTTTATTGTTAAAGAGATCACTGACAATTTAGGCCTGCTGAGTGAAGAAAGCGGTCCCACCATGTATGCACGCTTCAACAAATGGGCAGCGCATTTCCTGCTGGCCAAAATGTACCTGAATGCAGAAGTGTTCACCGGTACCCCGAAATGGAATGAGTGCATTGCCCAATGCGAAGCCATTGAAGCTTCGGAGAATTATATTTTGGAGGCGAGCCAAAAGAATGTGTTTGTGACCGAGAACGAAAATTCCAAGGAGATCATCCTGGCCCTGCCGATCGATGAGAACTATACCAAGGACTGGAACAGTTTTGATATCCATATGCAGACCCTGCAGCCGGCCAACCAGGCTACCTATAACCTCCTGTATGCGCCCTGGGGCGGTATCTGCGCAGTTCCCCAGTTCATCAATACGTTTGATCCGGAGGACAACCGGTACAAGGACAACTGGATCCGCGGCCAGCAGTATTCCGCTACCGGCGCACCCCTTAACTGTACCATGGGGACCCTGACCGGGGCGCCGCTCAACTTCATCAATGAAGTGCCGGCCATTGACCTGTCGGAAGAGATCCACGGGCTAAGGCTCGGTAAATTTGAGATTGCAGATGGCTCCAATGTAATGATCAATAACGACTGGCCCCTGTTCCGCTATGCAGATGTGCTGCTGATGCGTGCCGAATCTTTGCTGCGCACCAATCGCGCTGCCGATGCAGCTACTATTGTCAGCAATGTCCGTTTGCGCAACTTTCCCGCTAACCCGGGCAAAGCCACTGTTACCGGCCCCGAGCTGGAAGTAGGCAGCATTTATGATTATGGCAGAAGGGACCGCCACGTCAATACCAGTGAAGGAGGCGCCAATATCCGCTATGGCCGCTTCCTGGATGAACTGGGCTACGAGTTTGCACAGGAAGCCCATCGCCGGCAGGACCTGATCCGCTTTGATGTGTTCACCAAAAAATCCTGGTTCTCCCATGCACCCAACGGCGATTACCGGAAACTGTTCCCGATACCGGCACAGGCCATGCGGACCAACAATAAACTTAACCAGAACGACGGCTACTGATGCCCGGCGCCGCGTTCAAAATAGTGTACCTTTCCTTTGCCGCCTGCCACTGTGCAACGCGGCAAAGGCTTTTATAGCTTTTACCAAAATAAATGTTCATGTTCCACCCAACAAGATCCGTACAGTTACTGGCCCTTCTCTTTTGCAGCTTTTTAGGCAGTAGCGCTATTGCACAAAAGCTGGTTGTAAAAACAAAGCAACCCACTGCGGGCATCTCGCCCACTATGTGGGGTGTATTCTTTGAAGACATCAACTTCGGCGCTGATGGCGGCCTCTATGCCGAACTGGTCAAGAACCGCTCTTTTGAATTCTTCAAACCGCTGACCGGCTGGAAGACCGTTGGCAAAAAATTGGCCGAAGGCGATCTGCTGGTGCTGAACCGTGGCGAAGCCGATGCTGCCAACCCGCGTTTCCTGCGTGTACAGGCCCGCCAGACCGTTAAAAATGACCTCGGCCTGGTGAACGAAGGTTTCCGCGGCATGGGCATCAAGGCCGGCCTGCGCTATGACTTCTCTGTACAATACCGCCTGGATGGACAGCCCTTCCGGCTACTTCTTGAACTGCTGGACAATGCAGGCGCTGTGATCGGCAATACGTCCTTGCCGCTGGACCAGGCGGATGGGCAATGGCATAACCAGCAGATCAGCTTTACTGCCAGCGCCACCGCCACCAAAGGCAGTTTCCGCATCTGGTTTGAAGGCAATGGCAAGGCCGACTTTGATATGATCTCCCTTTTCCCTTCAGATACCTGGAAGCAGCGCCCCGGCGGTCTGCGCGCAGATATGGTGCAATGGCTGGCCGATCTGAAACCCGGCTTTATCCGCTTTCCGGGCGGCTGCATTGTGGAAGGGCCTGTCCTTGCCCAGCGCTACCAATGGAAGAATACCGTTGGCGCCCTTGACCAGCGACCGATGGTCGTCAACCGCTGGAACTTTGAATTTGGTCACCGCCCCGCACCGGACTATTACCAGAGCTTCGGTCTCGGCTTCTATGAATATTTCCAGCTGGCAGAAGATATCGGGGCCCAGCCCCTGCCCATCCTGAACTGTGGTATGGCCTGCCAGTACAACAGTGCAGAATTAGTGTCCATGGATGACCTGCAACCCTATATCCAGGACGCCCTGGACCTGGTGGAGTTTGCCAATGGCGATACCACATCGCAATGGGGCAGGCTGCGCGCCAGCATGGGACATCCGGCGCCTTTCCATTTAACCATGATAGGCATTGGCAATGAGAACTGGGGACCGCAGTATATTGAAAGGCTGCAGCGTTTTACCACGGCCATCAAAGCACAATATCCCGATATACAGATCGTGAACAGCGCCGGTACGGATCCTTCCGGTGATCGCTTCCAGTTCCTGGACAGTGCGCTGCGAAAAATGAATGCCGATGTCATTGATGAACATTATTACCGGAGCCCGGATTGGTTCTTGCAGAACGCTTCGCGTTATGATACCTATTCCCGCAACGGCTCTATGATCTTTGCCGGTGAATATGCCGCACAAACGGATCGCATTGCCAGTACGGAGAACCGTAACAACTGGCGGGGCGCCCTGGCAGAAGCTGCATTCATGACCGGCCTGGAACGCAATGCAGGCGTGGTGCGCATGGCTTCCTACGCGCCGCTCTTTGCCCATGAGGAAGGCTGGCAGTGGAAGCCAGACCTGATCTGGGTGAACAACCTGCAATCTTACGGCACACCCAATTATTATGCACAGCAGCTGTTTTCCCTGCACAAGGGTACCCATGTGCTGCCCATCCTGCTGGATAACCAGCCGCTGGCAGGTCAGGACAGCCTCTATGCTACCGCTGCGCTGGACAGCGTTTCAAAAGAGCTGATCATTAAGCTCGTGAATGCAGGCAGCAGGACCGTTACACCAACGCTTTCTTTTGAAGGCATGAAGAAAACTATTGGTCAGGCCAGGCAGATCATTCTCCACAGCCCCGACCTGGCGGCAGAAAATACCTTTGCTGCGCCTTTAAAAGTATCACCCAAAGAAGAAACGGTATTTATCAAAGGCAGCACCTGGCCGGTAAAAGTGGAAGGATACTCAGTAAATGTATTGAGAATAAAGCTGCGCTGACGAAGCATGTACCAGGCTCCCGATTCCGGGTGCCTGGTATTCATTCCTGCCTGCGGGAACTACACATTCACTCCACGTTCCATTGTTATATACTTTCGCAGATATTCATATTTGGAGCGGCAATGCAAATAGTCATTTCGCTTTATTATTTCGAAGGAATGGCTGTCAAAAATACCATCATAACGCGCTACCCTTGAGTAATCAAAGATCATGGAATACGCATCATAGGCTTTATCCTTGATCAGCAATAGTCTTGCAGCATTATTCGGTTTGATGTTACTAAATATCTCCTTATGAGATTCCCCGATATTAATACCTAAAAATTCTCCTAATGACTTCAACAGATGAAGGGCGCAATAAAAAGTACAGGTGATCTTCCAATCAAAATAGTTATCCGGAAAAGCATCCATCAAAGATGCATGGAATGCCTCATTATGCTTAACCTGGCTGACATATGGTGAAATGAGTTTATCCAAGCAATAATTCGTTTACAGGTATTTTTGATTCAAGTTCTTTAGGAACAAACTGAAAGTATACAGGATACAATTCAGCAATCTGGGTTTGATGATAGCCGGTCAAAAACGCCATCATTGTATCCCGATTATCAAATGTGTCTTCATGCAGGACGATGGAAAAATGAAGGTCATTATTCCTGGTCTCTGTCCTGAATGCTTTATATACCCTTTCCCGATGCTTAACCATAAAGCTCCTGATAACCTCCGTTAACACCTTTGCAATATGGGCATCCAATGAGTTCCGGCCTTCCAGAATAGTATACATCGGGTTATCAACCACTTTCTTGATAAGCCCTACCAGATCCGTATCAATGCCAAATTTCACCATCTCCTGGCTGATGGCTATATCCTGCTTCAGTTGATCAGCCCGGCTATCCAATGCCTGTAACAGCAAGTCAATGACCGGATCAGGTTTTCCTGATGACAGTTCATGGGAAGGCTTTATTTTATCAGAATCTGACATACTATTTTAATGCTATTTAAAAAAGATTCAAAAGTTGCTCTAAGGTCAGGAGTCAGCTACACTATTCGTAGTGTACAGGTTATCTACAGTATAAGAGGAGTAAAGACAGGGCAAGGTAAATGGTTTTCTGCAAATCCAGCAAGATTTCATTGCAAAAGTCAGGGAAAAGGTAAAATAAGGCGCATATTGAATGGTGTTATACAGGAAAAATTGATCCGCATCAAGTATTTCGACCATCACACCAACTATCCATCACCGGTATACCTGGTAAAAAACACAATAATACCGGCCTCTTCCATCCATTCAGGACCAAAGAAGAAAATCAGGCTCCACCGCGGCCCATCTCCCCCCCCAAAAAAAATCACCGCATAATCCCAGCCACTGGCCGGTCATTATGCGGTGCAATATGTAAAGCAATAGGTAACTTAACTCACGGCCACTTTCCTGGCGCCTTTGATAATACCTACAATGCCTTCATTCTCGATGATCATCATACCATGTCTGTCCTCGGTAACGCCTTCCTGTAAACGATAGGTGTACTTAGGAACAGTGCCTTCCATGATGGTGGGCAGGAACAGGAACTGCAGGTTATTGCAACGTTCCTTCAGGGCATCAGCCACTTCAATGATATGGGTGGAGATGATGAAGAAGCTGTTGCGGTATTCGGAGAAAGCCTGCGTCACCGCCAGCGTGGCGTCATACGCATCTTTTACGTTGGTGCCTTTGAACAGCTCATCGAAGATCACCACCAGGTTCTTGCCGGCGGCAACTTCTTCGGCTACCATCTTCACGCGACGAACCTCCGCATAAAAATGGCTATAACCCATCTGCAGGTTATCCGGCACGTTGATAGAGGTATAGATGCCATCCCTTACAGAAAACTCCATGGAGGAAGCCGCCACGGGAAAGCCCATATGCGCCAGCACTAAGGAGATGCCGAAGGATTTCATGAAAGTAGATTTACCCGCCATATTGGCCCCGGTCAGGAACACCACATTGCTGTGCCGGTCCATGCTTACCGAGTTGGCTACGGCCTTGTCCAGGCCGGGGTGCTTGCAATCCTGGATCCGGATCACATAGTCGGACGCAGGCAGGGCGCGGGCGTAGGAAAAGCCTTTTGCCTTGGCCACACCGGACACTGCTATGTACACATCCAGGTGATAGACCAGCTGCAGGAGACTGGCCATTTCTTCCCGCAGCGTTACCCGCAGGGTATTGTCGATCTGCAGCAGCTTTGCCAGCGGCAGGGAGGATTTTCCCTGTACGGCAGCCAGCCATTGCATACGGGGACCGTTCAGCATTTCCTGTACAGGCTTTGCCTGCGGCTGGAAAGGACTGTCCGGGCCTTCTTTGGCCAGTTTTGTCAGGAACCCGTTCAGCTGATGCAGCACTTCCACGGTAGCATAAAGCCCTTTGCTGATCACTTCAAATTCCTTGTCGAGCCCCATGCTGTGCATGGCGCGCTTACGGACAAAATCGAAGGAGGCCAGCAGGACATTGCCGCCACCGCCGGAGGCCAGGTAGTTCTCCATGGTGTTGAACGCTTCCCGGTCCAGGGGAAAGGTCAGGGCCTTTTCACCAAAATACCGGAACAGCTCACTGCGTTTGTTTATCTCAGTTACATCCGTCAGCGGATGATGAAAGAAATAGTCCAGCAGTTTTTCACCACCATCCGTCCGCACCTTGTTGAAGATGCTGAAAACGGAATTGTTCTTGTACCTGCCCAGGAGGTTCAGGTCGTCCAGCGTTTGTTTATCTGCACTAAAACTCATGATCAGATAGTTGCTTTTTTGCCTTTGTGTAAAATATCCAGGATGCCTTCGTTGTTGATGATCACCATCCCATGGCGGTCAGACGTAATGCCTTTCTCCAGCTTATGGGGATATACCGGCTTATCGCCGTCCATCAATGTTGGCAGGTAAACATAATTGATATTGTTGCAGGTCTCTTTCAGTTCGTCGCCCGCTTCAATGATATGCGTGGATACCACGAACATACAGTTATCCCGGCCTGCAAAGGCAGCCGTAATAGCCACTGTAGCCTCATAGGCATCTTTTACATTGGTACCGCGGAACAACTCATCAAAAATGATGAAGAGGTTGCGGGAGCTTTCCAGCTGCACGGCCATCTTTTTCACCCGCAGCACCTCGGTATAGAAATGGCTGTAGCCATTGTTGAGGTCGTCCGGGAGGTTGATGGTGGTGAGCAGGCCGTCGCATACAGAGAACTGCATACGGCTGGCAGCCACAGGGAAGCCCACATGCGCCAGGAATACGGCGATGCCCAGGGATTTCATGAAGGTAGACTTACCCGCCATATTGGCCCCGGTGAGGAAAACGATATTGTTGCCTGGCTCAATGGTCAGGTCGTTGGCCACAGCTTTTTTGAGCTTGGGATGGTAAACCCCTTCCACGATCATGGTATGGGATTCACTGTCCACTGCTTCGGGGAATACAAAACCCCGTTGCTCAGCCACAGTGGCCACAGATATATATACATCCAGGTAATAGATAACGGTCAGCAGTTTTTTGATCCGCTCGCGGTGCGTATAACGCAGCAGGCGATCATATTCCACTGCTTTGTTATAGTCCAGTTTTACCGGCACTTTCTCCTGCAGCAGGGGTGCAAAATCAGGCGTGTCCAGCTGGCGTTTAATCTCTTCCACATCCCTTGCGTAGGGTGTGGCGGAGGCAGTAGCGCCGTACTGTTTGACAAAGCCCTGGAGGCTTACCAGGATCTCCACAATGGAGGCCATGCCTTTTACCAGCTGCTGGTATTCAGTATCGGCGCCCATGAGGTGATTGAATTTCCGGCCCAGGGTATTCTCCCCGTGCGAGAGGCGGCTGCGCTCATCGGTATTGGACAGGTAATGCTCGGTGGCATCAAACAGGTCGCCCCGGAAAGGAAAAGCGATCTTGTTGTCCTTAAAATACTTGATGATTAAGCTCCTGTTGTTGATCGACTGCACATCGGACAACGGGTAACGGAACAGCTGCTCCAGGATCTCGGCCCCGCCCCTGGTAAAAGTACGGTTGAAGATGGCGTACACCGAATCATTATCGCGCTTGCCGAAAATGTTCAGGTCATCGAGGGTTTGTTTATCAATGATCAGACTCATATTAAAAATTTATTACACTATCTTCTTTTCCTGCGGATCCAAATATACAGCCCTGCCAGCATTAAACCTATTGGCAGTCCCCATTTGAGGAAGGCTTTGGAAATAGCCCAGCTTGTTTTATTCAGTCGCAGCTCCTTATCCGGGGTGGGCGGCCGCCGCATATCGGCAGGCAGTTCCCCGTCGGTCAGCCAGAAAAACGCTCCGCTGATAAAGTTAAAGTTTGCTGGTGAAACATCCTTACGGCTCATCATTAATTCCCCATTGCTGAGGAAATCTGCATCCCCGGTAACAATGATCTTCTGCTCTTTGTCCTTTATTTTCCGGGACAGGGCCAGCGCTACAGGATAAGGCTGCTCCACTTCTCCCGCTTTGGGATTGTAAACAACGGTATCATCAATAAAGTTGGTGGTCTCTTTTTCCACCCAGCTGCCGCTGCTGTCACTGGTAAACAGGGTAGTGACGCTGAAGCCTTTATCAGTACTGAAGGACAGCGGGGAAGCGGTGGGCATGGGCAGCAGCTGCTCGCGGGTCCGGATATTCTTGAAATGGAAGGCCACGTCTTCTGCAGCTTTAGTGGGTTTCAGCAGCAGCAGGTTAGACTGGAACTTCTTATCCGGCTTCACCAGCATACCTGGCTCAAAACGCACGCCCAGCTTTTCCACAATGGGGTTCATGAATTCCAGGCGGCCCGGTTCTCCGGCAATGATGCAGTTACCACCGCGGTCAATATAATTGTTCAGGCGGGTCATTTCTTCCGGCGTGAGCGGTTTGCGCACTTCCGCAATCAGCAGGACGCGGATATAGTCCGGGATCTCTTTGTCCAGGGTTATATCCTCAAAATCAAAGCCCTGGTTGATGAAGGAATAGCGGAAAGATTTTTCCTGGGCAAACATATTGTAGCCCCTGTCCTCTTCTGCATCGCTTTTGCGTTCACCATGGCCAGACAGGAAACCCACCGTGGGCAACTTGTCCATGACCAGCCGCTTGAAGGCAGCCGTGATCTCGGTCTCAGAGGGCAGGCGCATCATATCATCATACACCCGAAGAAAAGCTTCCTTGCCGCTGGCAGTTTTCAGGTGCCGTACAAAATGGAAGCGCTCCGGCGCCAGGTCCACCTGGTTACGGATGTCCTTGTAGGGAATGATATCAAATTTCCAGTCGTACAGCTTCACCATGGTATCAACCAGCTGCTCGCTGTTCAGGGTGGGAAACTGTTTCTCCAGCTGCTTATTATCCGTTTTCTCGTAGTAGTAGGTATACTTCAGTTTGATCTCCGGTTTGAAGCGGATATACTGTTTGAACCGGTCCACATCCCATTTATAGGAGGCAGGCAGGGCAATCCAGTGGTTCTCATCCAGCATATTGGTATAGGTAGTGATGGTCAGCTCCTCATCCAGGTGTTTAAGCACTTCCTGGCTGCCCTTGGTGAGGGTATTGACCTTTGTGGCCGTGGCGTCATAGTAGGTCATCAGTTTGGGCTGGCTGCTGAAATAACCCAGCAGCATAGCAATACCGAAGACCATGGCATAGCGGCCGGAAGAAACCAGCCAGGACCGGCGCTGGCGCGCGCCCTGCATCTTGATGATGGTGAAGCCCAGGAACAGGGAGATCACGATCACAAAATACAGGAGGTCTTCACTGGTGATCATACCTGAGATAAAGGTGTCACTGCGACCGGAGATAGCCAGCCAGTAAGTGATATCCCGGACAAACTCTACCTCCTGCCCTATCCCTTTTACATAGCTCAGCACGGCAAAGATGCCCAGCGTACCCATGGCGGAGACCACGGTATAGGAAGTGAGGGAGGACATGAACAGGCCCACAGCGGCATAGGCGCAGGTGAGCAGGAACAGGCCCAGCAGCCCGGTCAGGATAAAAGGTATATCCGCTTCCTTGATAGTAGCTGCGGCAAAACCGCCGAATACAGCGAGGATAGCCGTCAGCACGCCGGAATAGATCACCAGGGCCAGGTATTTGCCAAATACGATCTGCCGGCTGGTGAGCGGCGAGGAATACAATAATTTGATAGAACCACTGCTGAACTCGCGGCTCATAACGCCCATGGTCAGCAAAGGAATATAGAGATAGAGGTATTGCTGGATGATGGTGAAAGCACCCTGCATGCCGGCAAAGCTGCTGATAGTAGGCATGTAGAGCTTCCAGCCGATCACCTGCCTTCTCACCAGGCCATCAAAGATGTCCGTGAACACCATGGCCGACTGAAAAGTGAAGATCACCAGGATCAGCCAGGCTATTGGCGAGAAGAAGAGCTGTTTCAGTTCCGTTCGCGCAATTTTATAGATCGGTTTCATGGTATCAGGAAGTCTTGTTTTTTGAAAGTTCAGCAAATACATTTTCCAGGGAGATCTTCTCCAGCGAGATCTCGGTCAGCCGCCACCTGCGCGCCACACTGGTTTCCACAATGCGCTCCATGGTTTCCTGTGCATCGGTGTACTGCAGCCTGTAGCGGGGACCGCCCAGGTACTCCACCTCCACTACGCCGGGAATGGTCAGCAGCTCTTCCATAGGAGGCGCCGCCATCATGGACACCGTCAGGGTATTGGGCATGATATAGCTGTCGAACTCATCAATAGTGCCGGAAAACGCTACCGTGCCCTCATTGATCATCCAGATATTGTCACAGAGGGCCTGCACTTCCTGGAGGATATGGGTACTCAGCACTACTGTTCTTTCTTCGGCTATCTCCTTGATCAGGTTACGCACTTCCAGGATCTGGTTGGGATCAAGCCCGTTGGTTGGTTCGTCCATCACTACAAAACCGGGTTTGTGAATGATAGCCTGAGCAATGCCCACGCGTTGCTGATACCCCCCGGAGAGGTTACGGATCAGCCTTTTCCCAAAATGACTGATCTTGACCTTGGCCATAGCCTCTTCCACCGCGGGTTTCACCTTATTGCTTTCCATAAGGCGCATGTCCGCGCTATGGGTCAGGTATTCTTCTACGGTGAGGTCCATCAGTAAGGGTGGCTTCTGGGGCAAAAAGCCGATATGTTTTTTAGCTTCCACGGGATGCAGCCGCATGTTGACGCCTTTGACAAAGATCTCGCCCTGCGTTTGCTTCAAAACACCACACATGATATTCATGATGGTGGATTTGCCGGCGCCATTGGCGCCGAGCAAACCGTATATACCATTTTTAGTCAGTTCAAAGTTGATGTTCCTGACCGCCCAGTGTACACTGTACCTGTGCGACAGGTTCTCCACCCTGACAATTGAATCAGTCATTATTATTAAAGGTTTAAGCTGGATGACAAATTAAGCGGGGTAACGCCTGAAGACAAATTCAAAATACGAGCCCCATTTCCAGGTGAGATCTATAACATTCCCTGCATCCGGCAATTGGTACAATATCCCCACAGCGCCAGGATCGGCATTGCCGAGGACCTCATTTTTTAAGCTGCAGATCGTGAATGTACCATTATCCAGCAATACGCCCAATTCACCGGAGTTGGCATCTGACGTTATTTTAGTGATTTTCCCTGTGCCGAAGTCATGATATAAAGTGACAATCTTTGTATTTACATCATAGAAGTACAATTTACTGCCTTCTCCGAAGAACAGGTAGGACGAATTACGTAACCGGTAATATATCGTGTTGTCCGTCACTATTCCGTTACCGGCAAAAACTTCCTGCTGCTGCTCCGCCACATCAAGATAAGTGAGGCGCATGGTGAGCCGGTAATTCTGGAGCAGGTACTGCCCCGTGTTCTCATTCTTCATGATATTGGTGAAGTACACGCCATTGGAATGATCACTGCAATACTTCATGCTATAGCCGGGATGGCCTGTCAGCGGCACCCAGCCGGCAGGCGGCGTGCTGCTGTTCTGCAGGTACATCTTGCCCCCGATATAATCATTGGAGCCCGTAGTGGTATAGACCCCGATGAACCGTTTGTTGAGGTCGTCATATAAATACACAAAAGAGGTCTGGTCGTAATTGCTTTCCACGATCTGCGTCAGGTGGGCGCCACCGCCCTCAAAATAATAAGGCACATCCATGAAGAAGCCGTCATGCAGCCCGCCCATGGTCTTGGCATTGCGCTTGGCGTATAATTTCCCGTCGTCCATCAGCGCAAAGTTGGCTGGTCCGCCATCCAGGTAATCCACCGGCCGGGCATTCTGCGGGAAGGTCTGGTTCGGAAATTCACTGCGCAGCTCAATCTTCTTCGAGAAATCGTCCCCGCTCAGGAATACCGTCCCATTACCCTGCACCACCAGCACCTGGTCCAGCGTATAGTCCGGGAAAGCACGGGTATTGAGCCTGACCGGGTTTTCCCCCAGCTGAACGCCGGGATACAGGGTGCTGAAGACATCCGGATAATGTTTGTATTCGTAATAGATATTGTTATTGGCATCCCGTTTGGTATCCCGCCGGATGAAATGCAGCACTGATCTGCCACCTTCATTGGCCAGCATCAGCCAGCCGGCCTTATACGCCGAGATCACCTGTATCTGTTTGGCATGCTGGGAAACAATACCGGTGGCCTTCTCTTTGACATAGAGATAGATCATGATATAGCCCGGCAGGTTGGGCGCATAGGCCAGGTCCCGCTCACGGGACACCACAGAATCCACCTGGCGCCATTCATATTCAAAAGCGGCGTCGGAGGTATCGCGACCGGGATATTTCCAGGTGATGGCGGGTTTCAGCTTCAGGGTATCGCCCATGATCACCGCCGGGATAGTGGGTGTAGTAATGGTATTGATCCGGTTGTAATCGATCAGGTCATAATTGCCTTCGTCCTTGTAACAGGCCTGCAGCAGCACAAGCAGGCTGACAGCAAGCAGGCCATTGTATAGGGAGAGTTTCATACTTGTTGGTTTGTAGGTGATGGATGAGCTTATCCGCCAATCAGGGCCACGGTCATTTCTTCGCCATTGTCTTCATACACAGTGCGGCCCGCGTCTTTCTCCTGCAGGAGATAGTTCTTGAGCATCATGGTATAATACCGGACCTCGTCCAGGTTGGCGCCGTTGATCTCCGAGCGGCCGGCGACCTGGATGAACAGCTCGTATTTCTTATCCGAGTAACCGCCCAGGAAACGGCCTTCCACCGTACCATTCCACCAGTCGGGCCGCGCAATGACATTGGAGATATACAGGATGGCGAACGCATAGTTGGTTTGCCCCACTTTGAAATCATCTGTGGCTTCCAGTCGCAGCACCAGCTTCACCGGCGCCACCGCAATCTCAGGTGTTTTATTCAGCGTGAGCCAGGCGGTATCAATGACCTTACCGGCACGGAAAACAAATTTGTCCGGCAGCACATAATTACTGGCCGGCGCTGTGGACAATTCCGTCATCACGGAAATTTTATAGCTCCGGTCATGATCGGCCGGTTTGCCCACCAGTTCCACGCTGATAGGCGTCTGCGCCTGGTCGTCGTCCGGCAGGGCCAGGAAAGAAAAAGTGGAAGAGTCTTCTACATTACGGGAGAACTGCAGGTAGGTATCGCCTTCATAGAGCATGATAGTATCCTTCTTGCAGGACTGTGCTATGACCAGCACCATCAATATAAATAAATAGCTGCTTGCTTTTTTCATGATCGTTGATTTTATAACTGATAAGCTACTTCACTCTGGGGCAGGGGTGCATACCATTCGCCGGGTAGCATGATCCTGTCCGTAGCGCCGTTAAAGATGTTCCTGTTGAGGCGTTTGAAGAGGAAGAAGGTCTGTCCTTCCACCAGTGTTTCGCGGATAATATCCTTCACCAGGACTTCCATAAGCTCAGTGCCGGAAACAGAATTGGCAATTTTCACCTTGGCGCCGCGGTTGGTCCGCAGATCATTCAGGATGGTGACGGCCTCTTCTATCTTTTCCTGCCGGATCAGGCATTCAATGAGGATATGGTACATCTCCGTAAAACGGATAGCAGGCAGCAGCGGCCCCTGGTCCTGCGCTACCTGGTCGGCCGTATAGGAATTGCCTTTGGGCCGCAGCCAGGTGATATAGCGCTGGTCATTGTAGCGATTATACCAACCTACAATGCGGTAATCGTCCAGGTCGCCGGCAAAAAGCGCATTCATATACCCACTGCTCATACGCCAGTAGTTGGCGCCGACATTGGGGTCCATGGTGGTTTCTATGTTGACATAGTTCAGGTTGTTGGCAAAACAGAGCATCAGCTCCTCAGGACGTTTGGTATGGATAAAATCCACATCGGTGATCTGCCCCTGGTAGCTGGCGCTGGTCCAGCGGAACCAGTTGGCCTTCTGCGCATCGTACATCAGCTTTGCGTAGGTATAGGCATTGGCATCATCCTGTTTGTAGAGGTAGAGCCGGGCCAGCAATGCGGTGGCGGCAAAATAGTTCATGCGCTGTGCGCGGAAATTGAAGAAGTCGCCCTGGTCCAGCGGCACCCAGGAACCATTGCTGCGGATACGGCCAACATTGGAGCGCATGACGCCCCGGAGCCAGATGGTATCCACAGGGGCCAGCAGGCTGCGGGCTTTCTGCAGGTCTGTTTCAATACTGGTGAGCAGGGCCTGCATGTTCAGCGGCGCCGGCTGGTATTCAGGATAGGCGGCCACATAGGGAATGGTAGCGCCGTTATAACCGGTCACGGGAGCCGGACTGAAAATACGCAGCAGGTCAAAATGCAGCATGGCGCGCACGCCGTACATCTCCCCCAGGATCATGTTCTTCTCGCGGCTCCGCTGTTCAAAGAACAGGCTGTCCTTTTGCTCCACTTCCTGGATCAGGTTATTGCAGTTGGCCAGGGTATTATAGGCCCGTTTCCAGACCTGCTCCGTGAGGGCCTGTACGTTGCTGGACTGCCAGAGGTACTGGGCGGCATCCCGCTCCCGGTAAGGCAGGTTGAAATATTCATAGTTACTGCCCAGGGCGCTGGCAAAGCCCCAGGTCAGGTTCTTACCATACAGGTCTGTATGGGACAGCAGTTTGTAGACACCGTTGACGGCGATACGGATACCGTTGCCATCCTCGAACATTTTTTCCTGTAATACCTGGTCCCTGGCGGAAACATCCAGGAACTTCTTACAGGAAATGCTCATCAGCAGGGGCAGGCAAAGCAGTATCCGGAATTTATTGGCGTTCATAATAGTTAGTTTAGAAGGATGCGTTGATGGTGAACGTAAAGGTCCTTGCATACGGATAGTCCAGTCCCATTTCCCGCTCAATGGTGGAGAACATGGCCAGGTCGTTCAGGATGAACGAGGTCCGCAGCATGCTGAGTTTAATGTTCTTGATGTCCTTGGGATTAAAATCATACGACAGGGAGAGGGAGTTCAGCGAAACGAAGTTGTTTTGCTGGATGAACCGGGAGGTGGGCCGGGTGATATAGTAGCGGTCCTGCAGGGCTTTCAGGGGCGACATATCCCCGGGCTTCTGCCAGCGGTCCGTGATCACACGGGTATCCGCATTGTAGTAGAACAGGTTCACGTTCTCCACATTATTGACCAGGGTATTGTTGTACTGTTCCCCACCCCATTCATACAGGAATGTGGTATAGAAGGAGAAGCGTTTGTACCGGGCGTTGATACCAAAGGAGCCCTGGGCCCAGGGTTCGGTATTGCCGATGGGCACCTGGTCAACAGAGTTCCAGTCGTAGGTAATGGTGCCATCCCTTTTCAGAAATACCTCGCGGCCATTGGCGGGGTTGATGCCCAGAGATTGCATTCCGTAAATAGTGGTGAGTGAGCTCCCCTCTTCATATTTCATGATGGGGCGGGTGTATTTTTCATTCAGGTCAAAGAAGGTAAGGGTGTTGCCGGTCTTGACATCTATATAGCCGTCATAGTATTCATCAATGCGGTTATTGTAGTTCTTCATGGATTCGGCTATCTCTACAATGCTGTTCTTATTATGGGCCAGGTTGCCGTTGAGGATCAGGCCAAAATCCCGGCCATTGATCACATTCAGCATGGTCTTGATCTCAAAGCCTTTGTTCAGCACCTTGCCGATATTGTCCCGGTAAATGGTGAAACCGGAAGAGCTGGGCAGGGATACATCGGTGATGAGGTCATAGGTCTCTTTGTTATAGTAGTTGAACTCCAGGGTAAAGCGCTTCAGTACGGAGAGCATGGCGCCGATATTCCAGGACACCTGTTTTTCCCAGGTCAGGCGGTTATTACCCATGTAGATCAGGCTGGCGCCAATGCCGGTGGGGTACCAGTCGTCCAGCATCATCTGGTAAGTATTCCTGGCCATGAAGGGCGAGAAATTGGATTTGCCGGTCTGCCCGATATTGGCGGTCACCCGGAGCATATCAATAGAAGTATTGCCTTTCAGGAAGGAAGTATTGTGCAGGTTGATACCTGTTCCGAGCGACCAGAAAGGCGCCCATTTCCTGTCGGTCCCAAATTCCGAAGAGCCGTCCACCCGGAACGATCCATCAAAGAGATAGATATCATTCAGGCTGTAATTGAAGGTGGCAAAACCACCAAACAGCCTTCTTTTGTTGTCACTCCAGTTGGGCTTGGTAACAATCTGGTAAGCATATGCCGGTGCGCTGTAGGCCGGGCTGGGAAAGCCACGGTAGGTGGAGGTCATGAATTCCTGGTTGCTGGCCATGGCATTGATACCGGCCGACAGGTTAATATTATTGGCGTCAATATTCCGGTTATAGGAAGCAAACAAATTGGTATTCCAGTCCAGGGTCTTGGTGCCGGACTGCGAAAGCTCCCCTTTGGTGAACAGGTCGCCCCGGGCATACTTAGTGGACTCCGGCGAACTGAACACATCTGTACCGCCATCCTTGTAATCAACAGCCAGCTGGCCGCGGATGAACAGGAATTTGCTCAGGTACCAGTTCACGGTAAAATTATCAGTGAACTCGCGGTACTTCATCCGGTTGAAATTACCCGCCGTAGACTCATACATGGGATTGAATACCGTATACCCGAAATAGTTAGGCATATTCTTCAGGTACTTCCCGGTATTCTCATCATACATGGGATAATAGGGTTGCAGCCGGGAATAGTCGCTGAAATTACCATAGGGTGATTCATCAGCGGCCACGTCATCATAGAACACCTGGTTACGGAACTGCAGGTTGCGGGTCTGGTATTGCAGCGTGAGACCCACGCCCATCCGCTTCCGGAAGGACTCTTTCATGACCCCGTTCTGGTGATCATACTTCAGCTCCAGGCCCACGCGCATGCCCTGGGAGCCGCCTTCAACGTATACATTATGGCGCTGGTTGAACATAGTACTCAGCGGCTGCGAGAGCCAGTAGGTATTAACGCCTTTCAGGATCTCATTGAGTTTCTGCTGCTGGTACCAGCGGTTGGTGAGCAGGGTCTGGGCGTAGTAAGGATCTGTTTCGGGAATAGTGGGCAGGTAGATCTGCGCTGCATTTTCCAGGTCCAGTTTCTGTTGGGCGTCCATCATTTTATAGCTGGACAGATCGGGTGCAGTGACACCGAAATTGCCGTTGTAGTTAACGCGGAACTCACCGGGCTTGGGCTGGATGGTCTCTATCACCACCACGCCGTTGGAAGCGCGTGAACCATAGAGGGCCGTGGCGGCCGCATCTTTCAGGATGGTGACATTGCTGATCCGGTTGATATCCATATCATATACTTTCTCCACGCTCACCTCAAAACCATCCATGATAAAAACGGGGGTATTGGGATTGTTCTTGAGGGAGAACTGGTTCACCGAAGAAGATTCCAGCCGGTCCAGTTCTTTCAGACCCGGGAAGCCCGACTGCCCGCGGATATAGAATTCCGGCAGCACATTGGGGTTGGAGCCCATATTGATATTCTGCATAATGCGGAAAGAAGGGTCAAAGGTCTGCAGCGCAGCCAGCAGGTTATTGGGTGATACCTTCAGGATATCCGCCTTGGTGACCTGGGTATAGGTACCGGTAAAACTCTCCTTGCGGATATTGCCATAACCCGTCACCACCACATCATTCAGGGTGGCATCGCGGGGTTTGAGCAGGATGCGGCCATTGGCGGGAAATTCTTTCACTTTTATCTCCCGCTGGGCCATGCTCACATGGGTGAACACCAGGACCTGCCCGGCTTCTGCATTGATGATAAAATTGCCTTTGGCATCGGTGCTGACGCCGGTATTGCTGCCTTTGATCCGGACGCTGACCCCTTCCACCGGGTTACCGGCTTCATCCAGTACCGTTCCTTTGATAGGCTCCCAATCAGGGATCTCCGGCAGGTAGGACCGGGCGCCGGTCTCCCGCGCAACGGGGATTTCCGCTCTTTTGACCAGCAGGATATTGGTCTTGTCCAGGAAACGGTAGCCGATAGGCTGATCCCGGAGCAGGCTGTCCAGGAAATCCGTCAGCGGCATGCGGTTAACCGAGATCGTTACCTCCCGGGTCTGCTTCAGCAGGCTGCCATTGCCGAATACGGAGTAGCCGGTCTGTTTTTTGATCAGCTGGAATACCTTGCTCAGGGGCGCCTCCCGAACGGAGAGGGTCACCGTTTGGGAGGTGGTGGCTGCCGAGAGATGCAGGCAGCCGAGCAGGAGGAGAAAAGCAGTCAGTTTCATCGCCTTCAGGAATTTGTTGCCAGCGGTGACAGGAAACCCTTGCGTCAATAGTTTCTCACCAGGCAGTGTTTTGGCTGGTAGCCGGCAGCACCCATTTTCCACGGTTGGACAGGCATGGGGCGCCCGGCTACGAAAAGCATTTTTTTGCATACTTTCGCATTGTCCCCTCCTTCCACAGAGCCGTGCGGGCTTTGAAAGAGGGGGTGGTTTTGGTTATTAAAAAGACCGGAACATAGCCGTTACGCCTTCCCCGCGTAACGGTTTTTTATTGGTCGGTTGTCTTAGCCAAGCGTTTGTCAGGGCTGCTGCAGTTTTTCCACTACCAGCTTTCTGCCGGCCTCGATCCGGAACTGCACACCAGCTTCCCGGCCCACTTCCCTGAGGGCTTCCAGCAGTTCTGCCAGGTTCACATTCCGGCTGAGGTCGCCAAAGAAATCGATCTCCGGCACTTCCTGCCCTATCTCTACCGAGATATCGTACCAGCGCTCCAGCTGTTTCATGGCTTCGCGCAGTGAGGTATTTTCAAAATTGAAATAGCCGTTCTTCCAGGCGGTAACTTTATCAATGTCGGCGGGTTCCACCCGGATAGTTTTTGCCGCGCTGATCAGGGCCTGCTGACCGGGTTTCAGCAATACGCTGTGGTCTGCATTCACTTTAACGGAACCCTGTACCAGGGTGGTGGCTATAGCCTCCTGGTCCGGGTAGGCCTGTACATTGAAAGCGGTGCCCAGCACTTCAATGCTGGCGCGCTGGCCAACCTGTACCCGGAAGGGCAGCCGGCTTTGCGGCGTCACTTCAAAATAGGCCTCGCCTGAAACCTGCACCAGGCGCTCCTCCTGGCTGAACACCGTGGGAAAACGGATGGAGCTGGCGGCATTGAGCCATACCCTGGTGCCATCCGGCAGCAGGATCTGGAACTGGCGGCCCTTGGGGGTGGTCATGGTATTGTAGCTCATCTCCTCCTGGGTGGCGCCCGCTGTTGAATAGCTCAGCTGACCGTTCTGCAATACTACGGTAGCGCCATTCTGCAGGGCCACTACCCCGTTGCCCAGGCTGTCCAGCACTACCTGCCGGCCATCGGCCAGGGTAAGGATAGCGCCTTCTTTGCCGGGCGGAATGGGCGCCGGCTGAACAGCCAGCTGCTGCTGTTGTTCAGCAGCCCGCCACCAGAAAAAACCGCCTGCGCCCAATAAAAGAAAGAGTACAGCAGCCGCCCACCAGTTCCTGCGCAGGAAAGACAATCGTTGCACGGGTGCTGCTTGCGGCTGTTCCCTGCCGGCTCTTTTGAGTACCTGGAGGAATTGGTGTTCCATATCCATGCCGGCTGTCAGGTCCGTGAATTCCGGCGCTTCCATGTATTGTTCCAGGGTCTGTTTCAGTAATAACTGGTTGTCCGGCTCCTTGGCCATAGCCAGGAAGGCCGCCAGTTCCTCAGCACTGAGTTCATCCCGGATGAATTTTTGTAAAAGGTCATTGAAAATAGGCATGCACAAGCTTGTTTTAATGGTCACCTTATTACAGGACACGGTTT
This sequence comes from Candidatus Pseudobacter hemicellulosilyticus, assembly GCA_029202545.1. Lineage (GTDB taxonomy): Bacteria > Bacteroidota > Bacteroidia > Chitinophagales > Chitinophagaceae > Pseudobacter > Pseudobacter hemicellulosilyticus. The sequence goes on from CP119311.1 coordinate 5,660,592, forward strand.
AACGGCCATAGGACCCTAATGGTCCAACAATTTTTTTTACAGAAAGAATTCGATCCAGCAGGCAATGAATAAAGAAGAGGCATATTGCTCCAGGTATTGGCGCAGGGCCAGGTTGGCGCTGACCATATAATTTTTGATGGTGCGTGGGGAGAGACCGGTTGCTGCAGCAATCTCGGCATGGCTGAGTCCCTGGAAACGACTTAACCGGAATACTTTCTGCTGCTGCGGCGTCAACTGGTTGATGCCCGCTTCGATCAGTTCGGCGGCCTCTTTAAGCTCCAGCCGGACAGCAGGGTCTGCAAGGTTATCCGCAAAATATTCCTGGAGATAGTCCTGGAAGCCATCGGTAAATACCTGGCTGCGCAGCCGGTTGTAGAGCAGGTTCCGGGCTGCTGTGTAGAGATATGGCCGGAAGGCCTGTACATTGTTCAGCAGATCCCGCTTGATCCAGAGCTGGGCAAAGACTTCCTGGGCGGCATCTTCGGCCAGTTCGGGGGATTTCACAAAAACGAGCGCCACCGAATAGATACGGGGCCAGTAAAACTGGAACAAACGCTTGAAGGCAGCCTCGTTTCCCCGGGCTACCGCACTAACCAGCTCCTGTTCATTGTATAGTTCGTTATGGGTCAACAGTCTCTCCGCTTATCAATCACTGCTTGCAAACTATGGTAAATAATTGAAAACTGGTGGATCAGTGGCCGGTAATATACCAGCGGTTCCGGGATCGCGTGTATTTTTTGGTTCGAACCAAAACAAGATAAGCTCAACAATGCAGCGGGTCAGGGCAGACAACGCTGCTGTGCGATGCCATGCAGGGCCGCCGCTGATCCTTTTTCCGTGTTATAAGTCGCTCGCCTGCCCTGGTGTTGCCCGCCTCAACAGATTGTTGTTACCATGCCCCTGGCAGCGGCCGGTCAGCCAGCCTGCTGCCGTACAAAAACAAAAACGCCCGGGCGTGAACTCCCGGGCATCCTTGATTTTTTCAGGATCACAGATCAATAGGTAGTAGACAGGAAGGCTTGTAAGGATACAGTAGGTTTCTGGCCTTTGGGCAGCACCACGGTCATGCTTTGCGACAGGGTCTCGCCCGGCTGCAGGTTGAATCCCTCCAGTTTGTTCTTTTTCTTGACCACCAGTACTTTCCGGAACACTTCTATCACCATGTTGGCGTCCATCAGGATATCTGAAAAACGGTCCTTGGTACTGGTGCCAATGGCATTGCTGACATGCAGGCGGCCCAGGCATACTTTCTTGGTGAGGTCCACAGTGGCGTCAGTGGATTTACTGTAGGCATCCAGCAGGAACACTTTGGAGAAGCGCTCCTTATTGGTGACATACCATTCAATATTGCAGGCGGTATATTCCACGCCATCCACCGTGCGGGGTGTCTGGTTCACCACGGCATAGCCGAATTCCACACCTTCCAGCGCCAGTACCTGCGCCTCTTTGAAGTCGAGGAAGCTCTGGGCAAAGCCGGTGCGGGCACAGCAGAGCAGCAGTAGTAATAAAAATGTCTTCATCCGTTTATTTATTGTTTTTACATTTTTGCCGGATGTAACGCCGCATCCAGGTACACGGGTGTCAGTATGTATATTGTTCCGTTTCATGTTGATTGTTTGTGAGGGTGATGAATAGTTTGGTTAGAATATAGTGATGGGTTGCTGCATATAGGTCTTGATCCTGTTCAGCGCATCCGTGAAACGGACGGGACTGGCGCCTATGTCACCTGCTACCAGGGCGCGTACTGCCGCCCGGTGATTGGTGAAGTACTCGTTGTAGGCGCGGGGATTGGCATCCGGATAGTGACGGTCATAATCAGCCTTGTACTCCGCATCCGTCATTCCGAAATGAGTTACCAGGTCCAGCAGCGCAAAGGGGAACATGCTGGAGGTTTTGCTGGCATCCGCCTGACCGGCAGCCGTAGCGTTATAGGCTTCTATTTTCAGTGCAAGCCGGTTGCAGGAATAGGTCAGGAACCTTTTCATGCGGCCGTTGAACATAGAATGGGCAGAATGACCGATAAAGGAAAAAGCGGTATCGCGGTTGGCATAGGCATGCTGCCAGTACATGGTGTAGAAGGCAGTGGAGCTGCTTTCTGCAAAGAGCAGCCTGGTGCCCGGAATATCCCGCCAGGGAAATACAAAGACCACCAGTTCCCGGCCATCAGGATATCTCACTACCCGGCCGCTATCATCCACCAGGCGGGCCTCCCGGCGGGAAGGCACTGCATTCAGCAGCGCATCGCCGGCCAGTACGGACCTGCCCTCTACAAAATACCGGTGACCGGCATCGGTGAATTCATGGTACATGGAATCAATAGCCACACTGTTCAGCGTAAAGCCATAAAAATTCCCCAGCCCTTCATTGATGGCGGCTTCCTGGTCGCCCAGGAGTTCCACCGCCGAGTGACTGCCATCAGCGCCATAGGTGATGGCATGACCGTCAATAGCGCCCCATTTGGTCCAGTGGCCCACCCATTGCGTATGGGAGGTTTCATGCAGGATCACTTCATTGATGGACAGTATGCCGCCATCTCTTTTCCTGACGCCTTCTTCCAGGAAGAATTCGCCCAGCATCACCCAGCCGGTATACCGGCCCGGGGTGTCGGAGACAGTACCATTGGCTGCGGGCCATACGTAGGTGCGGCCATCACGGATCTTCTTGGAGAACATATCTGTTTCGCCCGGAGCCACGCCGGTGATATCATTGGCCAGGTAGTACTGTACATCTACCAGCCGGCCTGAATTATTGAATACCCTGTCCACCTGTGTACGCAGCGCCGTGCCGGGCTGCAGCTGGTTGTAGACATACTTGACGCGGTTGGGCGCTACGCTCAGGAAAGTAGCGGCATTGGCGGCGGTGATGATCTTGAAGGAGTAACCGGCTGGCATCTGGCCGGACCCGTCGGCCGAGCCGAAGGCCGCTGTGATGCTGGCCGTAGGCGCCACGTAGTAGAACGTGATGGTCTGTGCGGAGGCAGGCAGCCAGCCCAGGGCCAGGAGCAGGCAACAGCTGGCCAGGAATTGTTTTATCTGTTTCATACAATAGTATTTTAAGAGTTAGGCAGGTTGTCCACGAATACGATGGCGCCATTGGCCGGCAGCCTTTCCGAATTGCGTTCGGTGGAATTGGCCAGTTTCCAGTTCACCTGGTACTGGAAGTCGAAGCTGTTGGCAGGTAGCAGGAACTCTACCCTTTCAGAGAGCTGGTTGCGTGACGGGTTGAGCGTTACCACCTTGGTATGTTCATTACCATTCAGCGTGTAGAACAGCTTCACGGTGATGAGGCGGATATTGTTGGCGGTTACAGCTGCAGGATCAGCGGTGAATTCCACGCTGCGTTTCTGGAAGGGCGGCGCCAGGTTGATAGCCCCGGCCTTGCTGGCCTGCAGGGGAACAATTACGTTCTGACCACCGAAGAAGCTCCATTCTGTCTCGTATTCATAGTTCATCCAGTTGCTGCGGTCGTTATCGCCTTTCCAGCCGTACACCATTTTGAAATTGTTACCGGCGCTGTTGAAATTGTTCCGGTCAATGCGAACTTCCTGGTTGGTGATCTCGCCGCTCTGGTGGGTTTTCTTCAGGCGGACGTTCACGAAATTGACATAGGTGCCAAAATCGCTCAGGTTCATCCCGTCCACGAAGGCCATCAGTTCCCGTTGGGTGAATAAGGGACTTTCCAGGTTGACCTCCCGGAAAACGGTATTGTCCGTTTTAAAGCTGGTGAGGTCCCCGATATTGCCGTCAAAACGCATTTCCAGTTTATCGGGCAGGGATTTATTGAAATCTATCCGGAAGGTACCGGTCTGGCGTACCCGCTTCATTTCATAAGCGGCTACAATGGCAAAGGAAGGTACTGTTTCGCGGTTGGCGGTATTGGGATTGGTGGGGGTATTGGTGCGGGTGCTGTCCGTGCGGCCGGAAGCGCCTGGCGGGTTGGTGCCGGGCGCAGTAACGCCACGGGCTATAGCGGCGGCAGTGGGCGACGTACTATCCCTGCGGGTAGTATCGCGGCGGGTGCTGTCCGTGCTGGTCCTGGTACCACCGGTAGTTGTTCCGCCAGTGGCAGTGCCTCCTGTAGTAGTGCCACCTGTAGTACGTCCTTCGGCGGCGGCGCGGGCATCCGCCTCGCGGTTGGCGGCAAGGGCTTCGGCCCTGCTGCGCTGCAACAGGGTACCGGCCCTGTCCATCAGGTTACCGCCCTGGCTGCCGGAGAGCGCGGCCAGATCGCCCAGGTTGGGCGTACCGCTGCCATTCAGCGGGCTGAACATCAGCTCGGCAATCTTATTGTAGGCCGTAGTGATCAGCGCATCCATCTGGGTGTCCTCCCCTACCTGCGTCAGCTTGATAGCGCCGTTGCGGGTCAGGTCGTCAAAAGCGCCACGGATCTCCGCAGAAAGATAGGCGGAGGCAAAGCCTACACCGAAGGCATGGTGGTTATAGATCTGGTCAAAATTGGCTTCCAGCAAAGCTTTCTTGGGCTCGCGGTAACCGCCGATCTCCATTTCAAAACTGAAGCTGATATCAGGGGCCACTGAGTTGAAAGATTCCCAGAGGATCTTGGCGCCCTGCTTGGTCAGCAGCATGGAGACGGCCACTTCTTGTCTCTCCAGTGCGGGCGCCATACCCAATCCGCAGACAGCAGTACTGAGACCGCCATTGGGATCTTTGAAAGAAGACACGATGCTGAAAGTGCCGGAGCGGTACACCACCGGGCCCATGATCACGGCCGATGATTTTTTCCGCTGCAGCTCGCGCTGGGCGGTCCGTATCTGCTCAGGGCTGATGGCCAGGCTTACTACGGCATGCAGGATGCCGCCGCCCGTACCTTCTGCATTGGCCGGCTGTCCGGCCGCAGAGACCTCGTTATTGACATAACGGAGGAAAGAGAATTTGGGCTTGCCGTTGGCATCGCGGGCCAGCTTGGGCTTGTCCGGTACATAGTAGTACTGGTTCTCGTTGCTGATATCCGGGAACACGGTCAGTTCACCGGCCCGGACCGGTTTATCCAGGTTGATGGTCTGCGCCTGGGCCGTAGCGGCCCAGGTGAAGAAGCAAACCATATAAATTAATGATTGAAGGCTCCGTTTCATGGTGGTCATTTTTAAGGTTTGTCGGAATACAGGTGCTGAAGGGAAACAACTGCCTCCAATTAATTGGTAACAATACCCAGGACGTCTTTGAACTTATCCAGTACTTTGGTAGCGCCGTTGGGCTGGCCGTTCTCGCCTTCCAGGATCTCCCGGGCGCTGTCAATGGCTTTGCGGAAGGCCTCGGAGGTCCTGTCGCGGAAAGCTTCGGGTACGCTGGCATACACATAATCATCATTGATCTTGGCATCCCATTCGGTGGCCAGTTTACCGTCATCCTTGTGGTTGAACACCAGGCGGTAGGCATACCCACGGGAAGCAGGGTCCACATAGATGACCTGTTTGACCAGGTTTTCATTTTTAGCCACGCTGATGGGGATATTTGCAATCACTTCCTTGCCCAGTTTCATATAGGCAATCTGCAGGGTAGCGCGGGTGATACCGGCGGCTTTCAGGTCGTCCGGGGTGGATTCAAACTCAATGGTCCGGCTGCGGACAGGCAGGGTCAAAGGAACGCCTTCCCATTCTCCGCTGATCCAGGCGGCATTGGTGGGGAACAGGGTGCCGTCATTGAAGCTCCACTGGGCCTGGTATTCAAATACGCTGCTGTTGTCGTCATTGTCACGGGCATAGGTGAAATTGGTGCGCATGCCATTTTTCTTCAGGTATTCTTTGTCGATGGTCACGCTCTTATAGAACTGGGTGCCATCATTTCTTTTCTTGCGGACATTCACGGTCACATAGTTCACATCTTTACCGATCAGCTGCTCGGCGCCTTCGCTCAGGACCAGGTTGATATCCCGGTGCTGGAAGAAGGGATCATTGGTGCGGATGGTAGCTACACATTTAGGATTATCCCGCACGCCATCATACCAGGCGGCCAGGTTCTCGGTGATCACGGCTTCTTTGGGAACGGCCAGGCGGTACGACAGGTTATATACTTCTATCTTGCGGCTGCGGTGTGATTCCATCTTGGTCCGGTTGAAGCGATAGCGGCTGCCATAGCGGATATTGGGATCAGCGGCTTTCTGTTCTTCAGTGGCGGGAGCGGGACGTTCGTCCTGGTCGGCCTTATCCGTGAGGGAGGCTACCATAACGTTCATGAACTCTTCCACTACTTTATTGGCCACGGCATCATCAGTGGTATTTTTATCTATCTCCACCACCACAGCTTTTGTTTCCAGCGCGCTGGAATAGACTTTCTGCATTTCATCGTAGGAATAGGTATCATCTTCGCCGGTCTTGGTATCGCGGTCGTCATGGCGATAGGTAGCGCGGAACTGTTCAAAAGCGGTTTCGATCTTGGACCAGTCAATGGTGATCTTACCTCTTACGGCCGGGAACACCAGGTTATATTTCAGGGTCATTTCCAGGGAGAGATCAGCAATGCTGCGGCTTTTTTCCAGGGTGGCGGCCAGGATCTGTGCGCCGTTGGCGTTCAGCATGGCGGCAGTGGCAATATTATTGCCGGGCAGTGTAGAGGCGCGGGCAGAAGCTACCAGTGCGGTGGTCATGCCTTTGTCGTTCATTACAGCAGAGATGATCCGGAAGCTATTGTCTTTTTCAGCGGTGAAGTCCATGGCCCCCATTACGCGGGGAGCGGCCACCCGGGCAAAGAGCGGATTGGTTCGTCCCAATTCCTGTACTTTGGCGCGGAGCTTTTCATTGACCTCTGTTTCCTGTTCAGGCGTCAGTCCCCAGCGCATCAGGAAATGCGTGAGGGCGCCCTGCACGCCGCCGGCGTCGGTGCGTTCATCAGAAGTATATTTCATGAGCAGGAACTGGGGCGTACCATCTTCCTTGGTGGCCAGCCGCAGGTTCACGGGCAGATAATAGTATTCGCCCGTAAAAGCATATTCATCAGTGCCCGGAACGCGCTCATTGGAAGAGCGGCCATAGAGGGTCACGGGTGTGCCGTCACCGAGGATGACGGTCACTTTGTTCTGGTAATCGCACAGCTGGCCCTGTGCTGTTATGGCCAGCACGCAAAGCGCCAGGTGGAAACCGATGGTTGTAAGGAGGCGTTGTACACGTTTCATGGTGGAATAATTGAGGTGTTAAATAATGTTTGGTGATTGATCAATGGCTGGCGAGGAAAGAGGGGCCAGGTTTTGGCGCCAGCAGCTTATGTTCCAGGAAGCTGCCCTTGATCCGGTCTCCGGGAGCTTTGAGCACCACGGTACCGGGCTGGGTCATCAGCTGGCGACAGAGTTTATTGGGTGTGGAGCTGTTGCCGAAGAGGATGACCTCTTTGGCGTTGATGTCAGCGCCGGTCAGTTCCCGCACGGCATCGGCTACAAAATCACAGCAGTTGTAAAAGCGGGCGTTGAAGGGCCTGCCGGAGCGGATCACTTCATTGAGGTATAATTTGAGCCTGTAATCAGCAGCAGCGGCGGAGCGCAGCATCAGGAGGCCGTCACAGGGATAGAACTCCCGGTGCGGGATACCCGCATCAAAAAGACTGGCCGGTGTAATGGCCGAAGGCCAGATGCTGCTGGGCAGTTTATAAAATTGGGCGGGCTGGTCTTTGGTCAGCCGGGCCAGGCTGAAATCATCTTCAGCCGGCCAGAGGTCGTAGTAAGTAAGGGTGCCATCCCGCACGGTATCAATTTTACCGTTGCTCAGGCGTTGTACCTGGTAGTTGTCAATGGCTATGCCGGCATGTCCTGTGCGGCCGTTCAGGGTGGCATAGATCACGATGTAGGTGTTGGCCATCACGCTGCCGAAGAGCGTTGTCAGCAGGAGCAGGCCGCAGGTTACATACTTTTTCATGCTGGTTGTTTTTCGGATCTATTGCGGCAGCTCATCCACGAAGAGGATGCCGATCTTATCGACACCGGTCTTCTCAATGGTCTGGCCGTTGTTCCTGATCCAGGTGATGGTATAGTTCACTTCTTCGGCGCCGGCGGGCTGGGTAATGGCAAAGGCCTTGTCCTGCAGGGAATCACTGGTGCTGACCGTAATGCGTTCCTGTTTCTGCTGGCTGAAGAAGGGATAGCTGATCTGAACGGACAACGCACGGATGCCCTGCTGTTTCAGGCTTTCCAGGTTGCCTTCCAGCTTGATGGCTTTGCGGACAAAGGGTACAAAGAGGTTGATCATAGCAGCGTCCTGGGTCTGCCAGCCGGACTCATACACAGCTCCGCCGCGGAACTGCCAGATGGTGCGCTGCCTGTATTCCAGCCAGCGGGTGCTGTCGTCATAATGCCCATACACCAGGGCCGGTTTCTGGGTATTGGCCAGGCTGCCTTTGTTGACCAGCGCCGTCTGCGTGGTCACTTCTCCGTTACCATGTTCTTTATTGAGGATCACGGTGACGCTGTTGAGCATCTGGTCAAATTCCTTTTCCAGGTCGCCATCCACGCCTACCAGGATGGTGCGGCGAAGGAAGCGGCTATCGTTCAGGTGCTTGTCGGCAAACAGTTCTTCGTTGTCGCCATATTGTTTGTAGAGGTCGCCCACATTGAAAGTGATAAAATGGTGGCGTTGCACAGTGCTTCTTCCTTTGAAATACAGTCGGCTCTTGCCGGTACTGTTGAGGTGTTTGAGCTGGTAGCCTACATTGAGGCCAAAGCCGGTGGTATTGCCGCTGCTCAGCGCGCCGCCGTTACCGATCAGCTGCGAGAGGGCGCCGGCCAGGTCGTTCTGCTGGCGTTCCGGAAGGGATTCCGGTTGTACGGGTGCAAAGAGCAGGCCGAGCAGTTTCTCGTACACCGTATTCAGCAGTCCTTCCATTTCGCTGTTGCTGCCGTTGACAGTGAGTTTGATGGCCTGGCTTTTCATCAGCTCGTCCAGGGCCAGCTTTACATCAGCCGATACAAAATAAACGGTACCGCCCGCATTGAAGCTTTGGTGGGTCTTCACCTCGCTCCAGTCTATCTCCAGCGTGGCATCATAATTTTCCGTGAGGCCGCTCAGCTCCATATCAAAGACCAGGGATACGTCTGGCGTGGCCATATGGAAATTCTGGGTCAGGATCTTGGAGGTAAGCGGCGTGAGACCAAAGCTGAGGGCCACATTGTTGTTCTGCATAACGGGCGCGTTGCCATTGGTCAGCAGCATGGACCTTTTCACCAGGGAATCACTGCTGAGGACGGAAGAGACCAGGGAATAACGGCCCTGGTCAAAGAGCAGGGGTCCGCGGATGCGGATGCTGTCATTTTTCAGCCTTTCCCGCAGCAGGCCCTGCGCATTGCTGATCAATTCCTCCGGTGTATGGTATAACACCAGGAAATTAAGGATGGCGCCCCCATCTGCTTCCTCAATTGTGCTGCCACCTGTAGCCGTACCGCCGGCGGCGCCACCCAATACGTACCGCATATAAGAGAACTGCGGCAATCCGTTCTCTCCCTGGGCCAGGCTGGCCTGCTTAGGCAGGTATACATAGGTCAGGGTGTCCCCGTGCAGGGGAAAGCACCAGAGCCCGCCCAGCTGCACCCCGCGGTCCAGCAGCGGCAGCTGTGCTGATACGCCGGAGAACAGGAGGCCGAAGGAGAGTATTAAAATGAGTTTTTTCATGATTGTAGAATTGTAGTCGTGGACAATGGGCTCAGGGGAAACAAGGGCCCGAAAAAAGACAGCGCTTTGTTTTTGGCCACAAAGCGCCAGCAAGCGCTGTCTCCGGAACCATAAAGATCTTTTGGGGCCAGCAAGGCTGGCAGACCGCCAGGATCCCGTTACCGCCTGATCTCGGCCTCGCTGACCATCAGGAAATCTGATCCCAGCTCTTTGAGCGGTCCCCGCTGTTCGCCCTGCGGCGTTACCCGGGTTACCTGGTAGGCCACCGTTTCATTGGGATCATGGAACAGTACCAGCTCACGGATATTGCTGGCATCGCGGGCACGCAGGATCAGGGTCTTCTGGAGCGTGGGCTTGCCGCCCAGCACTACCAGGAATTTCACTACCACGGTAGAAGCGGTACTGGTATCACCGAAAGCTGATCTATCCGTTTCGATAGTCAGTTTTTTACGGGTCACCGGCGGCAGCAGGGTGATGCCGGGGGCCGTAGCGGTCAGCCAGTCGGAGGCATTGGCCGGTTCGCGCAGCACATCATTACTGCCTTTGAGGTTCCAGGTAACGCGGTATTCATAATTGAGCCAGTCTTCCGAATCAGTAGCGCCGAGGCGGGGATAGGAAACCATCTGCTGCATGCCGCCGGTCTTGCTTTCCATATTGGTCCGGGTGAACATGACATCAGCGGTGACATCATTGTGCGCAGGGTATTTTTTGCGGAAGCTGACGGTCACGAAGTTGAAGATATCGTTGAAGGATTCTGCGTAACCGCCGTCCAGCATGAAGCTCACATCCCGTTTTTGAAAGGAGGCGTCATCCAGGTTCACTACTTTAAAGATGCCGTCCACGGCCTCAGGTCCTTTCTGCTGCATGGCCTCGTATACGCCGCCCAGGTTACCGGAAGTATACACCGGCACTTTTACGGTAGTGGTCTGGCTGAGGTCCAGGTAGAACTTATTGCTGCGGATATCCTTTCTTTTCTTGATGACAAACTGGTTATCGGAATAGTAGGGCGTGTTTTCCGCGCCCAGGAAGGTCTGGCTGAACCAGCCCCGGTCCTGCCGGCCCTTGATCTGCTCAGGCTCTACGGCAGTCTCGGTTTCGGGTACTTTGGCCCAGCCGGTCTTGGCGTCAAACATCAGCTCTATCAGCTTGTCGGTCACCAGGTCCAGGATGGCTTTCATTTCATCTGCCTTGAGGTTGAGGGATGCGGTGCGGTCAAAGGACTCCACTTTAAGGACCTGGGACTGCACCAGCTCGTCGGTGATCTTACGCATCTGGTCGCGGGTGTACCCTTCCTGCACATTGATCACTCGGCTATAGTGTTCATACACGGTATTCATCTCTGCAGATACGGTGGCCTTGTACGCCTTGACCACAGCTTCATAGTAACCGCTCAGGGTCACGGACACATCAGAGGTTTTCCCCGTCAGTGATTCCCAGAGCAGTGTGGCGCCTTCCTGGCTCAGCGTAGCGGCCAGGGCTGCTTCTGATTTTGGCAGGAAGGGTGCAAAACCGGAATAGATGACTTTCTGCGTGAAAGGGGCGTTGCCGGTAGTATTGTTCAGGATGGAGGATACCACACTGAAGCTGGCCAGTCCTTTATCGCCATCTGCAATAGCCTGCTGTAATGGCACAGGTCCAATGATCTTTGCATTGGCATTGTTGAGGACGGTGCGCAGGGTGTCCTGCAGTTTCACCACCTCTTCTTCAGGCATGGAGAAACTGATCATGGCATGGAAGAGCCCGCCATTGGGGCCGGCACTGCCCTTGCCAACATATTTGATGAACAGGAATTTGAAGCTGCCGTCCTCATGGGTGGCCATGCGCGGGTAGCGCGGGATATAATAATAGGCGGCAGGATCGGTATCGTCCTGCAGGAGCTGGACACCTTTGAGGAAGAGCCCCCCTTCCCCGTATTTGGGGATGGCATAGCCCAGCAGGCAACAGGCCTGGATCAGTAGTGCGCAAATAAACTTTTTCATGGTGATTGCTTTATGGTAGTTAAACTGATTATGGTTGAACAGGCGCCGGTGCAGGCCGCGTGGTGACATCCAGCATGGACGACCAGATAGAGATGGTCTGCCAGTCGGACACCCACTCGCGACCATCCTTCAGCAGTTCCCGCACCCGGTACCGGTAGGGCTGATCGGGCCGGACTGCATACCGGAAGCGCATATTGATAGATGTTACATCCTTGTCTTTGGCCAGGAAGGAGACGGCGGCGCTGACGGGGTTGCCGCCCGCGCCGGTGGCCTGCAGCTCTACTTTTTTCTCGTAGAGATCGGTGCGCAGGTTGTTGGCAAAATCATAGTTGCGGATATTGAGCAGGGCATAGCCTGCGGGCAGGTCGCCGTCAATATTGATGAGGCGGATATGTTCGGAGAGCCTGCTGGTATCCACGCTCAGGCGGAAGGCGTCGCTTTTGACCACTACTTCCCGGATGGAGGCGCTGTCAGTGGCAGCGCTGGTATCAACGGCCTCTGTGAAGCTGTCGCCGAAGAGACTGTCCAGCCCGCTGCTGCCTTCGGCCCGCAGCATCCTGCGCTCCGTATAGCCCTTGCAATGGAAGGCCCAGGCAAAGCTGATAGCGGTGAGGTCTTTGGTAAAAGCCTCGCGCAGCAGCATAGCGGAATTGATATCCAGGAAGAGCGTGAAATAACGTTCCTGCCAGAAAGTACCGGCGGTAGAATAACCGCCATCGGATTCCACAGCCAGTTCCCCTTTCTGCACCTGGCGGGCCGAGTCCGGCTGACCGATGGGCGTAAACACCACCAATCCTTCCACCTGGCTGATGGGCAGCGGCTTCAGCAACACCTGGCCCGACTGCTGTTCCAGTTCGCGGCGGGCGGCCAGGAGACTGTCCGCCGAAATGGGTTTGAGCAGCAGGCGCATGGTGAGGATATTGCGGAAACGCAGGCCGATACTTTCATGCAGGGCCCCATCATAGCGCATGAGTACAAAGTTCAGGTCGGGCTGGCCATTGGCGCGGCGGCCCAGGACCAGGTCGCCCGGCAGGTAGTAATATACCTGCGACTGCTGCCTGTCCGTATAAAAGCGCAGCCCGTTGGCCGTCCGGATAGTATGGGTCAGATCAGGTTGGGCCAGGCTGGCCAGCTGCCCCAGGAGCAGGCAGGCGGCCAGCAACAAGGTTTGATAAAAATGGCGGCAGGTCATGACTATTGGTTGAAAGAAGGGAAAAGATTTTTGAGCTGGAAGCTGCCGAAAGGCACGCTGAGACTGATATGCCGGATCCAGGCCGATTTCATTTCATTGCCTTCTTTGGTCACCACGGTCACGCGGTAGTCGAAGGCGGGCTCCACACCCGAAGCCAGGTAAAGCTTGCCCAGTACCTGGTCCGCACTGTCCTTTGTGATATGCAGGGCCGGGAAACTCACTTCAGCACTGCCGGAAGGCGAGCCCTGGCTGCTTTTCATCTCCACATCCAGGTAAGAGATCTTGTACTCTTCAAAAAATGGCAGGAGGCGGAACACCACATCATTCAGTTGGGGCCGGCTGGTAGCCTGCACAATACCACGGAACACGCCTTCATTACAGGGTGAGCAGGTATCCACTACAGAATATTCCAGCCAGATACGCGCCTGCTTGCCTTTGTGATTGTCCAGCCAGGTGGGCACTGTATCGGCATTGAACTTCACCTGTGAGGTGGCCGGCACCTGGGTATTGCCCAGGTCCCAGGAATAAATGATGGGACCGTCCTTGCCCTGGTCGTTCTTGTCAATGACCATGCAGTGCAGGTATTTGAGGCGGACAGGGAACGGCGTTTCATTGCGCCAGTTCTTATTCCGGAAATCGGTGGGGCTCATATTGAACCTGCCGAAAGTATTTTCATCTATCAGGCGGATACGCACGGGGATCTCCTGTACGCCCAGCGTGGTACCCTGGGGTTTGATCTTCATTTTACCAATGATGCCGCTATTGGCGCGGAGCAGGTTCTCTAATTCAGTGGCGGTGGTGCCATCGGTCATCCAGGAAAATTCTACGGGGTCCGTGATAGAGCTGGTATTATTGATATTGACATTGGAGATGCCAAAATTCTTCAGCTCATCTCCCAGCGTGATCACCGGAGTTTCACTGATGGGCAGCGGCATAGGACGTTCCAGTTTGAGGCCGGGGTTCTGTGCTTTGTACGCATCCATCAGGGCTTTGATGAACTGGATCTCGTTCAGGCTGATGCCGGAACTGAGGGTGCCGGACATGCGTACACGGTTATCTCCACCGGCATCGCGAACGGTGCCATAGTCCATATTGAAAGCAAAGCCGCGTTCCTTATCGTACTTCACATCGTAGGCGATGGGCAGGTAGTAGAATACGCCGGAAGCGGGATTCTTGTCGGGGTAAATGGTCAAGCTCACATTGGTAAGCTGGTTCTGGGATTCAAAGTCCACATCGGAGAGGATAAAATCGCCCCAGAAAGACAGGGGGCTGTCAGAAGGCCCCTGGGGATTGGTATTGGGGGGCGGTGCGCTGCTGCCACCGGTACTGACGGGGGTGAGTACGGGGTAGGCCAGTACGGAGACCATCCGTACATCCGGGTTTATCACCCGGGGCGTTGGTCTGGCTACGGTGCGGATAGCCGGCCCCGTGGCCACGGGTGTAGCCGTGGCGGGTTTTACACGGGCAGCGGCAGTATCTACTTTAAACAGGAGGACCTGTTTATTCTTGATGACATTATAAATATTACGTTGTGGCAGGATGGGTTTAAAAGTGCCGGGGTTGCCGGTGATCCTTGCAGGCAGGGAAGCTGCGCTGCCGATGGGGATCATACGGATAGGCAGGACCACATTCTCCGGGCTGTAGGGCACCACAAACTGTTTGTTGAGCTTAAACAGGGTGCGCACCCCATGGGTGGCCTTGTCATTTTTGGAGACCAGTACCACCAGGTTGGGGACGCTGAAAGGCTGGTTCTCGGGCCAGGCTTTGCGGTCAAAGCGGAGGGTGAGGGTCACGTCTTTTTTGTCCTTGTCCAGGGCAATGGTCTGGGCGGGGAAAGAAGGCAGGGTATTGGCGTCCCCGTCTGCTGCCAGCACATGGATATACCCTTCCGTATAACCGATGAAACTGACCCCTACAGTGAGTGTCTGCTCGGCATCGTCCAGCACTTTCACTTTGGTGACGCTGCCGGAGAAATTACCGTAGAGCAGGCGGTCAATGATATTGCCGATCACCTGGGCGCCGCCGATCTCGGGCGTCAGCTCTTTATTGAGGAGACCGCTGTAATTGTTCTGGGAAAAAGCGGCAGCGCAGGTAAGCAGCGCAGCCAGGAGCAGGCCGGCCGCTTTAGGAAAGGGGCCGGCGCCTGCGTGAAGGTTAAAGGTATGGTTCATACAAATGGCTGTTTGGGATATGAGTCGGGAACGGGGATGCGGAGGGAAACAGGCAGGAGGAAATATTTTAAAAGATTATTGTACCTTTCGCCCAACCAATCAATAACCCATTTCTTCCATCTTTACGATACCCTTCGGGAAAAAAAGCGTTTACCCCGAAACGGCCCTCATGGAGGGACTGAAAGCGGGCGGCCTGCAACGCAGGGCGGCCGAAAAGCAGCTGTACGAACAATTCTTCTATTTTATTGATCAGGGGGCCCGCAAGCACCGGCTGGGTGAAGAGGACTGCGCCAGCGCCTATTCAGACACCATCATCACCGTTATAGAACATGTTCTTGGGGAACGGTTTGAAGGCCGCTCCTCCCTGAAGACCTATACCTACCAGATTTTTAGTAATAAATGTGTTGACCTGGTCCGGAAAAGTTCGACCAATAAAAACAGGGTACTGCATACACAGGTTCTGGACCCGCTGGTACAGTTGCTGCCGGACAGGGCCCGCACCGTGGTCCAGCAGCTGATGGACAAAAGCGACCGCAAGCTGCTGCTGCAGAAATTGCGGGAGCTGGGTGATAAATGCCGTGAGCTGCTGCTGCTGTTCGAGGACGGTTATAACGACCGGGAGATAGCCGGACAGATGCAATACCAATCGGCCGAAGTGGTCAAGACCACCCGGCTGCGCTGCCTGGGCAAGCTCCGGGAAAAAATACTTTCAACCGGTAGATAATGGAAGAAACGCTGGACTATATAGATAGCTACTTTAACGGCACACCTGCCGCTGCGGAAAAAGCTGCCTTTGAAGAAAGGGTCAGCACAGATCCCGCCTTTGCGGAAGCCGTTGCCTTTTACCTTTCCGCCCGCCAGACCGTGCAGGCGGAATTACAGGAACAGCAACGCGCAAGGCACCAGCAATGGTACCAGGACCTGAAAGCGGCACAACCCAGGCCTTCCGTGGTCCGCCGCCTCCAACCCTGGATCAGCATTGCCGCAGCCGCCTGCCTGCTCATAGTATTAGGCTGGCAGTTCTTCTTTACCGGAACCTCCCCGCAAAAGCTGGCGGATAATTATATTGAACAGTCCCTGCATACCCTGCCCGTGACCATGGGCGGACGGGCCGATAGCCTCCAGCAGGGACTGGACGCCTTTAACAAACAGGACTATGCCCGGGCCGAAACCATTTTCCAGGCCCTGACGCAACAAGATCAACCCGATGCCGATGCTTTTCGTTATCTTGGCATCGTATACCTGACCAGCAGCCGCTACGACCTGGCGCTGCAACAGTTCAATACCTTATCCTCCACCCCAGGCTTACATGCCAACCCTGGCCCGTTCTATAAAGCCATCACCCTCATGAAACGTTCCACCGGCGATGACCTGCAGCAGGCAAAAGCACTCCTGCAAATGATCATCGACCAACAGCTGCCCGGCCACCGGGAAGCCACAAACTGGATCAGCCAGTTTTAACCATTAAAAACACCTTCATGAAAAAGACATTTACCGGAATGCCTCTTTACCTGCTATGCGTATTATTCCTCCTACCCTCCTGTGGCTTTATCAAAGAATATGGCAATACCAATCCCGTCCGCTGGGGAGAGAAAGGCGTCTTTGAAGGCAAAGGCGTATCCTACCGGGACGATGAGCTGCTGATCTTCTACAAGCAACCACCCACCCCCGAAAGCAAGAAACAAATAGAACAGGATATTATCTCTAACGGCGTTACGGTAACCGAGGTCCGGAAATGCAATGACTGCGACGGCTATGTGGAACTCTGGAAAGGCAGTAATATCCATACCATTGTTCACGGCGATGGCGTGAAAGCCGGCTCCGGCCGCGGCGGCTCCAAAGGCGTGGGCGAAGACAGCCTGGCCCGCTATTCCCTCAACTATATCAATCGCCTGCCGGTGGATATCACAGACGGCATGCCCAATCCCAATAACAGTAAACCTGCCAGCAAGACCGCCGTCAGCGGCGCCGGCAAGGATACCATCCTGATCGCCGTCCTGGACACAGGCATTGATACCCTGGCCTGGATCGGCAGCAACCAGCTCTGGGTGAACCCCGGTGAAAAAAAGGGCGGCAATGACAAAGACCATAACTGTTACATTGACGATATCAACGGCTGGAACTTCCTCAGCAATACCCCCAATTTTCATGATGATAACATGCACGGCACCCTGGTAAGCCGCTATATCATGGACGAGTTCACCGCCGCCTCCCCCCATTTTGTGCAGCTGATGGGCCTTAAAACGCACGACCATACCGGCTCCGGCGATCTCTTCTCCACCATCTGCGCTATCCACTATGCCGTAAAAAAAGGCGCAAAGATCATCAACGCCAGCTGGGGCTTTTATTATTATGAGGACAACCCTCACCCCTATCTGGACAGCCTCATCACCAATATCTGCCGCAGCAAAGGCATCCTGTTCCTGGCCGCCGCCGGTAATAAGATCCCGCAGGAAGACCTGCTGGCCAAATCCATTTACCAGCAACGCTATGGGACCACGCCCTCTGACGCCGCTCTGCGCAACCTGGCCCTCCATAATTTTTACCCGGCCAATTTCAGCAAGGCGGATAATAATGTGATCACCGTCACCACTACAGATGGCAGCCAGGTAAGCGCCACCCAGAACTGGAACGCCACTTACGCTTCCCTGGCCATTAAGGCCGATGTAGTGACCAGCACACACATGAAATTCCTGATGCCCTTTGCCAGCACTACTTTCGAGATCAGCGGTTCTTCCTTTGCCACGGCCATTGCCACTGGAAAAATAGGCGCCTGGCTACCTCTCTCCGCCTATGCGCCGGGCATTGATAAAGAAACCGTTTTCAAAAAACTGACCGATGGGATCAGCGATGGCTCTATTCCCAATTTTATGCAGACCAGTATCCAGCTCCGGACCATGGGACGTATCCAGGCCGGCAGGTACACCAAAAGACGATAGTAATTAGTCCATGAATATTTTTCGGATCACCCTTACCATCAGCCTCTGTCTGCTGCAACCATGGCTCCTGCGGGCGCAATGCCCTACGCCGGCCCAATGGATGCAGCAGATAGGGACCGCTGAGCAAAGCCAGGACGGGCTGCCGGAGCGGATCCGTGTATGGGAATTATGGGCGAACCAATATGCCCGCTGCAAGGGACCCGAAGACAGTATTAAGGCAAGGATCCTGCATCGCCTCGGCGATCTGTACCGGCAATCCGGTGATGTCACCAAAGGTATCCGCTATGCAAAAGCCGCCGCCGCCATCAACAGCAGTGGCCGTCCCGGCGCACAGCCCGCCTTTCTTACCCATTCTTATTATAACCTGGGCCTTTACTATTCCCAGCTATACCAGTTTGCGGCCTCCAATGCGTATTTCGACAGCTGCATTACTATCGGTGTTCAATACCCGGAGAAACAATATATAGCGCTGATGGCTTTTGAGCAGAAGGCTTTTACGTATCACCAGCTGGGCGATTACCAGCATGCCGTGGAAACAGCCAGCCAGGGCGCGCTCCTGGCGCAGCAATGGCAGGACCCGCAGGCCGCCGCTTTTATCCGCCTGCAACAGGTACAGGCCGAGCTGGCGCTGGACCGGCTGGCCGCTGCGGAACAGAATATCCTCCAGGTAATCCAGGAACTGCGGCAGGACCCTACCGCCGCCGGATACCTGGCCACCAGCTATTCCGTATATGCCCTGCTGCTCAATACCAAAAAAGAACCGGCCCGGGCCGCCCACTATTACCGACATGCCCTGGCCCTCAACAAGCAATTGCAGAATACAGCACAATGTGCCCGCGACCTGATTGACCTGGGTTATCTGTACGACCTTGACCTGCACAATGCCACCCGCGCCATGGCCTGCTACCGGGAAGGCATGCAGTTTGCCCAACAGGCCAATGACGCCTATCTTAAAGCCGGGCTGTATAATAATATGGGCGTGGTCTGCTGGCGTCAGCAGCAGTTCCGGCAGGCCCTCAATTATTATCAGCAGGGACTGACGGCCCTGCCCCTGTCCTTCTCCGGTAGCCAGCTGGCGCAGAACCCGGACATGGAGCAACTGGCCCGCACCGGCAATGATTATTTTGTGTACTCCCTGCTGGCCAATAAGGCCGAAGCCTTACTGGAGCTGGGTAAACAGGAAAATGGCCCCTGGCTCAACGCCGCCAGCCAGACCTATCGCCTGGCCGACAGGATGGTGAACCAGATGCGCTGGAAACAGCAGAGCGAAGGCTCCAAACTGTACTGGCGGCAGCAGACCAAGAAGATGTACGGACAGGCTATCGACTGCGCCTGGCGGCTCCGGCAACCGGAGCAGGCTTTTTACTTTTTTGAAAAGAGCCGCGCTGTACTGTTGAACGACAGGCTCCAGGAACTGGGCGCCCGCCAGTACCTGCCCAAAGCAGATCAGGAAAAAGAACAGGGATTGCGCACCCGCCTCGCTTCATTGCAACAGCAGCTGGCCGGCCTGCCCAATAATGATCCGCAATACCAATCCGGCTGGCAGGAACTGTACCGTACCCAGGAGCAGCTGTATCATTTCCTGAGTGAAACAGAAAAACAACATCCGGCCTATTATCAATACAAGTATGACACCAGCACCCTGCGCTATGATTCATTGCGGTCCATCCTGCGGCGGCATAACCAGAGCCTGGTGGAATATTTTTATGGGGACAGCATCCTGTATACCCTTTGCATCAGCCCTGAGGGCGGACAGCTGCACCGGCAGGTATTCCCGCAATACCCGGCCCTGGTGCGGGAACTGATGGGACTGGTTGCCAGTCGCTCCCTGCTCAACAAACAATACCCCCGCTACCGGCAACTGGCCGGCAGCCTATATGATTCGTTGTTCCGGCCGCTGAACATCGGGACAAAGCGGGTCATCCTTTCCCCCGACGATCATTTTATTCCTTTTGAATTATTACTGACGGACGCGGCTGATCCAAGCAGTTTCCTGGTGAAAGCACATGCTTTCAGCTATGCCTATTCGGCCCGCTTCCTACTGAACAGAACGCAGGAGCAACCGCTGGCCAACCGCCTGCTGGGTTTTGCGCCGGTCCACTACCAGCAGCACCTGCAACAGGCCACCCTGGCCGGTGCGGATCAATCGCTCAAGGCCATCAGTGAGCAGTTTAGCGCTGCCAGCCTGCTCACCGGTCCCCGGGCCAGCAAGCAACAGTTCCTGGACAAGCTGGCAGCCTGGCCCGTAGTACAGTTATACTCACATGCAGATGCAGACAGTGGCGGCAGGGAGCCGGTCCTCTACCTGGCGGATTCCGCCCTTCACCTGGGCGAACTGCAGGCCCTGGGTCCTTTGAAGACCCGGCTGATGGTACTGGCCGCCTGCAATACCGGTGTGGGCAAAAGCTGGCGTGGCGAAGGCGTATTCAGTCTGGCCCGTGGTTTTGCAGCCGCCGGCATTCCCAGCACCATTACCAACCTCTGGCCGGTAGATAACCGTAGCACCTATGCGCTCACGGAAGCCTTTTATCAGCAGCTGCATGAGGGTCTGCCAGCCGACGAGGCCCTGCAACAGGCCAAGCTGGACTTTCTGCAAAACAGTGATGCGGAAAAAGAATTGCCCTATTTCTGGGCGGCCAGTCTGCTCATTGGACAGCCGGAAACACTGGCCCCTGCCAGGAGGTCCGGGAAAATGGCCTGGTATGCCGGCAGTACAGGCCTTTTACTTATTTTGGGGGCGATAGGGATCAGGCGTTTCCGGAAGCGGGCCGCACGCAAAAAGGCTATTAGCGGATCAGCACCGTAGTGCCTTTTTTCTGAACCTGCTGACCGCTATCCCGGTCGCGGTAGCGGAGCATCCAGACATACACACCCGAGGCCTGCTGCTTTCCGTTGAAATTACCATCCCATTTGCGGGTCCAGTCGCTGGTCTGGAAGATCAGCTGTCCATAGCGGTTAAAGATCCGGAAGTCCAGGTCAGCCGCCTTCCACCCATTGAGCGGCGCCAGCTGGTCATTCTTTCCATCGTTATTGGGAGTAAAAGCATTGGGCACGGCAATGGTGCAATTGTTGAGCACCAGCAGCTGCCGGCTCAGCGTATCAAAACAGTTTTTGTCGTTCCCCACTATCAACGATACCGTATACCGCTCCTGCCGGTTAACAGGCCGGGAGTATTTCCTGGGTACGGGATTGGCCTGACTGCTGGTAAATCCATCCCCGAATTCCCAGTGATAGCTGGATATCCTGCCCAGGCTTTTTTCTGTAAAGACAGCCATATCTTCAGGGCATAAAAATTCAGGACAGGTGAACCCTGCTGCAATGGCATTGTCCAGGTTTACCAGCTGCGTCACTGTATCATAGCAAAGTCCATTATTGACGGCCAGCGTCACCAGTTTTTCGCCAAAAGTGGGAAATACAAAACGCGGTTCCCGGATAAAACTATTTCCCTGCCCGTTAAAATCCCAGGTATAACGGCTGACGCCATTGCGGCCATCATGGCTGAATTCCACCGTATCGCTTTTACAGCCATACAGGATATTGGTGCTGAAAGCCGCGTTCACTGTGTCTTTGGCAATAATGGCCAGCACATCTCCGGGCGGTGTGGGCGTCTTGCATTCATCAATAATAGTATTGCCATCATTTCCCTGCACCAGCTGCAGCTGGTAGCTGCCGGCCTTTTCAATAGGCTTGCTGAGCTGCAGGATCACTTTATCAGTAAAGCCGGCGTTACAGTTTGTGCTGATACCCGTGATGCTGACCGGTGCTGGCCCGCTCAGCCGGAAATCACTGCCATCGGCGGCAATAGAACTACAGTAAAGTTGTTTTTTGAATACCAGCTCAAGCGTATTGGGGGCGCAGCCGGGTGTGGTAAGGCTATCCATCCGGGTAGGTACGGGCGCAACAAACGTAATGGAAAGGGACGCACCTTCGGCAATGATGTTATCGCAGTTATCCAGCAGGGTGTTCCCATCCGAGCCCTTTTTCACGCTCACGGTATAGGAGCCGGGCGCCAGGGGGGCATTGACCGTCAGCTCCAGGGCGGTCATATCAAAGCTGCTGCTGCAGCCTATGCCGGTAGCCCCGGTAATGGTATACCCCCCTGAAATGGTAAAATCACTGCCATCCGCAGCCAGGCTGGCGCATTTGGTGGCCTTGCTGAGGTTGACCAGGATCCTGGCGCCAGAGCAGTGGGCTTCCGCCATTTTCAGGCCGGGCAGTGTGGGATCGGTGATCAGGGCCGTGCCGCCGCCGAAGGAAAGGGAGTAACCGCTCTGGCTGTTAGTAAAATGGCTGATCATCAGCATATAGGTATGCCCCTTTATCAGGGTAGGCATTTTGCTGAAAGTATTCCTGATCTCACCAACAATGGTCATGCATCCTATATAATTCACGCCATGGTCGGCTGCACCGGTAAGTCCACTGGTGCCGCTCCAGTTGCCGGTTACAATCAGGGCCGCATTGTTGAAGACCTGACCGGGATCACGGCCGGTAATATCATACAGCATCCAGTCGTAGTCATCGCCTATATCGTTGGGGGTAATGACAAAACCCAGGCTGCCGTCCTGGTAACAGTCAAAGCGGTACCAGTAAGGATTTTTGGCCGGGTAGTCCCCCGGACAACTGGGAACGGGAAGATTAGGCAGGCTGCAGACAGGCACTGAGGTTTGGTGAAAAGAGGTAGTACCACAAACAGGAAAGGCCGTGGAAGGGGTTTGTCCCAGGTTGGTGCAGGTCTGGGCTTTCGTAAAAAAGGCTATAGACAATAACAGCAATAGCCAGCAAATTCTCCGGAACATTGCAGCAATGATACACAAATAGACGGTACCGTTGCAGCAGAACAAAAAAAGGCCACCCCGGGGAACCGGAGCGGCGAATGGAATTGAAGCTACTAAGCTCTTGGGAATAATGTAGTTGTAGCTTCAATGGGTTAATGTGCGCAATGTAGCCAGGAGAAACGGGCTGTTATACTTTCTATTTCTTTTTGCTTTTTTGGGCCAGGTACTGGTTATAGGCCAGCTGGAACATGGTCTCTTCTTTCAGGTCAAAGAATTTGGCCAGCATGAAAAGCTCCTGCAGGCGGAACCTTTCCACATGATTGATCAGATCAGAAAAGCGGATATTCTGCTTACCCATATCGGCAGCAACTATACTTTTGGGAACCACATCGAACATCTGTTTGAAAAGAGTAATATCTCCTTCTTCCACCATTCGTTTCACCGCTTTATAACGAAGATCTCTGGGCATTCTTAAAAGTAATGGAATAGGATCGGTCCCAGATACGAAAGGTTCGTTTTATACTTTATTAAAGTATAGAACGAACCTGTGAATTGGCAGAATAATACTTTTTACGGTTTAGTATAACCGTTATGAACTTTTTATTTTCAGCATGGAGATAGGGCAGTATACTCTCCTTTTTCAGGGATGGCAGCAGAGCGCCTGCTGTTATTTGTCAGGACTCAGCAGGGAACAGTGTCGGCACTCATCCTGTGTTCCAGGCTGGGGCCATAACACTGCTTCTTGTATTCGGAAGGCGTAAAGCCGGTGAATTTTTTAAAGGCCTTGGTAAATGTGTTCCTGTTGCTGAAGCCACAGTTGGCGGCAATGCCTTTCAGGTTCAGCAGCTCGGCGCTGCCGCTGCGCAGCACATCCTCGCAATGGCGGATGCGGAACTGGTTGAGGTAATCGTTGAAGTTAAGTCCCTTCTGCCTGTTGAGAAAGGCAGACAGCTGGTAGGCGGGCACATTGACATCTTCAGAGAGGTCCCTGATACTATACCCACTGCGCAGAAAAGGTTTTTGCTCAACCATCAGGTCGGCAAGTCGTTGGGATATCTGGTCTATACGCTCAATGGTCAGGAGGTAAACTGCCGGGGGTTTGGCGTCAGGTTCCTGGCTTATCATTGAACGAAGCAGGTCGAACAGCTTGGCTTTCATGTTGAATAGTTTTAGGTGAAAACAGCGGGCCGTCATGATGCAGGATCATGCAGCGGGGGTTTGCCTGTCATCAGCCAATAACCAATAGGAGTCCTTCCATAAAATAATGGACAATACAAGTAGGCAGAACTGATTTTTACAAAGGGTGAAGCGGAAAACGGGGGAGAGTAAGTCTTGCGGACTGAATGCTATCTTGATAAGGGAAAAATTTCTCAGGAAAAGGTTTGTGTGCTGGAATGTGTCCCAAAAATAGTTAATCCTAATCAATTACAAACAGTATTAATTAAAAATATTACCGGCTACAGCCGAATAATATTTGAGGATAAGCCTTATTCCTTGTAGGTTTTCCAACAAATCCATTCATTTGTTGTGCTGATCATCATAACGGGGAGAAACCGCCACAGCAGCTACCTGCAAGTTCCTTCGCAGTTCCTTAATTTTGCCCGGCTTAAACACCCGTATACAACTATGTCTATCCGTATTTTTGTGACCGGCGGCACCTTCGACAAGGAATACAATGAGCTGACCGGTGAACTGTTCTTTAAAGAGACCCACCTTCCTGAAATGCTCCAGCGCAGCAGGAGCGGCCTGGACGTTACCGTCCGCACGCTGATGATGATCGATAGCCTCCAGATGACAGATGAAGACCGGGAACTGATTGTTCACCAGTGCCGCAATGCTTCGGAAGACAAGATCATTATCACCCATGGCACCGATACCATGACCGTTACCGCTAAGGTGCTGGCAGCAAAAGTACAGGACAAGACCATCGTCCTGACCGGCGCCATGATCCCTTATAAATTCGGTAGCTCTGACGGATTCTTTAACCTGGGCTCTGCCCTGGCATTCGCCCAGGTCCTGCCTGCCGGCGTATACGTGGCCATGAACGGCCGCTTCTTTAACTGGGATAACGTACGTAAGAATAAACAGACGGGTGTATTTGAGGAAACGAAGTAGCCCGCTCACTATATTGATAAAAGAGGTCACCGCTGGTGGCCTTTTTTGTTGCTGGCTACCCGGTGGACCGCCGGGCTTTCTCGCTCCGCTTTTTATACCGCCAGCGGGCGCCTGCCAGCAGCAGACCGCCGGCCGCCGTAAGCCACCAGTAATAACGCCTGAGGCCCTTCTCCCCAAAATACACCGGCAGCAAATGGCCGCTGTATTGCAGGCCTGCCCAGTAATACGGCAATTGCAGCTGGGGATTGCCGGCATGCGCTTCCAGCCATTGTTCCCGGCTGCGATGCAAGGCCAGGGCCGGATCATCCCCCGCTTCCAGGGCTTTATAAAAAAGCGCCATGATCTCCGTGGCCGCTTCATCATTCACATTCCATAGTCCGGACACTACCCCACCCGCTCCGGCAGCTGTGAAGCCGCGGCTGAGGCTGTTGACGCCCTCCCCTTCCATCAGCAGGCCATCGGCCGTTCTGCAGGCGCCCAGCACCACCAGCGAGGGCGCAAATCGTTTGTAGCGGAGATCCGCCAGCAAAAAGGGACGGTCGTACAGCTGCAAATAAGGAAAGGAATCAAGGGAAGAAGACACGGCATGCGTGCCTATATGCAGCACAGTGAGGCTGTCCGCCAGTTGCCGGAAAGCCTGCCAGGTAGCCTTTTCATTGAAGTAGGCATGTCCTGCTCCTATCCGGTCCTTCAATAAAGCATATTCTTTCTCTACCGATAATACCGGCTGTGTGCTGCCCTTGCCACGGGATACAAAAAAGGCCGCCAGCTGCCCCTCCAGGTAGGGCTGCGTTTGCTGGCTGTACCAGGTTTGCAGCGCATAGGCCTGCGACACAATTGCTTTCCGGAACAGGAAGGGCCATTGCCGGACATCGGCTTTGTAAGCCGGTTCGGTGACCAGTGCATCAAAAGGTAAGTAATTGAACACCCCGTCAGGAATAAGCATGTACCGGCGGCCAGGCTGCCATTGCGTATGGCCAAAGAGCAGGTCGTAGATAGCATGGGCGTCCCGGTAATACTCCTGCGGTTCATTAAGCATGGCAGCAGCACCCTGTGTAAACCATCGCTGTAAAAAGGGAGGGATCAGCTGGCGCAGCGAGTCCCGGCCCGGCAGGCGAACGGTAGACCGCAGGCCATTCCTGTCCAGCTCCATCAGGTAGCTATAGGGTTGCCCTTCAAAAAACTCCAGGACAATAACATCAGCAGGTAACAGGCTATACCAGGTTTGCAGCAAGCCGGCATCAGGAAGGGCCGGTTCAGGCAGACCGGCAGCAGCCGTTAGCCGGATCTTTTTATTGAGCAGTGATAGTTCATATTCTGTAGCCTGCAGCAGGTTCCGCCATTTAGCAGGGGCATTGCCGGTGGCCAGCTCATGCTGGTAAGTAACAACGGCCTCGCGCAACCGATACTGGCGAAGGGCCAGTGTATCTGTCATAGGTATAGTGCCGGTTTTAAGGCGGGCCACTCTTTCTTCCATCAGGACCTGCGCTTTGGACAGCTCGGCAATCAGCAACAATTGCTGCTGGTAACGGGGTTGTCTGGTCCGTTCCCATTCCTGCCAGGCCAGCTGCATCGCTGCGGTAGCCCGCTCACGCAGCACCTGCAGGTCGCGTATCTTGGCGTCCGTGGAATAAAACTCCCGGCGTAATTGTCGCGCCGCCCGAAAGACGGCCAGGTAATGCGCCAGCGCAGCATCCACATCCTGCAAGGCCGCCAGTGCCTCCGCTTTTCCTGCCAATGCATCCGCCAGGGTATTTTCTCCATACAATACACTATCCGGAGGCAGCTGCCTGATATTGCCCGGCAGCCAGTTGGGCATCAGCAGGCGGAGGGCCTGGTGATGGGCCTCCAGGGACTCTTTGTACCGGTGCATCTTCCCTAAAATTTCGCCCGACAAAACATTGACCTTGGCCTTTTCTCTTTGCCGGGTGGCCGGAAAATATTCTTCCAGGACCGACAGGGCAAATGCGGTCCTGCCCTCAGCCCGCTGCATATTGTTCTTTTGCAGTGCCAGTCGCACCTCCAGTTGCAGCGCCCCTGCATACCAGAGAGCGGTAGCATCCTCCATAGGGCCAAGCTGGTGAAAGGCATCCAGCCAGTCTAAAGCCTGCCGGCAAAGCAGGGCCGCCGTATCATAGCGCTGCTGCTCCATCATTACGTCTGCATAGGTGCTCAGCAATAAACCATAAAGGGAAGATTTTCGGTTGACCAGCCGGATGCCCGACTGGCAGTAGCGGACTGCCCCTGCCAGATCGCCTTTCCAGCGGGCGCTGGTGGCCATATTGCTGTAGATAGCCGCTGTTTCCTGCCGGTTATTCTTTTTCTCCGCCAGGGCCAGGGCTTTCTGCTGGATATAGAGCGCGGTGTTATAGTCCGCCAGTCGCGTATAATTATTGCCCAATGGCTTCAGGACATAGTCCAGGTATTCATCGGGATTGGCCAGTGGCAGCGGGTAGGATTCATAGAACTGCACAGCCGCCTCATAGGCATTGATAGAGGCCAGGATATTGCCGGCCTGCAACTGGTGATAGCCTTGCAGGAGCAGGAGGTTGAACCAGGCTTCGCGTTCGGGATAGGTATAATAGCTGCGCCAGGCGGCCTGCTGCGTGGCCATGAGGAAATCCAGGTTATTGGCCGGATCACTGTCCACATGGTCCAGGCGGGCATAGATCCAGTCGGCCAGGTTATCAGCCCGCTGGAATTCCTGTAATTTTTTCAGTAAAGCATCCGGGAGGCGGGCGCTGTCATTGGCCCGGCCGGTAAGGCCGGCCAGCAATAGGGTCATGCAACAAAAAAAGAGGATCGCTTTCCGGGTATACCGGGACATCAGCCTTGGTTTTGCTGAAGGTACTGAAAATATGATTCAACAAAGCTGTTGAAGAAATGCTGTTGCGCTGAGCCGAACTGCTCAAAACTTCCAGCTGGCATAGAACAGCAGCCGCTGCTGCCCGGGATTCATATATTGCAGGAAACGCACACCCAGCGCAGGTCCTACACGTACCCTGCCAAATTGTAGATCGGCAAAAAAAGCGCCCCGCCATTCGGCAAAGGCTTCGCTTTCCTTATCCATGGTGCCTTCCAGCAGCTGGCCTTCCCCAGTAGCGCCTGAGACCATGGCCTGCACCCTGCGCGAACGGGTCCTGCTGAACTCACCCGCCACCAGGGCGCCGGCGCCACCGGAAATAAACGAGTTAAAATTATAGCGAAGCTCCAGGGGTACCGCCTCAAAGGCAAAGACCTTCTCCCGCAGGTAGCTGTCGCTGTATTCCAGCTTATACCCTACCCCGTTGATCATGGTATCCCTGCCGGTTCGCCGGCCCAGGAAAGTTTCTGTTTCCTGGTAGCCCTGCAGGTACAGCTCCCACTGGAAATACTTTTTATAGGCCGAATACTCAGAAAGGGTAAAACCCAGTGTATAATTCTGCCGGCCCAGGTTTTTGAGGGTAGAACCCAGCGCTGTACCATATCCTACAATGACACCGGGTGATAGTCCTTTTTTAAATCGTCCCACCGACCGATTGGTATAAATAGGTTCGTTCTTATCAAAAATGATGGCCGCGCTGCTGCTGAACGCTTCCTTGCGCATGCCCTTGGTAAAGCTGAGCGTGTATTTCACGTAACCCATGGTGGAGTCCGGTTCTTCCACTCCCTCCTGCTGTGTGCCGGGCAGGTAAATATTTTTGAAGATGAAGCGGATACTGTCCCCCCTGACAATGGTATCAAAACAGCTCTGGTTGGGATAGGCTGTGGTACACCAGGTACAGGCCGGTTTGCGATCCGTGACCTGGATACTGGCACTGCTCAGCATACCGGGGATAGCCACGTCAATGGCTACCTGCTTTGCGGGTCCCTTGCCGGTATTCTGGAACTGGATCTTATACGTGTTCTCCCGGTTGCGGCCGGTGAGCCGGTAATTCAGTCTTTTATTCTTCAGCGTAAGGCGGTTGGGATCATGGGAAGCCACAATGGGCAGCTCCAGGTTGAACTTTTCCATCTCCAGCGCAGGGTCGTCAGGAATGAACAGGCCGGTAATGGTCACCACCGCATTGGTGTCCTTGATCATCTCCGGCAGGGTGTTCAGGGACAGGAAAAGGAATTGTTCCGTTCCTGCGGTACCGGCTTCTATCCGCCAGACCTGGTGCTGGCGGAAGGGGTCCATTTCCATTTTAAGGGCCTGGCGCAATTGTTCCTTATCGGCTGCATAGGGATAGCTGCCGGCGCTGGCATGGAAAAAGCCTTTGCTGTCAGCAGTATGCTCGGC
This sequence comes from Candidatus Pseudobacter hemicellulosilyticus, assembly GCA_029202545.1. GTDB lineage: Bacteria > Bacteroidota > Bacteroidia > Chitinophagales > Chitinophagaceae > Pseudobacter > Pseudobacter hemicellulosilyticus. Next base: position 5,689,631 of record CP119311.1, read on the forward strand.
CAGCCAGGTTTCCGCAGCGGGCGCACAGGCAATCAGCGAATCAAAGCCGATCTTCCTTTCCGCATGGTAAGTACGGGTATCGGCCAGGTCAAAACTATTCTTTGCAAACTGTTTTTCGTTATAGAGCAGGAGGATGGAACCGCTGCCGGCAGTTCCTGATCCGGGCCTGTTGCGATAGCCTATCAGCAGCACCATATCCTCACCGGGTTTAGGCTGCTGACTGGACCGTATTTCCAGGGAGCCCGCGCCTTTGAAAAAAGCCGGTGTGGTATTGGCGGCTATCAAAGATTTTTTCTTTTCCAGGCGCACCCGCTGGAGGCGGGTGGGCGGCTTCTTCCCGTCGTCATAATTGTTGGTGGCAAAGAGGCGCACATCGTATTCGCCGGTATCCTTGTACTGGTGGACAGGCGTTCTGGCGAAACTGTAGCTGCCATCCCCAAACTCCCAGAAATAGGAATAGAAAGCTTCGGGAGCGCCGGCTATCTGGCGGAGCGGCCGCAGGACCGACTGGAAGCGGACCTGGTTGCTGTCGATCTCCGGATTGATCTGAGCGGGAATGGTATCACTCAATTGACCATTCACGGACAATACCATCGAGAGCCCAATGAACGGCAGCAGTAGTAAGGGTATAATTTTCTTCATAAAGACAATCGATGTTAAATGTACTGATTTATCCCTTTAAAAAGACCCCGGACCGGCTTAAACCAGCCGGCCCGGGGTACGGAACCTGATGTGCTATCAGAGGTGCGATCATTGTTACTGAACACTGGACAGGAAAGCATCTACTTCAGCCTGTGTGGATCGTTTGACCGGACAATCCACGTGCATATTAGCGCTGATGGTGATGAGTTGGGAACCGAACTGGATATACCCTTCGCTGTCCTTCCCGATGATCACCAGGTCCGCTTGCAGACCGACCGGTAAAGAGTTATAATAAGACTGGAACTTGTTAGCGGTGAAGTCGTACGGCAGGGTGATCACCGTTACAATATCCCGGAACACCAGCATCACCTGCAGATCACTCACGGCATTATCATCCTGGAAATCGGGCAGCACGGTGATGGTAGTCTTGGGGCGGGCGTCACTGTAGAACCGGTCGCAGTTCACCCAGGTAAAGCCGGGCAGGTTAAAAGAATAACTGTTGGGACCGTTGCCGAAGGGCGCATAGGGCGCGGGCACCCAGGTGAAGGGACTTTCGTAGGGCGAATCATTACCACCCTGCGGGCGTTCCCTTTTCTCCTGCACAAAGAGACCCATGTCCACATCATTCATTACTTTAGGTACTTCCACTGCAATCTGTGCATCAGGCTGCATGTTCAGGGCTGCATCACCCTGGCGGGCCTTCACTTCCAGCTCACCGCCGGATTCCAGCAGCTGGCCGTTGGATTCCGTCATGACACCGGAGAACATCACATCTTTTTTACTGAGTATTTCCTTCAGGGTAACCGTTACAGTACCCGTAGCATAATTACCATCACCTTTTACAAAGGCGTTGGCGGGAAAAACTATTTTGGTCCCTTTCTCGCCGGTAATGGTAAAACCTGTGGCGGCATCACCGGTAAAGGTCTGGGTAGGAACAGCGTGTCTGGCAAAGAAAGCATCTGCTTTTTCGTACAGGAGATTCTCGCCTCCCTTGTCTTTTTTGCAAGCGGATAAAGTGGCCAGTGCGGCAACAAGCATAGCGGCTGAAAATGCGGTACGTTTCATAACATCAGTTTTTTTGTGGGCCTACTCTGTTGGGGCTTTTCGGCTTCCGCCCTTCAGAGATATATAAACCCACCCCTATTTTTGTTACCCCCTGTTCCGCAAGATTTTTTTATTTATTTTTATCCCTGTAGCCGGGGAGCCCTTGTGACATGGTTTTCATTCATTTATAAATTGTCAGCCATTTCTGCCAGCATTCATACCGACCAGCGATACGTGGAGGCCCTGCTCCGGAACGACGCCCTGCTTGTTCAGGAGATCTATGCCCGCTTTGCCGGCAACATCCGTAATTATATAATGGCCAACAGCGGCACTGAAGCCGATGCGGCAGATATTTTCCAGGAAGCCCTGGTGGATATTTACCGGCAGGCCCGGGAAAAGGACCTGCAGCTTACCTGTCCTTTTGAGCCCTTCCTGCTGCTGGTATGCCGGCGCAAATGGTTCAACGAGCTGAAAAAAAGAGGCCGGGAGCCGGTAACAAAATCAGTGGAGGACGTATCTATAGGAGAAGACGTGTTTGCGCTGGCCGAGCAATTACAGCAAAAGGACGAACGCATGCAGCTGTTCCTGGAATGTTTCCGCAACCTGGGCTCTTCCTGTAAGGAGATCATCCGGAAAACACTGGGCGGGGACGACCAGGAAAAGATTGCAGAAGAACTCAAAGTAACCTATGGTTACCTGCGCAAGAAAAAAAGCGAATGCATGGCCGCGCTCACCAAAATGATCCATTCACAATTATCCAAAAGGCAGTAAGGTTATGAACCAATACAGTACCGAAGACGTAGCGCGTTATGCCGAAGGGTTGATGGAACCCGGCGAGCAGGCTGCTTTTGAGCAGGCGCTGGCAACGGACGCCAGCCTGCAGGAAGCGCTGGACCTGTACCGGGAAGTGCAGCAGGGCCTGCAACAGCAATGGCATCCCGATGCGCAGGAAAAAGCCCTGCGCGCCACCCTGAAGGACCTGGGACAGCAATATTTTACCGGTAAGACCGGCGGCCGCGTGGTTCGGATGAAGAACGCATTGCGTGCCGCAGTGGCCGTGGCCGCTGTAGCAATATTGGTGGTCTTTGTATGGCATCCCTGGCAAAAAGACCTCTACACACAATATGCAGATGCCAGTATGATCACTTCGGTGGAAAGGGGCGCTGATTCGGCCAGCCTGCTGCAAATGGCTACCAGGGCTTTCAATAAGCGGGACTATGCCGGGGCACTTCCCCTGCTGCAACAGACCCTTTTGCAGGAAGCCAATAATAGTTTTGTACAATATTATTATGGTATAGCCCTGCTGGAAACCGGCAAAACAGCGGAGGCCCAACAAATTTTCACCAAACTGCACGAGGGCAACTCGGTCTTTAAATATGAAGCCACTTTTTATATGGCGCTGAGCTACCTGAAAAATGGCGACCGCAGCAGCTGCCGCAGCTGGCTGCAGCAGATCCCTGCTGACGCCAGTAATTATGGTAAGGCCAAGGAGCTGCTGAAGAAATTATAAGGGACAAACCCAAAAGCTGCCGCAGGATCATACCGGCAGGACGCTGTCATTTGCTGCTGCACCGCTGTATCAACCAGCAATCCTGGCCGGTTATGTACTTAACTGACAGGTTGGCCAACCAGCTGTCACGTAACACCAACCACTCTTCCAGGTTAGCTATACCCCATTAAACAGTGATCAGTCTTAAACAATGCTGCAAGCGTACGTATCCTGGCCGATAATGTACTTAACTGACAGGTTGGTCAACCAGCTGTCACGTAACACCAACCACTCTTCCAGGTTGGCTATACCCCATTAAACAGTGATCAGTCTTAAACAATGCTGCAAGGGTACGTATCCTGCTTTAACTTTTTCTTTGGTTGATTTTCTTCAGCCGCTTAGTTCCTGATCCTAAGTACTTCCCTTGCTGACTGTCTAAAATCGAAACTAATAATCCCGAATTCATAACAGGGTTTCTGCATGCCGGCGTTATTTTTGTTGTATTCATCCCGGCATTTTGGTCCAAAAACTTAAACGGGTTGAATATAAAATAGCAATTCTCATATCGCCCATTTTTTACAATCAATAACATAGGGGTAGCCGAAAGGCCGCCATTGGCAACAGCCATAATATCACGGACGTTCGAAGGCGGGTAGCTGGTGATGTGCCGGTGCAAAAAGGTTTTCCTGCGTTGGGAGAGGGCCAGCAAGGGGACAAAAAACCTGGATGAAGTCCTGCAGCGGAGCAGCGAGCGACGGGGATTTTTTGACGGGTCCCCGGTAAATGATAGGTATCGCCAACCAGCACCCGTTCTTTTTCAAGTATATGGTTCATAAAGACCTGGTTCCTAAAAATATCAGGGCTGGCAACAGCCTGACTTTCGTTACCATTAAGCCTTATCAATTATTAAACCTTATCCTTTTTCCTGATCACTATGTATTTATCCACTATATGGAAAACCAGCGGTTGATTGGAGAGTAGCTTTTCCAGTACTTTTTCAATGGAGTGCTGCCGGATATTGATGGTCACTTTCCTGGACTGCAGCAGCAGATCACGGCTATACACAAAACGATAGCCAGTCTGTTTACGGATCAGCGAGAATACTGTTTCCAAAGATTCTTTGCTGCACTGGATGGAGATGGTGGCTTCCTGCCCCATGGCCCGGGAGGGAGCATGGAAGAACAGGTATCCGGCAAGACATAAGCACAAACAATACTTCTGTTGGAAGTTCATGGCCTGGTATGTTATTTTAAAGAAAGCCTGTTATAGAACATAACAGGCTTTCAAACATCTTCCGGACATAGCCGGCAGTGCTAAAAAACCTGTTGGACAGGAGCGCACCGGGAATGCCGTGGATGCCGGGAATAATAGGAGGTTTAATGGAATGATAGTATTTGCTTAGGGGAGTTTGTAACTCTCGACTTGAACTTATGCAAAGGCGACGATGACAAAATTGTTTTAGCGCTGCACCCGGACGGTCTTCCCATCAATACTGAAATGAACTTCATTGGTCAGTTCCAAAAGGTGCAACACTCTTGATACGGGCTCATTCCTGCCGATAGTGGCTACAAAATGCTGATCAGGCACATCCGTATAGATCACTTCCAGGTCATACCAGCGGGCCAGCTGGCGCATGATGGTCCTGATATCATCCCCATCAAATACAAAATTTCCTTCTTTCCAGGCCAGTACAACGGCTGCATCAACGGGCCTTACCTGGACAGAGGGGCTCCGGCCTTCCGGCGCCCTGTTCACTACCGCCTGCTCTCCCGGCTGCAGTGTCACCGGCATTTGTCCTTTACCGGTAATGATCTGTACGCTTCCTTCCAGCAGGCTGGTCTTAATGGCCGCCTCATCCGGATAAGCATTGATATTGACATGGGTGCCTGTTACCGTTACAGCCAGCTCATTGACCTGTATGATAAATGGCAATTTTTTATGTGCCTGCCTGCCGGGCAGTGAGGCCACTTCAAAATATACTTCGCCGGTCACCTGCACTACCCGCTGTGAATCCGTAAAAGCGGTGGGGAAACGAATGGAAGAGGCTGCATTCAGCCATACCTTACTGCCATCCGGTAATACTACCCGGTATGATCCACCGCGGGGCGTACTGATCGTGTTATACCCCACCCGTCCTGATTCACCCGTAAATGGCCGGTATACCAACAGGCCCTGTTCATTGGTAGCTGCCGCCCCCTGCTGCTGCAGGGAACCGGAGGCACTGTCCAGAATGATGGACTGTTCATTGTCCAGCTGCAGGATGGCATGGTTACCACCGGGCTGAATATCGTTCTTATACCTGTCTGACAATTGTGTCACCGGCGGTTGATCCCCACCGGGAGCCTGTCCCTGCCACCACCACCAGCCGGCCCCGAGCAACACGAGGAACAGGACCGCTGCTGCTGCAGGCCAGGAACGCCACCAGCTCTTTTTCAATACCTGTACCGGCTCTTCCAGCATCGGTTCCAGTGGCCCGTCATACTGGGCCAGGCATCGCTCCAGGCCTGCTTTCCAGTCAATGGAGGATATGCTGGCCAGCCGGTCAGTCAGGTATTCATCTGTATATTGTTCAAAGAAGACCCGGTTCTCCGCAGATCCGTTAATCCACTCCTGCAACGTCGCCTCACCGGCTTCGTCCAGTTCTCCCCTAAGATGCTGAATGATCAATAAAGAGATCGGGTTCATAGCAATGGCTCTGTTAATAGATGGTAAGGCCTCAGGGTTGTGTAAATGGCTGTTGGAAGCTGTGTATCTAACTTATGAACAGCCAGCAATGGAAAACGCCCAAAGGGCGCCCGGGATTTTTTAGAAATTATTTTTATTTCTGCGGCAGGCAGGATCAGCCGGGTAGCTGGGCAGCCATGGGGTCGGATTCCCGGGCGCCCAGCAGGAGGAGCTGGAGGTAAAAGACCAGGGGCAGCAGGTTCCGTTTCAGCAGCTGGGCCTGCAACAGCTGGATGGCCCGGGCTTTCTGATTGCGTACGGTCTTGACACTGAGGCCCATAAGGTCAGCGATCTCCTGGGTGGTCTTACGTTCAAAGAAAAGGTATTTGAATACCTGTCGGCACTGGGGGGGCAGGTTCTCCACTTCTTCCAGGATGGTTTCCATGATCTCCGCATCTATTTTGGCGTAATCAGTACCATAGGTGGGCTGTTCGGGATCCTGCAGGTAGGCCAGCTCCCGCTGGGAGCGGACGCCTACTTTCACAGACTGGAGGTAATTATAACAGGCATTGCGGGTAGCCACATGGAGAAAGGAGCGGATATTGGCCAGGCTTTCAAAATCGCCGGACTTTTTCAGGAGCTTGAGGAAACACTCTACTACTATATCCTCCGCTTCCTTCCGGTTGCTGATAATATTATCAGCAAAATAGACCAGGCCACGGTAATACAACCGGAACAGGTGGCTTATAGCCTTCTCGCTACCCCGCTGGAACTCAGCTATGTCAAAATCGGCATCGGCTGTTGCCATGGTGAATACAGGTTAATGGTTTCGTTATCAGTAAATCAGTTGATGGAAATGGGATACCTCACTGACCAGCCGTAACCGGTTAATGATGTACCAAAAGCAAAAGATAAGGTTGGAAAGAAGAACACCGGCAGCTGCGCATACAGGTATGCTCAGGGCTCCCGGGCCTGCTATCTTCTAAATTACTCGGATTTTTCCGATTCCGGTAAAAAAATGGTCGATTTTTCGTATATTACAATTCACGATTCGCATCACCAAAACACCACGCTGTATGAACAAAAAAGTAGCAGACATCCTCCTCAGGAAAGGCAGCCATATTTCTACCGTAGCCCCCGGCACTTCCGTACTGGAAGCCCTGAAGATCATGGCCGAACAGAATATCGGCTCCGTAATGGTCATGGATGATGGCCGCTACATGGGTATTATGACCGAGCGTGATTACTCCCGCAAGATCATTCTCAAAGGCAAAAGCTCTACGGACACCCCCATTACCGACATCATGTCCAACGACTTCCCGCGGGTAACAGCCGCCGACAGCGTTGACTATTGCATGCAGCTGATGTCCGACAAGAACATCCGCTACCTGCCCGTTTTTGACAATGAACAGGTGATCGGTATCATCTCCATCAATGATGTGGTGAAAGAGACTATTCTATCCCAGGCAGAAACAATTTCCCAGCTGAAAGATTACCTGCACAGCAGCCGTTAAGGAAGGCCCCGGGTTTATTTATCGGTCTTCAGCTTTTCCTCCAGCTCCGTGACCACGGACAGATCCTTCAGATCTACCGTGATGGGCATGAGGCCGAGCTGCACTACCGCTTTTTTACCCCTGATCTCCTTAACTTCTCCTACCTGGTGATTTTTTTTCATCAGTACTTTATTACCGACGGCGATATCGCCGCCCACTTCGGCATATTTTGAACCGAGCTTTTTCTGCACCTTTTCGGTGGACTGCTTCTGCTGCTGGTGGAAGAGCAGGATCTGCAATTGCTTCATCAGCGCTGTCTTGTCCTCCCCTTCTGCCCGCCGCCAGTCGAACACGATCTGTTTCAGCTTGCGTTCCATATCCTTCAGCCAGACGATCCTGTCCTCGGTGACCTTGTTCTGGTGTTTGAGCAACTCTACCTGCTGATGGTGCTTTTCCTTGTCGATCAGCGTTTCCATATCCTTTTTCAGGCGCTCATTCTCTCTGAGGAGCTTGTTAAGGTCTTTTTCCTTTTTCTCAATCTCGCGCAGGTCCTGTTCGGCGCTGTTCAGAAGCTTGTCGAGCCGGAAATGGCCCTCATCCACCAGGTTGCGGGCGCGCTGGATCAGGGAAGGGTGCAGCCCGATACGTTCTGCAATGGCAAACGTATAGGAGCTGCCCGGTTTGCCGGGTATCAGCCTGTACAACGGCAGCAGGGTCCTTTCATCAAATGCCATGGCCCCATTAATAATACCGGGCGTTTTGTTGGCCATTACCTTCAGGTTGAGGTAGTGGGTGGTGACAATGCCAATGGCATGTTTGCGCACCAGCTCTTCCATGATCACTTCGGCAAAAGCGCCACCCAGGTTGGGATCACTGCCGCTGCCCAGTTCATCAATGAAGAACAGGGTGCGGCCATTGGCGCTTTCTATGAGGTATTTCATGTTCTTGAGGTGCGAGCTATAAGTACTCAACTCAAATTCAAGACTTTGGGTATCCCCGATATGGATCATCAGCTGTTTGAAGATGCCCATTTCCGAGGTAGGATGCACTGGCACCAGCAGGCCGCTCTGGATCATCAGCTGCAGAAGGCCGGCCGTTTTCATGGTTACGGTCTTACCGCCGGCATTGGGTCCGGAGATCACCAGGATCCGCTCCTTATCATTCAGTTTCAGGTTGGTAGGGATAGTTGGCTTCTGGCTCCGCTGGTTATAGAGCAGCAGCAGCGGGTGATAGGCCTGTACCAGGTGGACCTGGGCCTTATCGGTCAGCATGGGCAGGTTGGCGTTCATGTCCATGGCCAGCCGTCCTTTGGCCCTGATAAAATCGTATTCGCCCAGGATGCTGTGATAACCGGTCAGCAGCGGGGCATAAACGGATAGATTGGTGGTCAGGTCGCGCAGGATGCGGTAGATCTCCCGGCTTTCTTCATTCTCCAGGCCAAAGATCTCATTGTTGAGCTCGATGGTCTCTTCTGGTTCTACGAAGGCGGTCTTCCGGGTATCGCTTTCTCCGTGCAGGATACCTTTCACCTGGCGTTTCTGTTCGGCAAAAATGGCCACTACGCGCCGGCCATTGAGAAAGGACTCCTCAATATCGGCCACATAACCGGCCTTCCCGAGTTTCTGCACGATCCGGTCGAACAGGCGGCGCAGCTCATTGCGTCTTTTGTACAGGCTCATGCGGATGCGCATCAGTTCTTCGGAGGCATTGTCGCGGATATTGCCGCTTTCATCCAGCACTTCGTTGATCATTTCCAGGATGGCCTTCTCGTAGTAGGTGTCAGCAATCACCTTGCTGAGGGCGGGATAGGCCAGTCGCCGGTCATTGTCGAACCACCGGAAAATGCTTTGCAGGTTTTCTGCCAGCTTGCGGATCAGGACAAAATTCTCGCCGCTGAGGGTAGCGCCGGGGATACCCAGCAGCTTCAGTTCGCGGGAGAGATTGAGTACATGATCATTGGGAAAATATTGTCCATGCTGCGAGAGCAGCTTGTATTCATTGCTTTGTTGTAATTCGAGATCAATGTATTCTTTCCGGGTGTGGATCCGCAGGTCTTCCGCCTTTTCTTTTGCATAAGCGGTCCTGCAATGCTCTACCAGTAAAGCCTTTATTTTGTCAAACTCCAATTGCACCAGCGCCGATTCCGGGAAAAACTTCATACTGCTAATATAGTGTTAATAGGCCGCAAAGGTAATACCATTCCGGAGATCCGGCTGCCGGATTTTCATGCCAGAATGGAAGGGATCAATAAATAGTTGTCAGTTTTACTATTCCGTTGTAACATTGGGTTTAGCACACTGTTAACATCCAGTCCTGAAAACCATTGAATTCGCCCTCATTGTTGTTAACTAATTGGTAAAAGCCACGGATAACGGAACAAGCCCTTCCCGCGCCTGTTTTACCTTACTAATTTTGCATCAAATTTGCGTATTGAATGAAGTATTTTTTAAACCAACATAGCATGAAGATGTTGATGGCAAACAGCCTGGTGTCAATGTTGCTGGTGTCCTGTGCTTTAACAGAAAATCCTTCAAAGAATATGAATAATGAGTTGACCGCCTCCCTGGCTGCCAGTGGCAGCACAAGGCAAACCGATACGGCTACCTTCGGCACCGGATGTTTCTGGTGTACGGAAGCTATCTTCCAGCAGGTGAACGGCGTGCTGAAAGTAACTTCCGGGTATAGTGGCGGGCATGTGGTCAATCCTACCTACAAGGAGGTGACCACCGGCACTACCGGCCACGCCGAAGTGGTGCAAATAGTATTTGATCCGCAGGTGATCAGTTTTGATGAATTGCTGGAAGTTTTCTGGCAGACCCATGATCCCACTACCCTCAACAAACAGGGGAATGATGTAGGCCCGCAATACCGGAGCGCTATCTTTTACCACAATGCGGAACAAAAAGAGAAATCAGCAAAGTATAAGGCCGACCTGGACAAGAGCGGCGCCTTTGATAAACCTATTGTCACCGAGATAACGCCTTACGATAAATTCTATGAGGCCGAGAACTATCACCAGGATTATTACAATAACAATGGCTCAGCACCTTACTGTTATTATGTGATCCGGCCCAAGCTGGACAAATTCCAGAAAGTGTTCAAGAGTAAGATGAAACGGTAATATCCCCTGCCAGGAATGTCAACACAGATTGATTCTTTTCAGAAGAAACATCAACAATGGAAAAGAGGGGAAGCACTGATTCCAAAAGAAGCCAGGAGATTGCCAGGCTGTACCTTGAATTCATAGACCGCCATATTGAGGATGTTGCCAGTGGCAGGGTAATGCAGTTCATGGAACTCAACCATATTGCCCGGGCACTGACAGTATCTCACCAGCACCTTACAGATACCGTTCAGAAGGTCCTGGGACATCATCCCTGCCATTTCTATGATGCCAGGATCATTGACAAAGCCCGGCAGCTGTTGGCTGATCCCCACTTGTCTATCGCTGACATTGCGCTCACCCTTACCTATGACCCCTCTAATTTCTCCAAATTCTTCAAAAAATGGACCGGTACCACGCCGGGCGAATACAGGAAATCCAATAAATAGCAGCATCATTGAATTTCCCGAAAAGTTCACCATGATACACCGGTTTACATCGCAGAATTTTGCCATACTAAAACATTATTACTATGGCAAGAAACGATGTAAAAGGAAAAGTAGTACTCATTGCAGGCGGAGCCAAAAACCTGGGAGGTCTGTTAAGCCGTGAGTTTGCCGGCAAAGGGGCGAAACTGGCAATACACTATAACAGCGTTGGCACAAAAGCCGATGCGGAAAAAACACTGGCCACCGTACAGGCTGCCGGTGCAGAAGCCTTCCTATTCCAGGGAGATCTGACCGATGTGAAAAACATCACCCGCTTCTTTGATGAGACCATCTCCCGGTTTGGGGGTATAGACATTGCCATCAATACGGTAGGCAAGGTGTTAAAAAAGCCATTCGTGGATACTACGGAAGCGGAATACGACAGCATGTCGGACATCAATTCCAAAGTAGCGTATTTTTTTATCCAGGAAGCCGGTAAAAAGCTGAAGGATGAAGGCAAGATCTGTACCATCGTCACCTCTCTGCTGGCTGCCTTTACAGGACTGTATTCAACCTACGAGGGAATGAAAGCGCCTGTTGAGCATTTCACTCGCGCTGCTTCCAAGGAATTTGGCGCGAGAGGAATATCCGTCACAGCCGTGGCGCCGGGCCCCATGGATACGCCTTTTTTCTACGGCCAGGAAAGCGACGATGCAGTGGCATATCATAAATCCGCCGCAGCCCTGGGCGGGCTCACGGATATAAAAGATATTGCCCCCCTGGTTGCCTTCCTGGTAACGGACGGCTGGTGGATCACCGGTCAAACCATTTTTGCCAATGGCGGGTATACTACCCGGTAACCGTGGAGCCCTTCCAATGCCGTTATAGTAGCAGCACCTGATAAAAAAGACCGGTTGCCTGTATGTACGGAGGCAACCGGTCTTTTGCATTATTTTATGTGTGTTAGCTTATTCCCAGCAGTTCCACTTCAAAAACAAGCGCGCTGTTGGGTCCAATCTGGGCGCTTACCTGGCGCTCGCCATAACCCAGCGCTGCCGGGATAAAAAAGCGCCATTTGCTGCCCTGGCCCATCAGCTGGAGACCTTCGGTCCAGCCTTTGATCACCATATTAAGGGGGAAAGTGGCGGGTTGTCCGCGAAGTACGGAGCTGTCGAACACGGTCCCGTCAATCAGGGTGCCATGGTAATGGCAGGTCACTTTATTGCTGGCGGAGGGTTTAGGGCCCGATCCTTCTGTGATCACTTCATACTGCAGGCCGCTGGGCAGTGCTACCACTCCGGGCCTGTTCTTGTTCTCTGCCAGGAAATCCTGCCCTGCCTTCAGGTTGGCGGCAGCTTTCTCATTCTTCATTTGCGACAGTTTATCTGCTATTCCCATAGTTGATGATTTTGGCAAAAATAGGTTTTTCGGAAAACACTCAATAAATGGTTCAATGCAACTGCCTATGCCAGGAGCCTGGCCGCCCTGATCAGACTGCATTTTTTCAACATGGTCAATACTTCTTTATTACTGAGTGGAGGATTTTTGAGGCGGGCTACCATTTTGGCTGAAAGCATTTCACATCGGCAAAGCTTAGCAATATGTCCCTTACCGGTGCAGGATAGAGTACGTTGGCATCCAGCACAGCAATCGTTTTATTTAATGTCATAGATCATATCCTAACTGCAGATCCTGCCCCTGCCGGGCCAGGAACTGCAGCTGCTTATCCCTGATAGCTTTTTGTTTTCGTTCATAAATTTGAAGGTCTTTCAGGTCAATCCGCCTGTGTGTGCCTATTTTTTTAAATGGAATTTTCCCTTGTTCCAGCAGTTTTACCAGGAAAGGACGGGATACCCCCAGCATATCAGCCGCCTCCTGGGTACTCAGTTCAGTTTCAATGGGTGACACCTGTACTGCTTTTCCTGCTGCCATGTTATCCAGCAGCAGCCTGAGGTAATGAATTACATATTCCGGGACTTCCAGTGACTCTTCATTTCCCTTGGTTTGAAAAGAAATATATACATGAGAGGTGGATTTCTTCGGCTTTGCCCTTTTCTCCAGTTCACTGATAGTTTCTTTAGCAAATTGCTGATCCGCCTTCGTTGGTTTATCGAGTACTTTTTTCATGGTAAGTCGCAATTGTGACACCAAAATTATTCAAAATAATCGAAACAAACGAAATAATCGAAAAACAAATTTACTTTCTCCCTGCTATAAATTCCATGGGGGCGCTATTGATATCGGTCAGCTCTGTCAGTTGGAAACATGTATAACTACCCCTTGAAAAGAGCTGTTTACAGGTTACCAGACTCCCAATTTGACCAGTGATTATTGGGTTCCAGGATAGGTTGCCAGTGGGCGGGATCATTATTCACCAGCACTTTTGCTATAAGCTGGTACATTTCCTGGAGGCTTGGCGGACAATCTTTTTCATACGCGCTGCTATAATGGAATTTGCCCAGCATCAGCAATTTTGGAAGATCCAACGGAAGCAGGGTCCTGAGTTCCTGTTCCGTGGCGCTCACCAGCTCAGGGCGGGTATCACTCAGGTAACGAACAAGATCTCCAAAGCCCACCAGCCTTTTCGGATTATCATAGTCACGGGGATGGATGCCCAGTGTGATATATTTTTCAATATCCTGCTCCATGTTCACGGTTTGTCCATGGACCTCGATAGCGGCAACAGAAGGACTGATCAGTTCAAAAGTTTCCATCCCATCTTCAGCATCTTCCGAGTTAGCTATACGCTCATATTCTGCACCACTGATGAGCGCTATGGATATGGAATTCGAGATATAACTCCGCTCCGGGTATTTTTCTATGGAATAGGTAATGCAGTTGCCAATATAATCCAGTTGTATGGCAGCATTACCGCCACGGTTCATGTAGCCACATTTCTCCTGTACAATGGCCCAGCGGGCTCCATCTCCATACAAATGAATGCAGCTTCCGGCCGTTTCACAATAACCGTGTTCCAGGTCAAGAAAAAAACTGTATTTAATATCCTCTTTGTTGCCGGCAGGATAGTCATAGGCAGGAATGCCATTAAATGCCTGGTCAATTTTTTGCAGAATAGCAGTTTCCGTAAGGACAGGGTACATGAGAAAAATAGTTTTACTAAAAAAAGGTATTTACGACAAACTCATATTGGCCTATAATTGCAATTTTTATGGTCAGCTAAAACAACAATTACAACTCAACAAGCTATAAAATAAAGTTCAATTTGTAGGCAATGTTGAGCCAAAACCTGGTATATCGTGAACTAACAGGCGCCATTTATTCCAACACCAGCTTTCAACTTTAACCAATCTGGGTATTTACTGGCTTTCACCATAACGCAGGAAATAACGGAATAAAAAGCACCATGATAAGCAGGAAATTTGAAGTATCTACTTTACTATTTTCATAATATATTGATAATAAACACTTTGAATTTTCCTGAATTTTTACCATAAAAAACCATAGTAAAATTAAACCAATTTAATTTTACTATGGTTTCCTATAGTAAAAGAAAATAAATTTGCTTACACTAAGTAACATCATAGTAAACAAACGTGAAATTATCAACCTACAAGGCTGGAAAGTTCAGCACCCAATACGGGTTTAAGTCATTTGTTCCTAATCCTTTAAATAAGGAATGGTTAATTGATGACGCGGAGATCAATATATTGCTGGAGGAAGCTAATTACCAATTAGGTCAATTAAATGCCTTCTCCACTTTTATACCGGATGTCGACGTTTTTATGCGGATGCATATTGTGAAAGAAGCCACACAATCCAGCCGTATTGAAGGAACCCGAACCAATATCGACGAGGCAATACTCGATGCAAGTGATGTATTGCCGGAAAGCAAAGATGACTGGCAGGAAGTGCAAAATTATATCAGTGCAATAAACTATTCCATCACCCGTCTGGAGAGCCTGCCACTTTCTTCCCGACTGATCAGGGAAGCACATAAGATCCTGCTTCAGGGAGTAAGAGGAAAAAACAAATTACCAGGTGAATTCAGAACAAGCCAGAATTGGATTGGAGGAGCTACTATCAGTGATGCAGCTTTTATACCACCTCCCCATAGTCTCGTTCCGGAATTAATTGCAGACCTGGAAAAATTCCTTAATAACACCCATATCAATGTACCTCATCTGATCAGAATCGGCATGGCACATTATCAATTTGAAGCGATCCATCCTTTTTTAGATGGCAATGGCAGGATGGGACGATTACTAATTACCTTATACCTGGTGCACCATAAATTGCTCAATAGTCCTACATTGTATATTTCTGATTTTATTGAAAAGAACAGAAACGTCTATTACGATAATCTTATTAATGTTTCAGAACGTGACAATATTAAACGCTGGCTACGTTTTTTTCTGGCAGGCATCATTGAAACGTCAAAAACAGCTATTGATACATTAAACAAGATTATTGCACTGCGCGAAAGGCTCGAAAAGGAAACAATTGCACATCTTGGCAAGAGAATAGCCATTGCCAAAACACTGCTCAAATACTTGTATAGTAAACCTGTGATCACCGTTGCAGATGTTATGAAAAATATGGAAGTAACAAAACCTACAGCCAATACCCTTATTAATATTTTTAGTGATCTTGGTATACTTCGGGAACAAACAGGCTTTAAAAGGAACAGGATTTTTGTATTTACCGAATACCTGGATCTTTTCAAAAGATAGGATCTTCCTATGAAACGATCAATTGCCAACCACCTCCGCCCTTCTCAGCTCCAGCAAATTCAGCCCATTGGGCTGAAAGCCTTTCACCCGCAGCTGCACCAGGTGGATCACTTCATCGTACCATAACGGCACCACGGGCGCCTCATTGATGACCAGCTGGTCCATCTGCTGGTAAAGCTGATAACGCAGGGAATCGTTCTCTACCAGGAGCGCCTGTTCGTAGAGTTTATTAAAGACAGGATTGTTATACCGGGTGTAATTCGGCGGCGCAGGATTGCGGCCGTAGAAAACGCTTAGATAATTTTCGGCTTCCGGGTAATCGGCTATCCAGCTGCCACGGAAGAACAACGCCTGCGATTTGGCCGTCTGCTCCAGCAACAGGCTTTTCTGTACCACTTCCACCTGCACCCGGATGCCCGTTTCCTGCAGCTGCCGGGCAATAAAACTGGCCAGGTCGGCATAGATAGGAACGGTCAGCAGTTTGATAGCTGGCAGCCCCCGGCCATGCGGATAACCGGCGGAAGCCAGCAGGGCCGCGGTCTTCAAAGGATCATAGTGATAGCCCTTCACGGCCGCAGTGTCAAAGGAAGGAAAGCCCGCCGGTATAAAACCGCTCTCCGCCGGGATACCGATGGAATTGCGCAGGTACATCATCATCTTGCGACGATCAAAACCATAGTTGATGGCCTGCCGGATAGCTTTGAGGCGGAGTGGGCTCTGGCGCAGCAGGGCATTATTGCTGTCTACCAGTATGCCGAGGTATTCCGTGTTGAGGTAAGGATGTTTGGCCAGCACGTTCTTTCCTTCCCAGTCCTTGCGCAGGATGCCTTTCTTGGTCAGCACTTCATCTTTAAAGCTGGGATCAATATCATTGACAAAATCCAGCTCGCCCTGGCGGAACAGTAAGAACTCGGTGGCTTTGCTGTCGTAAAAACTGATCTTGACGCCATCCAGCAGGGGCAGCTGGCGGCCCAGGCTGTCCTTTTCCCAGTACCGCTCGTTCCTGCGGAGGATCAGGGCCTGCCCTTCTTCCCAGGAGCGGAAGGCGAAGGGCCCGGTGCCGCAGGGATGACTGCGGAAATCAGGACCATAGCGCTCCACCACTTCGCGGGGCAGAATGCTGCAGTACTGCATGCTCAGCAGGCCGAGGACAGGCGTGAAAGGGCGGATCAGCTGCAGCTGGAAAGTGGAATCGTCCAGCGCAATGAAACCGGTGGCGGGATCTACGCGATCGTTGAAGATCCAGGCGCCGCTGCTGGCGGTGGCGGGTGATACCAGTCGCCGGAAACTATACACCACATCTTCCGCTGTGAGCGACCGGCCTTTGCCGCCGGGGAACGCCTCATTATCGTGGAAGAATATGCCGGACCGCAGGTGGAAAGTATAGGTCTTCCTATCTGCCGAAACATCCCAGCTATAGGCCAGGGAGGGGACAATGCGGAGCTGCTGGTCTGTTTCCACCAGGGTATTGTAGAGCTGGTGTACCGGCCAGATGACAGACTGGTTCTTGGCAAAGGCCGGATCCAGGGTGGCAATGCCCGATGATTCATTGTACCGGAATACGGGCCGCTTGCTGCTGGCATGACGACCACATCCGGCAATGATTGCCAGCATCAGTAAAAAAGAGCACCAACGAACTGCTGAATATTGCATAGTTTTCCGGTCTGATCAGAAGACCTAAATTAGTGAATCAAAATCATCCATCGTGATCCATTTCCGGCAACTGCCTCTCCGTTTCCTGACATTGCCCCTGCTGACCAGTCTCAGCCTGTTCTGCACCCTGCCTTCCTGCATCGCCCAACCGAAGAACGGCCCCAGGACCTTCACCCGGCAGGATACTTTACGGGGCAGCATTACACCGGAAAGGGCCTGGTGGGATGTGGAGCATTATGCCATCAGCGTTACACCGGATATTACCAATAAAACCATCAGCGGCGCCAATACCCTTCAGTTCCGCGTTACAGCGCCAGGCCGCACAATGCAGATAGACCTGCAGGAACCCATGCAACTGCTGGCCGCCGAATATAAGGGTCAATCGCTGCCACTGAAAAGGGATGGCAATATCTACCTGCTGCAGTTCCCCCAGGAGCTGAGCACCGGCAGCCGACACAGCCTGCTGCTGCGCTACAGCGGCAAACCCCGCGAAGCAGTGAACCCGCCCTGGGATGGCGGCTGGATCTGGCGGACCGACAAACAGGGCAGCCCCTGGATGAGCGTGGCCTGCCAGCACCTGGGCGCCAGCGTCTGGTATCCCTGCAAGGACCACCAGAGCGATGAGCCCGATAGCGGTGCAACCCTGTCTATCACCGTTCCCGATACCCTGGTGGCCGTAGGCAATGGCCGCCTCAGCCAGCAGGTCACCAATGGCAACGGCACTACCACCTGGACCTGGACCGTGCGCAATCCCATCAACAATTACAATATCATTCCCTATATCGGCAAGTATGTGCATTGGGGCGAAGTATATCCCGGCGAGAAAGGCCCGCTGGACTGCAATTACTGGGTACTGGACTACAACCTGGAGAAAGCCAGGCACCAGTTCACGCAGGCCACTTCCATGCTGCGCTGCTTTGAAGAATGGTTCGGCCCCTACCCTTTTTATGAAGACGGGTACAAGCTGGTGGAATCACCACACCTGGGCATGGAACACCAGAGCGCTGTGGCCTATGGCAACCGCTTTGAGGACGGCTACCTGGGCCGCGACCTGTCAGGATCAGGCTGGGGTAAGAAATGGGATTTCATCATCGTCCATGAAAGCGGCCACGAATGGTTCGCCAATAATATCACTACCAGAGATATTGCCGATATGTGGGTGCATGAAGGCTTCACCAATTATTCGGAGACCATCTACACTACCTGCCTGTTTGGTACAGAAGCGGGGAACGATTACTGCATCGGCAACCGTAAGAATGTACAGAACGACAAACCCATCATCGGGCCTTATGGCGTGAACGAGGAAGGAAGCGGGGATATGTATGATAAGGCCGGCAATATGATCCATACCATCCGGCAGCTGATTGATAACGACAGCAGCTTTAAGCAATTGCTGCGGGGCCTGAACCGCGATTTCTATCACCAGACAGTGACTGGCAAACAGGTGGAAGCATATATCATTAAGGCCACTGGCCTGGACCTGCAAAAAGTGTTTGACCAGTACCTGCGTACGGTGCAGATCCCCACGCTGGAATACAGGAGCAGCAAGGGCAGTATTGAATTCCGCTGGACCAGTTGCGTGGAAGGCTTCAATATGCCTGTGAAGGTAACCCTCGGAGAGGGACACACGCAATGGCTGAAACCTTCCACCAACTGGACATCGTTAAAACTGGCCGACTGGCACAACGGAAAAACCTTTACGGCCAACCGTAATTTTTATATTCAGACAAAAAAGGTCAGTTAGGCGGCATCCTCACGGATCGACTTCATGCCTTTGGTCCAACGGGCCAGCTGCTTCAGCATAGCGGCTACGGATTTATCCACCAGCTCGCTGGACTGGAATGCGCCCTCTTCTGTGAGCAGATTACCCAGGGAAGGGATAGGCACAAATTCTGCCAGCGGCATAATTTTCAGCGTCACCAGGTCCATCTTCAGGTTGTTGATAGCACGGACGCCACCAAAAGGCCCCATGGAATAGCTCACCAGGCCGGCGGCTTTATAGCCCCATTCATGGTGCAGGTATTCCAGCGCATTGCGCAGGGAAGCCGGGTAGCTGTAATTGTATTCAGCCGTCACAAAGACAAAAGCATCCGCTTCGTCAATCCTGGCAGCCCACTCTTTGGTATGCGGCTGCTCATATTGTCTCATGAGCGGGTGAACAGCTTCATCAAAAACGGGCAGTTTGATCTCACCGAGGTCCAGCACTTCTGCGTCAAAATCGCCGGTGGCGTTTGCCTGTTCTGCTATCCATTGGGCAACAAGAGGCCCTTTCCTACCGGGTCTTACGGTAGAAGAGATCACTTTCAGTTTATACATGAGGGAGTTTTTAGATCAGCGTATATATGCGTTTTTAAGGATCTCACGAAGAGAAAAGGCTGGTCGGCCCAGCAATCTTTCCATTGTATCATCCGGGAAATCAAATTCACCCTGGGCAATGGCCTGTCCAAAACCAACGCCTGCCTGTATCGCCATTTCCGGAGCGCCTGCTTTGGTCAGCAATTCCGCATAGGCGGCAGGTTCAGCAGCGGTATAAACGATCTTTTTACCAGCAAGCTCAGAAAGGATCTCCGCTACTTCGGCAAAAGAGTAAGCATGGCTGCCGCAGATCTCGTAGGCTTTGTTCTCATGGCCGCTGCTGGCCAGTACGGCGGCGCCTGCCTCCGCCATGTCCTGGCGTACAGCAAAAGCACCTTTGCCTTCGCCCGCAGGGAAAAACAATTGCCCTGTTGTGATTACCTGGTTGCCCAGGAACATAGGCAGGAAATCTGCGTACAGGCTATGTTTGAGGATAGTATAGGTAATGCCGGATGCCCGGATCAGCTGCTCCGTGTGGAGGTGCGCCGCGGCCAGAAAGGCTATTGGGGACGAACCATCTTCAGTCCTGCGCTGAAAGCTGGTATAGTGTATATGGCCCACACCGGCTTCCGTAGCGGCTTTCACTACGTTCTCATGCTGGGGGATACGATGGGCGATATCATTGCCGGATACAAAATAGAGTTTGCTGATGCCGGTAAAGGCCTGCAGCAGGGAATTGTAGTCATTGTAGTCGGCCTGGAGGACGGTAACGCCTTTGGCCTGGAGGTCGGCGGCTTTGGCCGGGTCCCGGGCCAGGACGGATAAGGCAGCCGGTCCCTGTAACGCGATCAGTCTTTCCGTAACTGCCTTTCCTAAGGGACCTGTGGCCCCGGTGATCAGGATCTTTTCCATTCTTTTGGTTTTAGTTGCATGGCGCTTTAAGGGTTTGTTGCCGGTACCACTACAACAACAGTTTGTTTTTTGTTCAGGCATTTTCCATTGCCGGCAGCGGGGCTGGTTGTCAACTGGCAGACCAGCTTAGCAAGTGATTTTTGCGCTGCGCTGCCGCCCATCCCTCAATGTCACAACACCAGAAAACAAAATTATTGTATCTTTACTTACTTTTTGTTAGCACTAACCAAAAGGTTAGCAACTTTACCAGTTTTAACCGATAAATTCAGGCATTATGGAACCACTGCGCAACCGGAAATTTCCCGATCCACAGGGCTGCACCGCCAACCTGCGGGCCGTGGGCGACGCCCTTTATGCCATCGGCGGCAAATGGAAACTGCGGATCATTGTGGCGCTGACCACCGGTAATAAGCGGTTCAACGAGCTGCAACGGGTAGTAGAGGGGATCTCGGCCAGGGTATTGTCCAACGAGCTGAAGGAGCTGGAACTGAACGGGTTCATTGAAAGACGGGTGGATACGGGCTACCCGGTAGTGGTGGAATACGCGCTGACCGCCTATGCCGAAACCCTGGGCGATGTACTCCATGCCCTGGCGGAATGGGGTCATATGCATGGCCAGAAGGTGAGGAAAAAAGTGGTATGCCCGGAGGAGCTGGAAGCGGCAGCTTTTGGTTCGTCCCAAAAAGCTCTTCCAACGCCTGTAATCGGACAACATGCCAGTCAATAGTTCTGCAAAGCCTTCCGGAAACCGAAGCCCGGCTCATCCTACCGAACCCTTCCCGCACCTACATACCTGGCAGCATAATAGCTGTCCCGGAGATCATTGATGATCACCCCCAGGGAAGTGGAAGCATGTACAAACTTGTTGTTACGGAGATAGATACCCACATGGGAGACGGTCTTGCGCCGGCCGGAGGTATGGAAAAAGACCAGATCACCCTCCTGGAGTTCCGTTTTCCCCACCCGCCGGCTATCCGTATACTGGGACGCGGAAGTGCGGGGCACCGAAACATTGTAATTAGAAGACATAAAGGTCTGGGCAAAGGCGGAGCAGTCAATCCCATCCCGGGTAGAGCCACCATAGCGGTAAGGGATGCCATACCAGCTTTCAATGAAATCATACATCCGCTGGTTGCTGACCTCTTCCACCGGCACATCCAGCAGGATGGCGTATTTGAAGGAAAGCGGGGTCACCAGCATCTCGCCGCCGCTGCTGATGAGTACAGGCGTATTGCTCCCATCAGCATGGCTGGTGGAAAAATCGCCGCTTTTGATTGAGATATTCTCAATGAATTTAGGCGAATGCTGCTTATGGTGGGCGCTGCCGGCGGCAGCTGTACTGGCGGGGGAACCAGAACGCTTCAGGGTACTGCAGCTGGTAGTTGCCAGCAGCACAAAACTCCCCCACACAATATTCTTCACAGTTTTGGACATCATGGACCGGGTTAGTAAGGGGCAAAGTTAAAAAATAGGCAGCTTTTCTCCACCCCTTGTGGAAATTAATGTCCTGATTTTAACGGCCGATAAAAGAACTTTGCAGGCGGTCACTTGTTTAACCAGAACGGGACGATCCGAAAACATAAAAGCGAAAAAGATCATGTGCAAGTTTTCCCATTTACACGTCCATACCCAGTTCTCCCTGCTGGATGGGGCCGCCTCCATCCAGAGCCTGTATAAAAAAGCCGTCAAGGACAATATGCCCGCCATTGCTATTACCGACCACGGTAATATGTTTGGCGCCTTTGAATTTGTGGCCGAAGCCTATAAACACAAGAATGACGACGGCAGCCTCAAGGTAAAACCGATTGTGGGCTGCGAATTCTATGTAGTGGAAGACCGGCACCGCAAAGTGTTCTCCAAAGAGCAGCGTGACCAACGCTACCACCAGGTGCTGCTGGCCAAGAACGCCACCGGTTACCAGAACCTCGTCAAGCTGACCTCCCTCGGTTATATTGAGGGTATGTACAGTAAATATCCCCGGATCGACAAAGAACTGATCCTGAAATACCACGAAGGACTGATTGCTACCACCTGCTGTATCGGCGCCTATGTTCCCCAGACCATCCTCCATGATGGCGAGGAAAAGGCCGAGAAGGAATTCAAATGGTGGCTGGACCTCTTCGGGGAAGATTTTTTTATCGAGATCCAGCGGCACGACATCAAAGAGCAGCTCCTGATCAACCAGGTGCTCCTGAAATTTGCCAAAAAGTATAATGTGCCCGTGATTGCCACCAACGACAGTCACTATACCGACCAGGACGATTATAACGCCCACGATATCCTTCTCTGCATCAACACCGGTGAAAAGAAAAGCACACTTGGCTATGACGATTTCGTGAATGATGATGCGCAGGTGAAAGCACGCCGTTTCAAATTCCCGAACGACCAGTTCTATTTCAAGACCTCTGAGGAGATGAAAAAGCTCTTCAGCGATATCCCCGAATCCATCGACAATACCAATATGATCGTGGACCGGGTGGAACTGCTGAACCTTAAAAAAGATATCCTGCTGCCCGCCTTCCCCCTGCCAAAAGAATTCCAGGTTACGGAAGACAGCAACCTCAACCAGTGGGAATTCCTTAAGCACCTGACCCATGAAGGCGCACGCGATCGCTATGTGGACATTACACCGGATATACAGGAGCGGCTGGACTTTGAGCTGTTCACCATCAAGACCATGGGTTTTGCCGGTTACTTCCTTATTGTGAGCGACTTTATCAAGGCCGGCCGGGAACGCGGTGTATTTATCGGCCCCGGTCGTGGTTCCGCCGCAGGCAGCGCAGTAGCCTACTGTATCGGCATCACCAATATTGACCCCATCAAGTACAACCTGCTGTTTGAACGTTTTCTGAACCCCGACCGGAAGTCCATGCCGGATATTGATACGGACTTCGATGATGAAGGCCGTCAGAAAGTGATCGACTATGTAGTAGACAAATATGGCAAGAGCCAGGTAGCCCAGATCATTACCTATGGCACCATGGCCGCCAAAATGAGTATTAAGGACGTGGCGCGTGCGCTGGACCTGCCCCTGGCAGAATCCAACGCCCTGGCCAAACTGGTGCCGGACAAACCGGGCATTGAGCTGGGCCGTGTACTCCATGCCCCTATCACCGCCAAAGAAGGGGAGAAATCACTGGAAGATAAAGAAGGCCTCGGCCCGGACGACCTGGAAAATGTGCGCCGGATCCGCGAGGTCTATAAAAGCGATACTCTCAACGGTTCCGTACTGCATGAGGCCGAAAGGCTGGAAGGTTCCGTCCGCAATACCGGTATCCATGCGGCAGGCATCATCATTGCCCCCAGGGACCTGACAGACCTGATCCCCGTATCCACCGCCAAGGACTCCAGCCTCTGGGTTACCCAGTTTGAAGGCAGTATCATTGAAGACGCCGGTGTTATCAAGATGGACTTCCTGGGTCTGAAGACCCTCACCATCATCAAGAATGCGCTGCAGATGATCCGGGAGAACCATGGTGTGGACATTGTGATCGATGATATTTCCCTGACGGATGAAAAGACCTACGAGATCTACCAGCGAGCCGATACTGTAGGTACGTTCCAGTTTGAAAGTCCCGGTATGCAGAAATACCTCCGGGAACTGAAACCTGACCAGTTTGCGGACCTTATTGCCATGAACGCCCTGTACCGCCCCGGTCCGCTGGCCTATATCCCTAACTTCATTGATCGTAAGCACGGCCGGGAGCCCATCACCTATGACCTCCCGGAAATGGAGGAATACCTGCAGGAAACCTACGGGATCACCGTATACCAGGAACAGGTAATGTTGCTGGCCCAGAAAATAGCCGGCTTCAGTAAGGGGGATGCGGACGTACTGCGGAAAGCCATGGGTAAAAAGCAGAAGTCCGTACTGGATAAAATGAAGACCCAGTTTGTGAAAGGCGCCTCCGAAAAAGGACACCCGACCGATAAGCTGGAGAAGATCTGGACCGACTGGGAAGCGTTTGCCCAGTACGCGTTCAACAAATCGCACTCTACGTGCTATGCCTTTGTAGCCTACCAGACGGCCTATCTCAAAGCCCACTACCCTTCCGAATATATGGCCGCGGTACTGAATAACGCCGGCAGCCTGGAAAAGATCACCTTCTTCATGGAAGAATGTAAGCGGATGGGCTTAAAAGTACTGGGTCCGGATATCAACGAATCCAAGAAAGGTTTTGCCGTGAACAAGGTGGGCGATATCCGCTTTGGTCTCGGTGGACTGAAAGGTGTGGGCGAAGCCGCCGTGGAAGGCGTTATTGCCGAGCGCGAGATGAACGGCCATTTCAGCACCATCTATGATATGATCAAAAGGATCAACCAGCGGACGGTGAACAAGAAAACACTGGAAAGCCTGGTCTATGCCGGCGCTTTTGATTGTTTCAAGGAACTGCACCGGGCGCAATATTTCCATACGCCGCCCGGTGATACCAGCACCGGCCTGGAAAAGATCATCCGCTATGGCAATATCCTGCAGGCTGAAAACAACAGCGCTTCCAATACCCTCTTTGGCGCTATGCCAACGGTACTGGATATCCAGCTGCCCAAGATACCGCCCTGTGAAGCCTGGACGCTCACCCACCTGCTGAACCAGGAAAAGGAAGTGACGGGTATGTATATGAGCGGCCACCCGCTGGACCACTATAAATTCGAGTTGAAACATTATGGCATCAGATCGCTGGCAGAGTATAACGAGGTCCGGGATTCCGAGCTGCTGCTGGCTGCCAATAACAATAAACCGATGAAGCTTGCCGGGCTGGTCACAGATGCCCAGCACCGCGTTACCAAAACGGGTAAGAACTTCGGCAAGATCATCCTGGAGGATTATTCGGGGAACACAGAACTGCTGTTCTGGAGCAATGACTATCCCAAATTCAATACTTTTTTCCAGACGGGCCTCAACCTGCTGATATCCGGCAGCTTCCAGGCAAGGATGCGTTATAACGGTGCTGAAGGCCTCAAACAGGACGGTTTTGAGTTCAAGACCACCAGCATCACCCTGCTGGAAACGGTCAAACAACACTTTACCAAGCAGTTGATCCTGGATGTACAGGCAAGGCATATTACATCGGATATGATTGGATTTATTGAACAGAATGTTAAATCCCATCCGGGGAAAGCAGGGCTGAAATTCAATATCAGTGAGCCTAAGAACCAACTAAAGATCTGCCTGTACACACTGGCGGACGGGTTTGAACTGAATGACGAAATGACGGCCTGGTTACAGGATAAGCCGGAACTGGAGGTGCAGGTTGTCACCCTCTGAGTGACGTTTATACAGCAAAACCGGTTGGATGTAAATTTGCATATCCAATTGGTGTAAAGCGAACCAATACAAACAGAACAAATAATTAACTTACATTAAAATTTGATTTATGGCTTTAGAATTCACAGATGCGAACTTTCAGGAGAAAGTGATTTCTTCCGGAAAACTGTCAGTTGTTGACTTTTGGGCTGAATGGTGTGGACCTTGCCGCGCTATCGGACCCGTTATTGAAGAACTCTCCAAAGAGTATTCTGAGAAAGTGAATGTAGGTAAAGTGAACGTGGACCACAACCCACAGATCTCCATCAATTACGGCATTACTTCCATTCCTGCTATCCTGTTCATTAAAGATGGCAAAGTGGTAGACAAGCTGGTTGGCGCCCAACCGAAGGCCAACTTCGTGAAAAAGATCGAGCAGCATATCTAAGCGCTCTCCTTATATCGCATCCAATCAATCGATTATAATAGTAAAAGCAGTCCTTTCGGGCTGCTTTTTTTGTTTCTGCCTGACAACAACAGAAAAGGCCGGCGCTATACAACGCCGGCCCTGAATTTTGACTGAGGGTACGGTCAACTTACCAGCCGGAGTTCTGGGCAATTTTACCCTGGCTGCCAGTTACCTCATTAATAGGAATGGGATATAAATACTGTTTGGGGAGAAAAGAAACATAGTCTACTGTGTGCGTACTGTAGCTAAGGGTATTGTCGCTGTTCTTCACAATCATCATACCGGTGAGGTCCTTATTCAATACCTGCTCAGCTGTTTTCCAGCGCCGCAGGTCCCAGTACCTGTGCTCTTCAAAAGCCAGCTCCAGCCGGCGTTCCAGGTGGATAGCGGCACGCATCTCTTCCTGGGTCATATTGGCCTTGAGCCCGTACAGTCCATCTGTTCCGGCGGTAATGCCGGCCCTTGCACGCAATGCTTTCAGCTGGGTATAGGCGGTTGTCTGCACATTCAGCTCGTTCTGTGCTTCTGCATAATTGAGCAGGGTCTCTGTATACCGGAAAATGGGGAATACATGGCTCTGGTTACTGTACTCGGCGCTGCTGGCAAAACTTCCCAGGAACTTACGCATGTAATAACCGGTGCGGGTTTGCCGCGCTACGCGCACGCTGGAAGCAGGATTGTCCAGGCCGCCCTGGAAGTTCTCAACAGCCCGGTTGAGCCACTGCATGCCATTATAGAATACGGTACCGGCCAGTCGCGGGTCACGGCTATTATACGGATTGGCGGCATTGTATCCTGAACCTGCATCCCGGATAGGCTTACCATTGGCCATAGGGAAAGCATCTACCAGGTCCTGGGTAGGACTGATATAGCCCTGGCTCACGTTAGGCGTCACATAACCCACCGGCGCATTCTGCCGTTCCAGGTCAGTATTGACCGGCGTCTGGTAGCCCAGGATGAACTCCACACTGGAGCGATTGGTAAAATGATTGACAAAGCTGGGCGCCAGGCTGTATTTGTTGAGGTCCATGACGGCTTTGGCCGCATCCGACGCCAGTTGCCACCTGGCAGGATCATTGGCAGGATTGTTCAACGGGCTGGCCGCATATAAAAGCGTCCTGCTTTTCAGCGACAGGGCGCCGGCCCGCGTAACCCGGCCCAGCTCAGTGGCAGTGACCGGATCTGTACGGAGCAGCGGCAGGATGGCGTCACATTCACTCACAATATAGTCCGCCACTTCAGCAAAGCTGTTCCTGGACACATCAATTTTATCTGCCAGGCTGTAATAACGTTCAGCCAGCAACGGAACACCACCATATCGTTTGAGTAATTCAAAATAATTCATGGCGCGTATAAAACGTACTTCCCCTTTCCAGTAGGTCTTGGTCTGCGCATCCTGCGGCACAATATCAATATTGGCCAGGAACTGGTTGGCTTTACGGATAGCCGTATAACAGGTAGCCCACCTGCCATCAGGATTGTTGTCTGCATTCAACTGGGATTTGGACAGCCGCTCTATCTGGTTGCCATACTCCGAAGCAATGGCATCATCGGTAGCAGCATCCAGGATACTGTTGCTGATACGGTTAAAGCCCGTGGGCAGATAACTGTACAGGTCGTTCACAAAACGGGTGGCATATACGCCCTGCTTATCCAGTGAGTCAAAGATGAAATCACCGGTGATCCTTTCCACCGGGTACTCTTCGTATTTGGTACAGGAGAACAGG
Source organism: Candidatus Pseudobacter hemicellulosilyticus (assembly GCA_029202545.1). Taxonomy (GTDB): domain Bacteria; phylum Bacteroidota; class Bacteroidia; order Chitinophagales; family Chitinophagaceae; genus Pseudobacter; species Pseudobacter hemicellulosilyticus. Next base: position 5,717,486 of record CP119311.1, read on the forward strand.
CAAGCCGCAAATCCCGTGATCAGTAAATAATGTATAGCTCTCATACTAATGATCTTTATAATTTAATCGAAACACCTCCATTAATGATTCGCTGAATGGGATACCCGTAACTGAGCGTTTCGGGATCAAACCTGTCTTCCCCGCCGCTAATGGTGAGCAGGTTGAAGCCGCTGACAAAGGCCCTGAGGCCCTTGATACCAGCTTTGGCCATCAGCCTGCCGCTGAAATTATAGCCCAGTTCCACGGTCTTCAGTCGCAGGAAATTGGCGGAACGAAGCCAGAAAGTGGAATTAACATGATTATTAACGTTAGTGCCTACTGTAAGCCTTGGATAAGTAGCGGTGGCAGCGGTCTCAGGGGTCCAGCGGCCCAGGTGGTGCGGGTATACGGATGCCAGACCGCTGTTCTGGAATTCCCATTCGCCGGTACCGGTGAGGTTTACCGTCCGGTTGCTGACACCGGAAACAAGTACATTCAGGTCAAATCCTTTGTAGGAAACACCTGCATTGATGCCGAAGAAGAGCTGCGGACGATCCGGTGCAATAGCGGTACGATCATAGAAATTGATCACCCCGTCGCCGTTGAGGTCTTTATACTTAAGATCACCGGGAACAGAGCGGTAGCCTTCTACTACCGGCCCCTGTCCTGCTCCCGTCACAAAACCATCGGCAATATAACCGTAGACCTGGTTGATGCTATTGCCTTGCGAGCCCATCCAGGGATAAGGCTGCACGGGCTGGTCGTTGAACAGGATCTTATTTTTCTGGAAAGCAATATTACCATTGATAAAATAGCTCACACTGCCCGCCTTGTCCTGCCAGCCGGCAGTTGCTTCCACACCGGTGTATATTGTTTTACCAAGGTTTTCATCGGGGTAAGGAGCGCCCAGCAGGGCGGTATTATAGCCTCGCACCTGCATCAGGTCATAGGCCCGGTCGCGATAGTACTGTACAGAAAAAGAAGCCCGGTCTCTGAACATACCCCAATCCACACCCAGGTTCAGCTTGAGTGTTTTTTCCGTTGTCCTTGCATAGGGGATCTGGTTCTCGGTCACCCCCTGTACACCTCCCGGCGTGGCGCCAAAGTAATAGGCATTGGCATAGTTGGAGTAGGTATACATGTAACTGTAGTAATTGGAGAACAGGAAGCCGGTCAGGCCATAGCTTGCTTTCAGTTTCAGGCTGCTCAGCAGGTTGTTCCGGCCAAAAAATGCTTCATTATGGACGTTCCAGCTGAATCCGGCAGCAGGATAAAAATCAAACCTGTCCCCTTTCCTGTACCAGTTATGGCCACTGTACGAAGTCACCAGGTCAACAATGTACCGGTTATCATAGGCATAGGTCAGGGTAGCAATCCCGCTGCTGACCCGGAAAGGCAACTGCCCTCCCAAAGTAGAGCTGCTGTACTGGTACTGCAGGGACGCGTCCAGGGCATGCTTGCCCCAGTTCCTGGAAATGCCTGTGGCCAGGTCGAAGAAGAAATTGCCATTCCTGATATTGAGGACACGGTTGTTGGACTGCTCGCCAATAGTGCCAAACTGGCGATAGCTGGTATCGCCGGCAGCAGAAACGTTCATTTCATAAGCGGCAAAGCTCTTGGTACGGACAAGGGTATGAATGATCTGGGAAGTATAGGAAGCAGTGCCCTGCACCCACCATCCTTTCAGTACATCGCTCAGGTCCCGTCTGAGCTTTAGGTCGGCCATACCATCGCTCATATTGGTTTGCGAATAACCGCTCAGAGTAGACTGTCCCCACAGATTGCCCTGGTAGAACTGATTGCCGCCCAGTGATCCGTTAGGGTTCAGCAAGGGATAGGCATTGCGTGGAACGTTAATGATGCCGTTGAAAATATTGTTCAGGCTGGGACTGCTGATGGTCAGCCTATTGGTATTGTTCCCGAATCCGAAGGAAGGAGATTCACCCGGCACCGTCCTGCGCTGGATAGCACCATAGAGGTTCAGGCTCAGCGTGGTCCTGGGCGTAATGGCAACGGCCACATTACCCCGCAGACCAAACCGCTGGTAATCGGCATTGGTACTGTAACTGCTGGAGCCCTGCTTCAGTAAACCGTCCTGGGTCATATAATCGGCCGAGAGAAAATAATTCACCATAGAGGAACTGCCGGCAGCATTCAGCACGTACCGGCTGAAAGGGGCCGAGTTCTCTACCAGCTGTTTTTTCCAGTCGTTCTCAGGATACAGGTACGGATTGGTCTTATTGGTATATGCATCAATATCCGCCTGGCTGTACTTCAGCGGCCTGCTGTCATTGGCCAGCGCTTCATTATACAGTTCCGCATACTGGGCGGCGCTGACCTGCTCCCTTATCTTCAGCGGCTGTGCAATACCGTAATTGGCGGTAAAGTCCACATTAAAGCCGGGCTGGTCATTCTGCTTGCGGGTGGTGACCAGGATAACACCCGGCGCTCCCCTGGCGCCAAGTGGCGCTGTAGCAATAGCATCCTTCAGCACGGTAATAGATTCCACATGCTCCGTCAGGATACTGTTCATATCCCTGGGCACCCCATCTACCAGGACCAGGGGCACCCTGTCCCGCAGGGTAAAGGAAGTACCATAATTGCCCGGTTCCCCGTTATTCTGGGTTACATTCAGGCCTGCCACCCTGCCGGCAAGGGCATTGGCAATGGAAGACAGCGGTGTTTTTTTCAGGTCGTCCCCTTTCACCACCACCAGAGATTCCGTCAGGTTATTCTTAGGTTTTTCTTTAAAGTAAAGTGATACACGCTGCGGTTTAACCATCACAACGGTAGTATCCGTCTGCGGGATGCTATCCGTATGCTGGGCGCTGGCCCATAAAGTTCCGATGAGCAGGGAGGTTACCAGCAGCCCTTTCTGGAGACAGCGCCTGTTGTTGATCAGGCCCAGTCCATATTCTTTATGATCGATGAAGAATTTCATATTACCATCCGGGGTTTTGTAAAATGTTCCTGTTAATAGCTATTTCTGTTGTGGGAATAGGGAAGAAATAGCTGTTGATCTTAAAATAACGGGGCGCCCGCACATCAAAGCGGTTGCTGTTGTAGGTGCCATTGCTGTTCCGTACAATATTAATCCCATGTACGTATTTCCCGTCGTACTGAGCGCCCAGGCCCCAGCGGCGGAGATCCCAGTACCGGTGTTCTTCAAAGGCCAGCTCAATGAACCGTTCTTTGCGGACTGCTGCACGGGCCAGTTCCGTGGAAGGATCAGCAGGAATGCCGTAACGAAGATCAGCGCCGGGTTCAATGCCAGCCCTTTTGCGCAGTTCTATCAGCTGGTCCATGGCCTCACCGATATTGCCGGTCTCCACATTGGCCTCCGCCATCATCAGCAGGATCTCAGCATACCTGAAAACAGGCATGCAGCGATAGGTGGTACCTGTGCTGGACCCGGACAGGTATTCATTGGCCATCTTGCGGACATAGTAGCCGGTAACAGTGCCGGTATTTACCGTAGAAGCTTTCAGGCCATCCAGGTTAGCGCCTACGTAGGTATACACAGCAGTCTGGGTATTGACCCGCTGGTCCCAGTACATAGCGCCATTGTAAATAACGGTGTAGTAGAACCGGGGATCCCTGTTCTCATACATTTTGCTTTCATCATACCCGGAAGTATTATCTGTGATAGGCAGTCCATTCTTCATGGGGAAGGCGTCCACCATTTCCTGGGTGGGGAAGCGATAGTAGGCGCCGCCACGGGAAGGAGGGTTGGTATTGGCTTCAATGAACTTGTTGCCTTCCAGCATGACCGCCATGATGTATTCAGGGTTCACCCGGTCCAGGAAAACCTGGTAAAAACCGTTGCCGGCGCGGGTGGTATTATCGGTATACAGGCTGTAGACGCCGAGGTCGGCCACTTCTTTGGCGGCCTGCAGGGCGGCCTGCCAGCGGTTGTTGTCCCGGGAAGGATAACTCACCAGCTCTGCCACCTGGGGATTATTGGTCAGCTCAGGCAGAATGGTAGAGCCTGTTTCCAGCGAGCTGTTGCCATTGTACAGCGGGCTGGCGGCATATAGCAGGACCCTGGCTTTGAGGGAAAGTGCGGCGCCCCTTGTTATCCGGCCATAATCCGATCCGGAATAGCTCAGCGGCAGCATGGGCGCAATGGCATTCATCTCCGAAACAATATACTCCACACAGGCGGCGTAGGTATCCCGTCCTTCCTCCCTGGTGGAAGTCAGATCATATACCTCATCACCCACCAGGATCACACCGCCATAGTAACACATGAGCTTGTGGTAAAAATAAGCACGGAGAAAACGGGCCTCAGCAGCTGTGCGCGATTTCAGCTCATCGCTGACAGGTATCCTGTCCACATTTCTCAGGTAGATATTCACCTGCCTGATGGCCGTATAAAAGTTGGTCCACATGTCGGAAGCACGGGTATAGAAGGCCGTACCAAAAGTACCGCCGATGATCTGGTTGCCTACATTGTGCCCGCCGGGCCAGCGGGTATCCGATTCATCAGTCATATCACTCAGGGAGCCGCCATAGGTATTGAGTTCATAACCGCTGGTGCCTACCTCAAAGCGCAGGTAAGTATAAATATTGATCAGGAAATCCCTGGACCGTTCCACATCGCTGAACACAGATTCCTCGTTCAGCTCGCTGGTGGATTTGGGATCCAGCATGGAATCACTTTTTTCACAGCCCAGCAGGCATGCCATCAGCAGGACAAGCGCGCCGGTTTTGAATAATATATGCCTATGCATAATGCAGGAGATTATTTGATAGTTTATAAACCAATGGTCAGACCGAAGTTCACATTACTGGTGACCGGGTAGATATAATCGTTCTGTTCATTTGCCACTTCGGGATCATACTGGTACTTCTTGTAGAACTTAGACCAGGTGACCAGGTTGTATGCATTGGCAAATGCACGAAGATTAGACAGCTTCAGCCGGTTGGTAACAGACTTCTTAAAGGTGTAGCCAAATTCAATAGAGCGCAGGCGCAGGTAATCGGAGCTTTCCGTCCAGAACGTGGACAGGTTGCCGTTGGGGTTCATATAGGTTCCCACAAAATTATAGCTCAGCGCAGGGAAGGTGGCTGTTTCAGCAGTTTCAGGCGTCCACCTGTTCAGGTGCGTGGGCTGCAGAGCTGCCTTGAACGGTACAGCTGCTTCATACCCAACATAGGCATAACCACCCAGACCGGCCTGGAACAGGGCTGAAATACTGAATCCTTCATACTGGAAGCCCAGGGTAAAGCTCAGGACCGTGGTCTGGCGGTTGGCCCTGTCCAGGTAGGCCATATCGTCCACATTGATGATGCCGTCACCGTTCATGTCCCGGTACTTGAGGTAACCGGGGCGTACGGTGCCTACGGGTTTGGCCACTTTGCTATCCTGCAGGTCTGCGGTTGTATAGAACTCACCATCCCATATATACTGTCTCTGTACGCCAATCGGCAGCCCGGTGCGGTCCTGCCAGGGGTACAGTGCGGGTGGATCATCCCTGTAAATGACCTTATTTTTGGCATAGGTGACCATGGTCCTTACCGTATAGCCCAGTTTGCCAACATTGCCATTATACCCTATTTCCAGCTCATACCCGTGGTTCTTTACTTCCCCTAAGTTTACATACGGCAATACCGAGGTGGGCATACCGAAGATCCGCTGCAGGGTCTGCCGCTGGGACAGGATATCATAACGGTAGTTGTCGAAATAATCGGCAGTGATGGTCAGTTTATTCTGGAACAGACCGAGATCAATACCAAAGTTCCATTTACGTTCACTTTCCCAGCTTACATCATTATTGCCAATATCCCCTTCCCTGATGCCCGTGCGCTGGTTAGGCAGCTCGCCAAAATAATAGTTCCCGGAACGTTCATACTTGTTCTCAAAGAAGTACTCGTTGATGCCAATATTGTCATTACCTACAATACCGTAGGAAGCCCTGAGTTTGAACTGCGTCAGAAATGGCAGCTTATCCCTTACAAAGTCTTCATTGTGGCCATTCCAGGCCACCGCAAAGGCGGGGAAGAGGTTGAAGCGATTCTGCGTTACAAAGCGATCAGAACCGTTGTAGGCGCCACTGGCGCTGAAGATGTACCGCTCCTTATAGTTATACCCGAAACGGTAGGTATATCCCAGGAAATTAAAGGGCAGATCAGCACCGGCATAATAGCTGGTCTGGTTATACAGCAGCAGGGCATTGACATTATGGCCACCGCTGAACTTCTTGTTGTAAGCCAGGTGGGCCTGGATATTCAGCCTGCTGTTGGGAGAACCGGCCACGGAGCCGTTATAGGTCATCACATACTGGTTGATCCGGTAAATGCTCTGGTCCCGCGGTGTATAGGAGCTATCGGCAGGATTGTAAAAATAAGCAGGTATACCAGCCCTGTCCTGCCATCTTTCCGCATTGTTGGCATAGGAGAAAGTGGCAGATACCTTGGTGGACAGTCCCGGCAGGATCATATCCAGCTTCTGGCTGCCCACCAGGCTCATATTGATGAAATTGTTGTAACTCCTGTGGTATCCGCCCAGGGCCGACAGCGCCGCAGGGTTATTGATATTGCCGGCTGGCTGGAATATAGCGGGGTTGCCAAATCCAAAGCTGCCGTCCGGATTGTATACCGGGTATCCATAGGGTCTTACATAGTCGTATTTGAAGATGGATGTAAACACATTGTTCTGCGGTGCGTTCACTTCATGATAGGTGCCTGTAATATCAAAGCTGATGGTGGTTGTCTGGGTGGGGCTGACGTCCAGGTTAGACCTGAACTTATACCGCTTGGAATAATAGTTCTTGTTCACCTTGCTGGTATTGGGTTCCGGCTCCCTGCCCCTGTAATCGATATTTTTCAGCAAACCATCCATGTATTGATATCCGCCGGACAAAAAGTACCGTACGCGGTTGCTGCCGCCGGAAATATTTACATTGGTTTCCGTCATGGGCGCTGTTTTGCGGAACAGGGTGTTATACCAGTCCACATCAGGGTGTCCATAGGGATCTTCACCGGATTTGAACAGCTCCAGGTCCCTTTCACTGAACATGGCGGTACCGCCGTCATTGGCCAGCGCTTCATTGGTCAGCAGCGCCACATCATAGGAACCCAGGGTCTGGAAGGTCCTGATGGGGATCTGCAGCCCGGCTTCTGTCCTTATTTCAATCTGTGCTTTACTGGCCTTACCCCGTTTTGTTTTTACCAGGATAACGCCGTTGGCGCCTTTCACCCCATAAATAGCCGTAGCCTCCGCGTCTTTCAGAATGGAGATGGAGGCTATTTCATCAGCGCTGATCAGCTTGAACTGTCCAAAATTATATTCAATATCATCTACCAGCACCAGGGGATTGGTGCCGCTATTATAAGTGGCCACGCCGCGGATAGAGATCTCCGTTGTTTCAGCGCCGGGCTGGCCGGTACGCTGCTGGGAGAAATAGCCGGAAACCTTACCGGTCAGCATATTCTGGATATTGGCGCCCGGCGTATTGCGGATAGCTTCCTGGTTGATGGTGCTGACGGAAGAGGTGATCACTGATTTTTTCTGCGCACCATACCCTACCACTACCACTTCATCCAGCCTGGATTCTTCGGCAGCCAGTACAATGGTAATGTTCTGCTCCGACCCTACTTTGTATTCCCTTTCCTTGTACCCCACAAAAGTGATCACCAGGGTCTGACCAGCCCTGGCATTCAATATGAAAACACCACTTGAGTCAGTGGAGGTGCCGGTAGTAGCGCCCTTGATCTTTACAGAGGCGCCGGGCAGTGGCGTTCCGTCTTCCGTCAGCACCCTGCCCCTGATTGGCGGAGCGGGTTCTGCGTAGGCCAGCAGCGCAGGAGGAGGGGCCGGCGCTTTGCGGGAAAGAATGATATCCTTACCATCTATCCGGAAATTCAGGGGCTGGTCTTTCAGCAGCATTTCCAGGAAGCCGGGCAGGGGGATATCACGTACCGCCAGCGATACAGGCCTGGCGCTGGCCAGCTGTTCTTTATTGTAGAACACTACATAACCCGTCTGTTTTTCGATTTCGTTAAATACCTTTTTCAGGGGTACATCCTTACCGGAAAAGGTAACAGATTGTGATACGCCTTCAGCGTGAGCTTGCAGCATCACGAATGTCAGCAGGATCATTAGTTTCATAACAATCAGAGTTTTGGCTACGTGCAGTCGTTTCCACCGGTACGGTCGATGACCTTCTACATGTTGTTGCATAAAAGTAAAGGGTTTGGGTTCAGGAACAATCAGTTTTAATGGCATATGAACGTTCAGGAAATACAATATCCACCCGGGAAACAGCGCAGGGGCAGCATCCGGGATGATCAGCATTGATCATTAATACAGTAATTATGCGTGGAATTTACTAAGTAGCTAAACGGAGAGAGTGCTTTTTCATAATGGCGCATTTAATTATTGAACAATCAGGTTAATCAGTAGTCTGTATAGTGCAACTTACTTTTTGACGATCAGCTTTCTTCCTTCCAGCCGGCATTGCAGTCCCGCCTCTGTGAGCGCCTGGATCACGCCGGCAAGGGTTTTATTCCTGCTCAGTTTTCCGCCGAACTCAATAGTGGGTATCTCCCCTTCATACACAATCTCCACATCATACCAGCGGCCTACCTGTCGCATGGCTTCGTCCAGGCCGGCATCTTCAAAATTGAAGAGTCCATTCCTCCAAGCCATCACAATATCCAGGTCCACATTGTCCAACACGGCAATCTTTCCGCCTGCCGCTCCCGCTACTATCCGGGCCTGCTGGCCGGGATTGAGCTGTACACTGCCGGCAGCTGCGTCTGGTTTGCTGACCCTGACCGATCCTTCCAGTAAAGTGGCCTCAATATTCTTTTCTTCGGGGTAGGCGTTCACATTAAAGCTGGTGGCCAGCACGCTGATCTCAGCCTGTTCATTGACCCGGACGCGGAAAGGAAGCGTTTTATGCTGCACAATTTCAAAATAGGCTTCGCCGCTAATGGTCACCAGCCTTTCAGCGCCCGTGAAATAGGTAGGATAAGTAATAGAACTGGCGGCATTCAGCCATACTTTGGAACCATCCGGCAGCAGCATATGGAACTGCCTGCCTTTGGGGGTGATCATAGTATTATAGCTCAGGGCGCCGGCAGCCTGGCCGGTTGCGCTATACACCAGCTGTCCGTTCTTCAGTTCAACGCGGCTGCCATTCTGAACGGCCACCTCTCCTTCTGTGAGGCTGTCCAGCACTACCTGCCGGCCATCGGCCAGCTGCAGTACGGCGCCTTCCTGTGCGGCGGGGATATGGGCGCCCGGCAGTACCTGGGTGGTATCCGGCCGGACCGCCTGCTTCCGGGGCAGGTAAAGGAACAGTACACCGGTGACCAGCAATGCAAAGACCGCTGCGGCCCAGCCCCAGCGGCGCCATAGATGTACCCGCGTCGGCGCCTGTTGTTGGTCAGCAGGCCGGGAAGTATCCACGGACAGTATATTTTTAAAAGCGGTTGCTTCCTGCTCCGCTGTTCTGTACACGGGCCAGGCCGCCTCTTTTTCCATGAACCAGGCAATGGCAGCTACCAGCTCAGCGTCCTCTTCCTGCAGCTTCAGGTCCATCAGCTCTTCCGCTTCGGCGGCAGTCAGCTGATCCTGTAATTCCTTTTCCAGCAAGTAATAAATGCGTTGATGATCCATTGCCATAAAAAAACAGTCAGGTTCCGCTCCGTTCCTCCGGCTGCGGACCATCTGTGCATATATGATCCCGCCGAAAACAAAACGTCACGGAAAAAATGAATAATTCTTATTTAAAAAAGGGAAAGCAGACCAGTAGCCAGGCAAACTGCCCGTAACCGGCCAGGGCCAGGGATTCCCGGATCTCGCGCATGGCGGCCGACAGCTGGTTCTTCACCGTACCTACAGGCATGCCCTGCAGCTGGGCTATCTCGGCCGGTTTTTTACCCTGCTCCCGGCTCAGCCGGTAAATGGTGCGGCGGCTGTCCGGCATTTGTACCAATGCCCGCTGTATCACGGACCGGATCTCTTCCAGGTACATCAGCTCCATGGGGGTGGTAATAGTTTCGGCAGGGGCTACCACCTGGAGGCGGTCCATTCGTTCTTTTTCCCTTTTGGTCCTGCGGAAATGCTGGAGGCAGACCCGGGCCGTAACGGTGTATACCCAGGCGGGGACATTGTCAATGTCCGGGAGTTTGTCGCGGGAAAGCCAGATACGTATAAAGCTGGCCTGTAAAATTTCTTCGGTAGCTGAGTCAGACCGGGTGGATTTGAGCACATAGGCGCGCAGCCTGGGCGCAAAATGCCGGTAAAATTCATGAAAGGCATCCCCATCGCCGGCTGCTATCCGGGCAAGCAACTCCTTATCTATATATTGTACCTGTGTATCCTGCCCAGACATATATCAATTTTAGGGACTTCCGGGTTTGGGGCCGCAATAATACCCCAAACTTAGGAATAAGGGTCAGTATTTCCCATTAGTTTTTATCCTATATTGGCCCGTCATTTCGCAAACAAAACCAAACGCATGAGTCCTGTACTGGAAAACATCCTCCGCGGCACCTTAGGAATGTTTTTTCTTCTCTTTGTCTGCTTCCTGCTCAGCAATAACCGCAGGGCCATTAACTGGAAACTGGTGGGTATTGGCATCGTGGCCCAGATCTGTTTTGCACTCGGCGTCCAGAAAGTGAATTTTGTAAAGTCGTTCTTTACCTATGTCTCCGAAAAATTTGTTGACCTCATCAATATCGGTCATAAGGGTATCGAGTTCATCTTCGGTAACCTGGCTGATTCCACCGGCGGCTGGGCTTATATCTTTGCCGTACAGGTTCTCCCCAATATCATCTTCTTTGCAGCCGTATCCGCCATGCTGTATTACCTGGGCGTGCTGCAGTTCATTGTCTACATCTTTGCCTGGCTGCTGAAAAAGCTGGGTATCTCCGGCCCGGAAAGCGTATCCACCGCGGCCAATATCTTCCTGGGACAAACAGAGGCGCCCCTGATGATCCGGCCCTTCCTGGACAAAATGAACCGCTCCGAGATCATGTGTATCATGGTAGGCGGCTTTGCCAATACCGCGGGCAGCGTACTGGCCGCCTATGTGGGTTTCCTGGGTGGCAATGACCCGGACCAGCAGAAGTTTTTTGCCCTTCATATGCTCAGCCAGTCTATCATGAGCGCCCCGGCCGCCATTGTGATCTCCAAGATCATGTTCCCCCAGACGGAGAACGTGATGCGGGAACTGAAAGTACCGAAGGAAAAGATCGGCGATAATTTCCTGGACGCCATTTCCCAGGGCACCACTGATGGCCTCAAGCTGGCCGTGAACGTGGGCGCCATGCTGATCGTATTCACCGCCCTGATGTACCTGGCCAATTATATCCTGGGCTCAGTAGGCAGCTGGATCAATATCAATGATGATATTGCCCGGATCACCGACGGCCGTTATGACTCCCTCTCCCTCCAGATGATCCTGGGGTATATCTTCTCCCCCGTTGCCTGGCTGATAGGGATCAACAGCCATGAGATGGTCCAGGTAGGGCAGCTATTGGGAGAAAAGACCATCCTGAACGAGTTTGTAGCCTATATTTCTTTTGGACAGATGAAGACTTCAGGCGCCATCAGTGATCCCAAGTCGATCCTGATCACCACCTATGCCCTCTGCGGTTTTGCCAACTTTGCCAGTATCGGCATCCAGATAGGCGGTATCAGCCAGCTGGCGCCCAACCAGCGGAAGAACCTTACTGAGCTGGGGGTCAAAGCACTGATCGGCGGCACCATTGCCTGCCTGATGTGCGGCTGCATTGCCGGGGCCATGATGTAAATCATGCTGATGGTTAAACAATATCCCCTGGTTACTGTTGAATATGGTTCGTACCTTTGTACAGTCCGTAAAAAGATGGTTAAACCATGAATATTCCAGTAGAACAGATCATTGCCGCCGAAAAAGATGCGGCCCTCCGTGCCATCGCAGAAAAGATCTATCGCAAGGAAAGGATCAGTCCCGAAGAAGGAGTAACCCTTTTTGAAAAAGGTTCCCTCGCCTTTGTAGGATCGCTGGCTAATTTTGTACGCGAACGCATGCATGGGGATACAACCTATTTCAACCGCAATTTTCATATTGAGCCCACCAACGTCTGTGTTTTTTCCTGTAAGTTCTGCTCCTATTCCCGGCTTTATGCCCACCGCGAGGAAGGATGGGAACTCAGTACCGACCAGATGCTGGACATTGTAAAGCATTACGACGGCAAGCCCGTTACCGAAGTGCATATTGTAGGTGGGGTCCATCCCAAGCTCACGATGGAATTCTTTGCTGAACTGCTGCGCAAGATCAAGGCGCACCGGCCTGAACTGCATGTGAAAGGGTTTACGCCCGTGGAACTGGATTATATGTTCCGCAAAGCCAAGGTATCTGTGGAAGAAGGGATGGCCTACCTCAACAAGGCCGGACTGGATTCCATGCCCGGCGGCGGCGCCGAGATCTTCCACCCCGAGATCCGCCAGCAGATCTGTGACGATAAAGTAGATGCCGAAGGCTGGCTGAAGATGCATGAAGTGGCCCATAACCTGGGCATGAACACCAACTGCACCATGCTCTACGGTCATATTGAACAATACTGGCACCGGGTAGACCATATGGAACGCCTGCGCCAGCTGCAGGACCGGACCGGTGGTTTCAATACCTTCATTCCCCTGAAGTTCCGCAACAAGCAGAATGATATGAGCAATGTGGATGAGTCCGGTATCATAGAGGACATGCGCATGTATGCCATCGCTCGCCTGTATATGGACAATATACCTCACCTCAAGGCCTACTGGCCTATGCTGGGCCGCAAGAGCGCCCAGCTGACCCTGAGCTTTGGCGTGAATGATATTGACGGCACCATTGACGACAGCACCAAGATCTATTCCATGGCCGGCTCTGAAGAGCAGAATCCAGCCCTCAGCACGGCCCAGCTGGTGACGCTGATCAAACAGGTGAAGCGCAAACCGGTAGAGCGGGATACCCTCTACAAAGAGCTGCGTGATTATTCCAATATTGAGCTGAAAGAAATTGAGGCCAATCCGTTGCTGAACTGATTCGTTTTTGAAGCATTGCCTTGCGTCAGCAGGGCTTACAATAAAAACACCCTGCAATGCCTGTTCTGAACAGGTGTTGCAGGGTGAACTCTTTTATAGTTGTAAATATTTTTATAGCCTTACAGCAGTTGTGCAGCCTGGCTTACCATAAAACACCCTGCAGTACCTGTTCTCTACAAGTGTTGCAGGGTGAGCTATTTTATAGCTGTAAAGTTTTTTATAGCCTTACAACAGTTGTGCAGCCTGGCTTACCATAAAAACACCCTGCAGTTCCTGTTCTGAACAGGTGTTGCAGGGTGAACTATTTTATAGCATTGCTGCTTTTATAGCAATAAAGAGGACAGTTTTGGACGAACCTATATAAGGTGGTTCATTCCCGGTCTGTCTTCAGCGCTTAGCACTCGCTCAGGCTGATGGGAATATGCACAGCCAGTCCGCCTTCTGCTGTTTCCTTGTACTTAAAGCTCATGTCCTTGGCAGTATCCCACATGGTGCGGATAACGCCATCCAGCGATACGCGCGCAAAATCCGGCGTGCTTTGCAGGGCCAGCTGGGAGGCGGTGATAGCCTTGATAGCACCCATGGTATTGCGCTCAATACAGGGTATCTGCACCAGGCCGGCAATGGGATCGCAGGTGAGGCCCAGGTGGTGCTCCATGGCAATTTCAGCGGCCATCATAGACTGGCGCTGGCTGCCGCCCATAGCCTCGGTCAGACCGGCTGCGGCCATAGCGGAGGAAACGCCGATCTCGGCCTGGCAACCGCCCATAGCGGCGGAGATGGTGGCGCCCTTTTTAAAAATGCTGCCGATCTCGGCAGCGGTGAGCATGAACTGCAGTATCCTGTCTTCCCGGTAGCCATCGCAGAAAGCCACAAAATACTGGAGCACGGCGGGGATCACCCCGGCGGCGCCATTGGTGGGAGCTGTGACCACCCGGCCAAAAGAGGCGTTCTCTTCGTTAACGGCCAGGGCAAAACAGCTGACCCAGTCGAGCGTATACTTAAAATCCTGGCCGCCCTCACGGATGGAACGGATCCAGGAGTCATAGTCGTGGTAAGGCCGGCCGGCCGATAGCCTGGTATTGAGATCAGCCGCGCGTCTTTTTACGTTGAGTCCTCCGGGCAGCATACCGCGGGTATGGCAGCCCCGGTAAATACACTCCTTCATCACGCGCCAGATATTGAGCATACCGCTGCGGGTATCGGCTTCAGGTCTCCAGCTGTTCTCATTCTCCATCACCACTTCATGGATGGGGAGACCCGTTTTCCGGCACCAGTGCAGCAGGTCGTCCGCCTTATCAATGGGGAAAGGCAGCTGAACGCTGTCCTGGGCTCCTGCTGTTTCTCCTTCCCGGGTCACAAAGCCGCCGCCAACGGAGTAGTAGGTCTCGGCAACCTGGGCGCCATCGGTAAAGCTGGCCAGGAAGGTCAGGGCGTTGGGGTGAAAAGGGAGGGATTCAGTCATCAGGAACTCTATATCCGTAGCGGGGTCAAAATCTATCCAGTGCTGCCCGTTCAGCTGTATCCTCCTGGTACTGCTGATGGTCTGTATTTTGGGTTGTATCTGGTGTACGTCGAAAGTAACGGGATCATCACCGGCCAGTCCCAGTTCCACAGCGATATCTGTTCCATGGCCTTTGCCGGTCTTAGCCAGGGAGCCATAGAGCAGCACACGTACAGCCGTTACATTGCTCAGCTGGCCCTGTGCCTCCAGGGACTGCAGGAAGCGCTGGGCGGCCCGCCAGGGGCCAAGCGTATGAGAGCTGGAAGGGCCTACGCCGATCTTGAAAATATCGAAAACTGAAATGGCTTCGTGTGGCAAGAGTATATGATTTAGGGCAAAGTTAGGTCAATCCGGTATCCATCCATCAGTTGATGGACAGGAAGGTAATATCATAGATGATGATGGGTGCATCAGGCGCTACTATTTCAGCGCCCGTATCCTTATCCTGTTTGCCGGTGCTGCCATAACCCAGTGTGGGCGGTACATACAGGATCACCCGGCCGCCTTCCTTCATCAGGGGGAGGGCGATACGCCAGGATTCCAGCATCATGCGCAGGTTGAGGGCTACCCCGTTATCCCCTTCAAAACGGGTGCCATTGGGCAGGGTGCCGGAGAAATTGACCTTGATACTGGAGCAGATAGCGGGCGAACGGCCGCTGCCTTCCGTAATGGTCCGGTAATAAAGACCGCTCTGGTGCCTGGTGGCGGGTATATTATGACCAGCCAGGTATTCGGCTACCAGTTTCACCTCCGGATCTGGTGCTGTGATATTCCGGGCGGCGCAGTCGTTCTCTTTCTTGAAGCAGCCGGCACAAAGACAGGCAACCCAAAGCAGGCACAATAGTGGTTTACCCATGAAGCGTTTTTTGTGCATATAATTGGTTCAGTGATACAGACAACCGCCCCGGGTCTATAGCTGCACAGGACCCTGGTCCTGCTCACGCCGGGCTTTTGCCTTCAGTTCCTTGTAGAATTGTTCTTTACGTTCCCACTGGAACCGTTTGTAAAAGACGGCCACAAAGACCGCAATGATGATCACCGCCACTACAAACAGCCAGGGACTGGTTGTATTGGCCACCATATCGGCCCGCTTATACCAGAGCCTGCTGGTGAACATGATGAACAGGATAGGTAACGAAAACAGCAGTCCGATTGGTATACCGGACATTAACTGGTATTGCCATCTCCCCTCCCGTTCCCTGCTGGCTTCCCAGTATTGCAGGAATTGCTGTTCATTTTCTGTCATAGTATTCCAACTTTATGCAGATACTGAAGACCTGGATTCTGCGTTAGGATAGCAGCAGCATGCAGCTGCCTGTGTGCAAAATTAGGGATTGGACGCGTTGGATGTTTGCGTTCAATCAATTAATGATTAACTTGTGTCAACAAATCCATTATATCTTGAAATTAACTTTCCTCTTAGCGAAATACTTCTATCAGCAGAGACAGCTTCGGTTGCCGGGCATCGGCGTCTTCCGCCTGGACGCTGCTGTGACCGTCCCCGATGTAGCCGATAAGAATTTCAAAGAGTTCCTCAAATATATCCAGTTCAGCCAGGAGCCGGTAGCACAACCGGAAGAATCACTGATCGATTTTATCCGGGTTCAGACCGGCAAGATCAGGCCGCTGGCGGAATCCGACCTGGAATCCTACCTCAATGATGGTAAGCTCCTGCTGAATATCGGTAAGCCTTTTACCATTGAAGGTATTGGCTCCCTGCACAAGAATAAATCAGGCACCTATGAATTTACGCCGGGCGAACCGATCCTGGAGAGACTGGAATCGGCCCTGCCACAGGCAAAAGAAGCAGAAAAGCAATCACGCCAGATACCGGCCTATGATGATAATATCCAGCGCCACAGCGCCCATAATAACCAGCGCCGCCTCTTAATGCTGGGCACCCTGGTGGTGATAGGCCTTGCTGTGATTGTCTGGGGCGGGTATTACCTGTACAATAAGAACAACAGCAGCAATGCTTCTACAGACGCCCAGCGGGAAACGCTACAGCAGGTGGATTCACCGGAAGTGGCAGGCGGACCGGATAGCGTGTCCCATATTGCCACGGCCGACAGCGCTCCCCAGCAGCTTGCGCCAGCAGCCGGTACGCCGGCAGGCAGCTATAAGTTCATCCTGGAACGCACCGACCGCAAAGCGCGTGCGCTAAAACGATTCGCCTTTGTGAATGACCTCAGCCCGCGGATAAAAATGGAGACATCGGATTCACTCAACTTCACCATTTACGTGAACCTGCCGGCTGCGCCGGCGGACACTGCCAGGTTGAAGGATTCACTGAATGTATGGTACTATGGGACCAAGCCTGTGAAAGTGGAGATTGCGAAATAGGAAAATTTTCACAAAACAATCAGTACGTTTATACAAAAGAACTCCATGATCTCCAGATTCGTATTAGCCCTTGTGTTATCCCTGTCCTTTTCCAGCCTCTCCTATAGCCAGACCCAGCCCACTGAAATAGTTGACCGCTTTTTTGAAGAATACAATAAAGCAGGTTCCGACAAGGCCATTGAGTATTACTTTGGCAACAATAAATATTTTGCTGAGATCAGCGCTGGATTGACAGAAGTAAAACAACAGCTGACCAGTTTTTTAAACGTATCAGGAAAATTCGCCGGCTATGAACTCTTAACAAAAAAATACGCTGGCCCCAATATTCTCATGCTCACCTATATTGTAAAATTCGAGCGGCTGCCGGCCACATTCAGGTTCTCATTTTATAGGCCCAATGATAAATGGCAGGTGCAGAATTTCAAGTTTGATACCAGGATATTTGAGGAGTTGGAAGAGGCCAGCCGCATTCCTGTATTGAACCAGGAACACCATCAATAAACGCCTGCATTCAACTGCTGTACCAACTGCACAAAATCACTGGCTGATCGCCACTTCAATGGCGCCTCTTTAATAAACTGCACTACGGTTTCATTATCCCTGAATATTTCCAGCAGGGCCTCTTTGTCCTGGGGCAGTTCGGTCAAGGTATCTTTCTGCAGCAGGTAAAACAGTTTTTTGTCCTCATAGTGCCGCCGTGAGGCGCCGGCCAGCACATCCCTGACCTCTACTATATCACAGGCATGCAGTTGCAGCAGGCTGCACTTACCGGTTACCAGTACCTGGTAAAAGGTCTCTGCGGTCCCCTGGCCGCCGGCAGGATAACCTTTGCGGAATAAAAGGGAATCACCTGCTTTCCTGCCTTTGGGAAAAAGCACAAACTCTTTCACGTTGGCATCTGCACTAAATGTATTGTTGTCAAATTGTAAGAGAAGTCCGTTGCGGGAACAATCGAATTTAAGTCTGAACTGGCTCACCACCCGGCCGCTGCTGTAGCGGACCACCCCTTCGGCCCAATCTTTCAGCAGGTAAGGATTCCCTGCAACAATAGCTTTTTCCGCGGAAGTTTCCGTTTGCGCCAGCGTATACTGGCTGAGGAGAAGGAAAAGGCCAACAAGGAATTTCATGTGTGGCAAAGCTTTTCTAAATATACAAAATCCGGGGAAATTGAAGGGTCTGCCGGGACCCTGGCAGTTGAAAGGGGAGAAAGTACTGTACAGCCCATGGCAGGCAGCTTTGCAGAGAAGACCACAGGCTGGGCCACCTAAAAAAATCCGGCGGCAGGAACAGTGGTGCTGCCCTGCCGCCGGAAACTTTCAGGCAGTATTATTTCACATCATCAATTATTTGTTTTACCCGGACCAGCTTTTCGCCATAGGGGCCGCCGCAATACATGCCGGCAACAAAGTAGGTGAGGCTGTAAACAGTCTGCTGCTGGATGGCCAGCACGCTGGCCTGAGCCTGCTCATGGTGGTACAGAAAAATGGAATCCGTACCAATCATTTTATACCGGGTGTAAGCCTCGGTCCTTGAATCAGTGTATTCTCCATTTTCTGAAAAGGTGATGGTAGCTGCTATGGTGGTGGGCAGAAAGGTTCCGGAACCATCACCAGGATCGGCCCGCACTTCCGACAACTTCCAGGTCCCTACAAGCGGGTCATAATTCAGAAGCGCATTTTTATCTTCATCTTTTTTGGAGCAGGCGAACAAAAAACAGCAACTTAATAGGAGGGCAAATAATTTCATAGCAAGGGTTTTATTGTTGACCTTTTCGCACGGTTCAACGTTGCAGCCAATACGAAGTTGTCGAAAATGCCCCCTGCAACGCATTTTTTCCGGAAAAAACTGGTAAAAGCGAATAACTATCAGCAGCGCCAGGCCGCATAGGCGGCGGCGGGCTGTAAAACAAAGATCCCGCCTTGCAACGCAAAGCGGGATCTGTTATATAAGCCGCGGGGTTGAACCTGCGGGCTGATGGCTTAGTAATCCATGCCACCCATGCCAGGAGCGCCACCGGGGTGAGCGTGTCCTTCTTCTTTCTTGGGTTTGTCGGCAATAACACACTCAGTGGTGAGCAGCATACCGGCAATAGAAGCGGCGTTTTCGAGGGCGATACGGGTAACTTTAGTAGGATCGATAACACCGGCTTTCAGCATGTTCTCGTACACTTCAGTACGGGCGTTGAAACCGAAATCAGCTTTTCCTTCTTTTACTTTCTGTACCACGATGCTACCTTCAATTCCGCTGTTGGCAACGATCTGACGGATGGGCTCTTCAAGGGCCCTTTTCACGATGGCGATACCAGTAACTTCGTCTTCGTTACTGCCTTTCAGTTTTTCCAGACCTTCAATGGCGCGGATGAACGCAACGCCACCGCCGGGAACGATACCTTCTTCAACAGCAGCGCGGGTAGCGTGCAGGGCGTCGTCAACGCGGTCTTTCTTTTCTTTCATTTCTACTTCGGTAGCAGCGCCTACGTAAAGAACAGCTACACCGCCGCTCAGTTTGGCGAGGCGTTCCTGTAATTTTTCTTTATCGTAATCGGAAGTAGTGGTCTCAATCTGGGCTTTGATCTGGTTTACGCGGGCCAGGATATCATCTTTTTTGCCTTTACCACCAACGATGATGGTATTGTCTTTATCGATGGTAATGCTGGAGGCCTGTCCCAGGTAGGTCAGGTCGGCGCCTTCCAGTTTATAACCCTGCTCTTCGCTGATCACGATACCTTTGGTAAGGATAGCGATGTCCTGCAGCATTTCCTTGCGACGGTCGCCAAAGCCGGGGGCTTTTACAGCGGCCACTTTCAGGGTGCCACGGAGTTTGTTCACAACCAGGGTAGCCAGGGCTTCACCTTCCAGGTCTTCAGAGATGATCAGGAGGGGACGGCCGCTTTGGGCAACTTTCTCCAGGATGCTGAGGATATCCTTCATGGCGCTGATCTTCTTGTCGTAGATCAGGATATAAGGATTCTGCAGTTCCACTTCCATTTTTTCGCTGTTGGTAACGAAATAAGCGGAGGAGTAACCACGGTCAAACTGCATACCTTCCACTACGTCTACAGTAGTTTCAGTGCCTTTGGCTTCTTCTACGGTGATAACGCCTTCTTTACCTACTTTACCGAAAGCTTCAGCGATCAGTTTACCGATGGTGTCATCGTTATTGGCAGAGATAGAAGCTACCTGCTGGATCTTTTTGCTGTCAGTGCCTACAGTCTGGGACTGGGCGCGGAGGTTATCGATAACCTTTGCAACAGCTTTGTCGATACCGCGTTTCAGGTCCATGGGATTGGCGCCGGCGGCAACATTCCTCAGACCTTCACTGATAATAGACTGGGCCAGAACGGTGGCGGTGGTAGTACCATCACCAGCGATATCGGCAGTTTTGGAAGCTACTTCCTTCACCATCTGGGCGCCCATGTTCTCGATGGGATCTTCCAGTTCAATTTCTTTAGCTACCGTAACACCATCCTTGGTAACAGCGGGAGCACCGAATTTTTTCTCGATCACCACGTTACGGCCTTTGGGGCCCAGGGTTACTTTCACTGCATTGGCCAGGGTATCTACCCCTTTCTTCATCTTATTTCGTGCTTCGATATCGAAGAACAATTGTTTTGCCATAATATGTCAATTGTAATATTTATGATGGGATGTTGTTGCGTATTGATCTGTCCGGCCGTTCTTAAACGATGGCCAGGATATCACTCTCTCTCATGATCAGGAGGTCATCACCACCGATCTGGATCTCTGTACCGGCATACTTACCATACAGAACGGTATCACCGATCTTAACGGTAACGGGCTCGTCTTTTTTACCGGGGCCTGCAGCCACCACAGTACCTCTCTGAGGTTTTTCTTTGGCAGTATCGGGGATGATGATACCACCCGCAGTTTTCTCTTCCGCCTTGGCGGGTTTCACAATTACCCTGTCATGCAGCGGGGTAACATTTAACTTCTGCGTAGCGCTTTGGGATTTAGCCATAGTTGTATGCTTTTTTTATTTTGGAAATGGTAATGCCAACGGGTTAACCATTGGGGTTCCTGCCTTGCGGTCAGGCGGGCAAAGGTATACGAATTTTGTACCAAACCCACCCAAATGCCTATGAATAAGCCATTTTGCCAGAAAGGGCCAGTCGGGCCCACCCCGGGCCTGTCCGGGTTGGCAGGCGTCCTCCCCTTCCCCGGCTCCCCGCCCCCCGGGCTGTGCCAATTTTTCAGTTCACATTTTTTGACAGGATTTGCCCCAAAAAAGTTAGCTTTGCCCGCTTAAAAACAAGTTCTTAGAGAATGATCAGCAGAAGAAATATTCGTGTGAAGGTAATGCAGACCTTGTATGCCGTGGAAAGCCAGACCGGCGAGACAGGCGAACCCAAACGGGCTACCCCCGGCGACCCCGTGAAACTATTGCAGAAAAACTTTGATCAGACACAGCAGTTATTTGTCTTCCTGATCTTTACGTTAACGGAAGTAGCGCGTTATGCCGAGACCGACGCCCGTAACCGCGCCTCCAAATACATCCCTTCAGCGGCTGACCTCAGCGTGAATACCAAGATCGCGGGCAACGAACTGCTCTGGAAGATCTTGGAATCACCCTCCTGGAAACAGGCTGTCAAAGAAGTGAAACCTGAATCCATCAGCAATCCCGATCTTATCCGCAAGCTGTACCTGGCCCTGGTAGACACCGAACGCTACCAGCAGTATATCAGCGCCCAGGGCCGGGATAAAAAAGAAGAAAAAGAGCTCATTGAATATATTTTCGGCGAACTGATCCTGCCCAACGAGGATTTTACCGGTTATGCAGAAGAAAATTTCACCAACTGGGACGATGATGCAGAGATGCTGAGCCAGCTGGTCATGAACTTCCTGGCCAAACCTGCCTCCTTCAACTTCCAGGAGCTGCTGAGCAGGGAAAAATGGCAATTTGCCAAAAGTTTGCTGGAAACCACGCTGGAGCGGAAAGAAGTGTGCATGGAATATATCCACCCCAAGCTCAAGAACTGGGATCCCGACAGGATCGCCGTGCTGGATATGCTGCTGATGCGGATGGGCGTTTGTGAGTTCCTGTATTTTGAGACCATCCCGCCCAAGGTCACCATCAATGAATATATTGACCTGGCCAAGGAATACAGTACCCAGCAAAGCGGCCAGTTCGTGAACGGTATCCTGGACAATATCCATAAGGACCTGGTCCGGGACAATAAAATGCATAAGGTCAGCTTTTCGCCCAATGGCAATAAAAACAGCTAATCCCCGGGCACATTCCATTAGCTTTGTAAAAACAGTACCAATGAAAAAAACATTGCTGTACATATTGGTGATAGCAGGACTGATCAGCGCCTGCAACGATGAACAGACCTACCAGGAAGCCCCGGTGGGTAATACCAGCAAGGAAATGACCACCATGCAGTGGATTGACTCCGCCCGGGATTTTGGTAAGATCACGGAAGGTCAGATCCTGGAGGTCAGCTTCCGGTTCAGGAATACCGGTTCCAAACCCCTCGTGATCCGCGGCGTTCATCCCGGCTGTGGCTGTACCGTGGCCAACCCGCCCGATAAACCCATTGCTCCCGGCGCCGAAGGCGAGATCAAAGGCACTTTCAACAGCAAGGGCCGTCCCGGCGTCAACCACAAGGAAATAGACGTGGAAGCCAATACCGCCGGTGATCAGCACCATAAAATCACTTTCTCCGTAGAAGTATTACCGGAGAAGAAATAATACCTATAAATCTCAAATCAGATACAATGACACATTTAGTTGTTCTCTTACAGGCCCAAACCGGCGGCGCAGGTTACATGCAGTTGATCTTACTGGGAGGTATGATCCTGGTATTCTGGCTGTTCATGATCCGCCCCCAGGCCAAAAAAGCAAAGCTGGCCAAACAATTCCAGGAAGGAATGCAGAAAGGAGAAAAGATTGTTACTATTGCCGGTATCCACGGCACCATTAATAAGGTGAATGAAGATGGTACCCTCATGCTGGAAACCAGCCCCGGCAGCTATATGAAGATCGAAAAGAGCGCCATCTCCATGGAGTGGACCAACAATATCAACAAGGCCGCTGCCCCTGCCAAGTAAATGTATTACCGGTATCCCCCGGGATCACCGGACAAAGGCCAGCGTCTCCGGGCATTGCGCCAGGGTAAATTAAGGTGCCGGCTGCCATCAGGCAGCCGGTTTTTTATTAAAAGGCCGTGTACCTTACCTTTACGGTCCAACAATCCACATTTCATGCTCAGGATCGGCATTACAGGCGGCATCGGCTCCGGCAAAAGCACAGTGGCCAGGATATTCCAGGTACTGGGCGTCCCCGTCTATAATGCAGACAGCGCCGCCAAGAGACTGATGAATGAGGACCCGCAGCTGCAGCAGGAACTGATTGCCCATTTTGGCCCGGAGACCTACCAGGATGGCCGGCTGAACCGCTCCTGGCTGGCATCTGTTGTTTTCAATAACAAGGAAAAGCTGGAACTCCTCAATTCCCTGGTGCATCCGGCCACTATCCGGGACGGAGAAGCCTGGACAGCCCGTCAGCAATCCGCCTATACCATCAAGGAGGCCGCCCTGCTCTTTGAAAGCGGCTCTTACCGGCACCTCGACTATGTGATCGGCGTGTCCGCCCCACTCGCCCTTCGTATCCACCGCACCATGCAGCGCGACCAGGTCAGCAAGGAAGAGGTGCAGTCGCGCATGAACAAACAGATACCCGAGAATATCAAGATGCGGTTATGCGATTTTGTGATCGTCAACGATGAGCAGCAGGCCGTTATTCCCCAGGTGCTGACCCTGCATAAACAACTGCTGGAGCTGAGCAAAGCAACCCAATCACCCGTTCCCGCCTGAGCAGCTTAGGTTCGTCCCCAATAAAAAGCTGCTACCTGAACTAACCTATAACATTCCGGAAAAGGCAGTCTGTTGGAGAAACAAAATCTTTCCCTGGTTCGTCCCCAATAAAAAAACAGCTGCCTGAACCAACCTGGTCCGTACCCGATAAATAAGCTTCCGGAAGAGGCTGTCTGCTGGAGAAACAAAACCTTTCCTTTGGTTCGTCCCCAATAAAAAAAACAGCTGCCTGAACCAACCTGGTCCGTACCCGATAAATAAGCTTCCGGAAGAGGCTGTCTGCTGGAGAAACAAAACCTTTCCTTTGGTTCGTCCCAAAAATACTAACGACTAAATAGAACCGGCTTTTGCCAACAAAAAAGGCCAGCCCGCCACTGCTGGCTGCAGTAGCTGGCTGACCCGTTACCATCAGGAAAAAAAGAGGTATCGGCACCTAACGCAGAGGCCTACCCTATTTTCCCCGGTATACTATAAAACTATTTCAGTTTATTCAGTGCTTCAGTGATCCTTTTCCATCCTTCCTCAATCTTCTGCATGCTGTTGGCAAAAGAGATCCGGATACAGGTAGGCTCACCAAATGCGCGGCCGGTAACGGTGCTTACATGCGCCTTGTTCAGCAGGTACATGCAGAGATCGTCGGCATCGTTGATGCTGGTTTCGCCGTCAGTCTTGCCAAAATACTGGCTGATAACGGGGAATACGTAGAAAGCGCCATCGGGCTCCACGCAGGTGAATCCGGGGATGGCAGCCATCAGTTCAAACACGCGCTTTTTGCGGCGGGTGAACTCTTCCACCATTTCCAGGGTGGGGCGGAGATCAGTGGTGAGGGCCGTGATAGCGGCGCGCTGTGTGATACTGTTGGTACCGCTGGTGATCTGGCCCTGCAGTTTTTCGCATGCTTTTACCACATCCGGGTGGGCGGCAATAAAGCCCAGGCGGTAGCCGGTCATGGCAAAACCTTTACTGAGACCGTTGATGATGATGATCCGGTCTTTCAGGTCTTCAAACTGGGCAATGCTTTCGTGCTTGCCTACAAAGTTGATGTACTCATAGATCTCGTCGGAGATGATGAATACTTTGGGGAACTTACGGAAAACTTCGGCCAGTCCTTCCAGCTCTGCCTTGCTGTATACAGAACCGCTGGGGTTACAGGGGGAAGAGAAGATGAAGAGGCGCGTTTGCTCAGACAGTGCAGCTTCCAGTTCGGCAGGCGTGATCTTGTACCTGTTCTCTTTGGAAGTAGATACCAGTTTCACCACACCTTCGCCCAGTTTTACGATCTCGGAGTAAGTGACCCAGTAAGGCGTGGGGATCACTACTTCATCACCTTTGCTCACAGTAGCAAATACGGCATTGGCCAGGCTTTGCTTGGCGCCGGTAGAGGTAATGATATTTTCAGGTTTATAATCCAGGTTATTGTCGCGCTTCAGCTTGAAACAGGCCGCTTCACGCAGTTCAGGATAGCCGGCTACAGGTGTGTAGTGGCTCCAGTTCTCGTCGATGGCTTTTTTAGCAGCTTCCTTGATATGCTCGGGTGTATCAAAATCGGGTTCACCCAAACTGAGGTCGATAACATCGAAACCCTTGGCGCGCAGTTCACGGCCGAGTTTCGCCATTTTCAACGTTTCCGGTTCGTTGAATAATTGTAATCTGGTTGATAGTTGCATAATGTTTGTCTGTTACTTGGCTTTTACGAAATGGACGCAAAAGTAAGTGATCGGGCCCATAACTGACCTGATCCAGGCGCGAAAATATTAGGGCTCCCCGACGGTGCCAGGGACTGATACCCAGGCTCCCAGCCCGGGAATGCCGGGACCGCCAGCAGTTACCGGCCAGCGTCCCCCCTGACGGCCCGTTCCCTGGCCGGGAAGAGCGGCGCCGCAGACCAGGCAATGTTGCCCCATCAATTGCGGGGAATGGCCCACCCGCCGGTATTTGCCGGAGGGAGCATTCCGGACACGGTATCCTGCGCCGGCAACCGGGCCCTTCCGGGAGGCCCGGGAGCCGGTCCCAAATGGCCGTTCCGGGCCGCTCTCCAAAATCCCCGAAGCAGGCCATAGGCGGCTTTTTTGGGAAATTTTCCGGGGTCATTTTGGTGTTTATGATTCTGTGTGAAAACCCTATCTTTGCCAACTCCTAAAAAATAAACAACACTGAAATGAGAGCACTGGTTAGCATTTTTACGGCACTTCTGATCGGCATCTCGCTGTACCAGCTGTCATTCACCTGGTTCGTGAACAAACACGAGAAGGAAATGGCAGACAAAGCAGTGACGCAGGTCAAAAGGGCTTCTCCTCAGTCCGCTGCGCAGAAATATCCTGACAGCAAAGAAGCTCAGGCTTTGTATCAGGACACGCTCGACAACCTGTTGAAAGACCGCAAACAAGCTTTGCTGGACAGCACCGCCGACAAAAAGATCACCTGGTGGGGCCAGACCTATCGTAAAGCCAAGGAAAGTGAACTGCTGCTGGGCCTCGACCTGCAGGGTGGTATCAACGTAACACTCGACATTGCGCTTGACGGCCTCATCAAAGGCCTGGCCAACAACCCCAAAGATCCCCAGATCGTAAAAGCGATCGAAGAAGCCAACCGGTTGAAACTGACCAGCGACCAGAACTATATCAGCCTTTTTGCCACCGCCTTCAGCAAAGTGAATCCCGGTACAAAAATGGCCCCCCATTTTGCCAACGGTAACAACAAGCTCAGCGCCTCCGCCAGCGATAACCAGGTGATCAGCTATATGAACACCCAGGCCAATAACGCTATGGGCCAGACCTTTGAGGTGCTGCGCAAACGGATCGATAAATTCGGGGTGGCCCAGCCTACCATCAGCCTGGATGAATCCAAAGGCATCATCACGGTGGAACTGGCCGGCGCCAGCGACCCGGAAAGGGTGCGGAAATACCTGCAATCCACTGCTAACCTGCAGTTCTGGGAAATGTATACCTGGAACGACCTCGGCAGCGGCCTCCAGAAAGCTGACCAGGCCCTGGCCCAGCTGCTGTCCAATCCCAACAGGACTGGCGACAGCACCGTTGCCGCCCTGGCCGACAGTGTTAAAAAAGACACCAGCCTGGCTGCTACCAATCCCCTCTTCATCAAGCTCAATCCTCCCCAACCTTATGCTGACGCACAGGGCCGTCCGGCTTATGGCGCTGCACTGGGTTATAGCCGCCTGCAGGATACTGCGGTGGTGAACGCTTACCTCGCTATGCCTTCCGTACGCGCATTCTTCCCCGGTAACGCCAAGTTCCTCTGGGGTAAACAGGAACGCGACAGCGAAGGCAAACCCCTCCAGTCCCTCGCGCTCTATTCCGTTAAGACCATCCCCGGCAAAGAAGGCGCAGAACTGGAAGGCAACGCCATTGAAGATGCTAACCAGGAGTTCAACCAGATGACCAATGAAGTGACCGTAACCATGTCCATGACCCCTTCAGGTTCCACTACCTGGGCGCGCATGACCGGTCGCAACATCGGCAAACCCATCGCCATTGTACTGGATGATATCGTTTATACTGCTCCCAATGTTAACCAGAAGATCGAAGGCGGTAACTCCTCCATCACCATGGGCCGCGGCGAAAAGAACCGCAACCTGGTGATAGAAGAAGCCCAGGACATTGCCAAGATCCTCAAATCCGGTAAACTGGAAGCCCCCGCCAAGATCGTGCAGGAACAGATTGTAGGACCTACCCTCGGTCAGGCTGCCATTAAAGGCGGTATGATGGCTTTCGGCCTCTCTTTCATTGTTATCTTCATCCTGATGCTGGTGTATTATAACACCGGTGGCTGGGTAGCCAATATTGCCCTGATCCTCAACCTGCTCTTCACCGTAGGCGTACTGAGCGCACTGGGCGCCACCCTTACCGCTCCCGGTATTGCCGGTCTGGTGCTGACCATCGGTATTGCGGTGGATACCAACGTACTGATCTTTGAAAGGATCAAGGAGGAGCTGACCAAGGGTAAGAGCTATAGTCAGGCCGTGATAGACGGTTACAAACGCTCTATGGCGCCTGTACTGGATGCCCACTTCACCAACCTGCTGACCGCCATCATCCTGTTCTACTTCGGTCTGGGCCCCGTACTCGGTTTCGCTACCACCCAGATCCTCGGTATCCTCCTGTCCCTCTTCTGCGGTATCTTTGTATCCCGCCTGGTGAGCGACTTCTGGACCAAGAAGAACCGTCACTTCAACTATTTCACCCCGCTGAGCCGCAAGATCTTCAAACATGCGTCCTTCAGGTTCATCGAATACCGCAAGAAAACCTATATCATCTCCATTGTGATCCTGCTGCTGGGCATCGCCGCCCTGTTCAACGGGTTCAAATATGGTGTGGAATTCAGCGGTGGCCGTAGCTATGTGGTACGGTTCGATAAACCCGTAAACGCAGAACAGGTACGGGAAGCGCTGGAAAAGACCTTCGACAAATCGCCCGTGGTTAAAACCTACGGCAGCCCCAGCCAGCTGGATATCACTACCGACTACCTGATTGAACAATCCGGTATGGCAGTGGACTCCACAGTACAGAACAAACTGTATGAAGGCCTGAAACCCTTCCTGGAACCCGGTATCTCCAAAGCTGCCTTTGACGCCCGCTACCTGCAGGGCGCCAAAAAAGTAGACGCCACCATCTCGGATGACCTTAAAGCCGGCGCCCAGTGGGCCACCTTCTGGTCCCTGTTCATGATTGCCGTATATATCCTCATCCGCTTCCGCGACTGGAGATACTCTATCGGTACTATCGTGGGCCTGCTGCACGACGTGCTGATCACCGTGATCGTGTTCTCTTTCCTGAAAGACATCATGCCTTTCTCCCTGGAAGTTGACCAGCACTTCATTGCGGCGATCCTGACGGTGATCGGTTTCTCTATGAACGATAAGGTGATCGTGTTTGACCGTATCCGCGAATACAGCCGTGAAATGATCGGGGCCGATAAGACCACCATCATCAACCGCGCTATCAACGATACCCTGAGCCGTACCATCATGACCTCCTTCACGGTGTTCCTCACCATCCTCATCCTGTTCCTGGTAGGTGGTGAAGTAACCAAAGGCTTTGCCTTCGCCATGCTGGTAGGTGTGGTCACCGCCACTTATTCTTCGATCTTTGTATCTGCACCCATCCTGGTGGACTTTGCCAAAGACAAACCCCTGGGTGAGCAGCACGCCAATACCAAGCCCAATACCCCATCGGCCAAGCCCAAACCGGCTTCACCCCTGGCGGATAAAAAAGCTTAATTAAGTACAACATTGCTATCAGAGAGCGCTTCGAAAGAGGCGCTCTTTTTTTATGCGCTCATTTTTACGCACCCGGTTTCAGGCAGGTATTATTATGAGGGCGGTTTTTGATGCCCTCTTTTTTGCGCCGGCTTTTTAAACCGCCGGTTTCTTATGCACCGCTTTTCTACGCACCCGCTTCCCGGAACGGCTATTTCGTATATTTATATATTATCATCCATTTTTAAAATCTCCCGCCATGAATCAAGTAAAGGGCCGTTATATTCATGACCTCCTCAATACCGAGAATGAACACCTGAAAAAGCTCAATGATATCGTGTGCCAGGCCGTTGAGCAGGAAAAGCTGCTGCTGGCCAGCATTGAAGCGCCCAGCCAGGAAAAGCTCTCCACCGGCCAGCGGCTGGCTGATAAAGTGGCCCGCTTCGGCGGCAGCTGGAAATTCATTCTCAGCTTTGCCGGTATCCTGCTGGTCTGGATCATCATCAACCTCAACCTGCCCGCAGCCGACCGCTTTGATCCCTTTCCTTTTATCCTGCTGAACCTGGTACTCTCCTGCCTGGCAGCCATCCAGGCCCCCATTATCATGATGAGCCAGAACCGCACGGAAGAAAAGGACCGTAAACGCAATGAGAATGATTATATCGTTAACCTGAAAGCGGAGATCGAGATCCGGACCCTGCACCAGAAAATGGACCTGCTGATCCAGGAACAGTTCAAACAGCTGATGGAAGCACAGGCAGAACAATTCCGCCTGCTACAGTCTATTATCCGGGAAGAAGCGAAGAAGAACCAACAAAAATAAACGTCGCCCGGAAGAGCGACGTCTGAATAAAACCCTAAAACAAACCAACCTTACAATCTACACGTTAAGCCGCTTTTTTGGCTGCGTGATGTTTTTTCATATGTTTTGCCGTACTGTTCTTGGCAGGAGCGTCTTTGTCTTTCTTTTGTTCAGTATCTTTCTTGGCTACAGGCGCGGAAGCTTCTTTCTTAACAGGTTTCTTCTGGGCAGATGCCGGCGTAGTTTGAGCGGCAGCAATTCCTGCCATTGCAATGATCATGGTGGCGGCTAACAGTAACTTTTTCATTGTACCTGATTTTTTGAGATGTATTGTTGATAACGTTGACATCCTAAAGCTACTTCAACACATACCCCCTTTCCTAATTTCCAGGCCTGCTTAACCGCAGCTTAACAGCTGTTAATGAAATGTTGAGCACACCACAAACTCTTTGTAACTTTCCTTAACCATCCGTTAACCAGATAAAAATATTTATCCAGCCAATGCGCGCCAACTTTGCTTTCAGCACATATATTGACGGTATGCGAGCATCTACGCTAAAATGGATCGTGCTGTTGTCTACCCTATTGATCACGGCAATTGTGGGCGTGCAGCTTTTCTGGCTCAACAAGATCTATTCTTTTGAACAAAAGACTTTCAACACCAACGTGGTGAAAAGTATCCGGGGCCTGTACGAGGACATTGCTCCCGCAGATACCGCCATTAACCACCTGCAGGATGTAATAGAACACCCGGACCCGGACTATTTCCTGTTCCGCGTAAGCCCCGGCATCAACAGGGATTCCCTGGTATGGTTCCTCAAAGACGAGCTGAATGATTTTGATGTACTAACGGATGTGCATATCGCTTTTTATGAAGCCCGGAAGAAGCAGTATACATCCCGTAATTATATAGCCGCAGCTGCTGCCCGCTATGAAGAAAAGGAACAGCTGCTCCCTCTTTATGAACGCAGCAAGGATTATGTGCTGCTCTTCTTCCCCCACCGGAATAAATATGTGCTGGCGCAGATGAACTTCTGGTTCATCTCCACCGGTATCCTGTTCATTGTACTGATTGGCCTGGTGCTCAGCCTGGTGTATTTTTACCGGCAGAAATTCCTGGCCGAAGTGCAGAAAGATTTTGTGAACAATTTCACCCATGAGTTTAAAACGCCCCTGGCCGTGATGAAGATATCGGCCGATGTACTGCTCCAGGAAAAGATCATTCAGCAGCCCGACCGCCTGCAGCAATACGCCACCATTATCCAGCACCAGACTGAACACCTGCAGCACCAGGTGGAAAGACTATTGCAGATAGCCGCCTCCGACCGCCGCGAGCTGCCCATCCAGCGCACAGCCATCAATATCAGCGATACTATCCGGCAGGCCGTAGCCAAAGTGCAACCCCTGGCCGATAGCCGGCAGGCCCGTATAGATGTGGCCCTGCCCCCTGAACCCGTCCAGCTGCTGGCTGATGGCAACCACCTGGAGCTGGCCCTGGTGAACCTGCTGGAAAACGCCCTCAAATATTCCGGCGAGCCGCATATTGTGGTCAGCACCGGCCAGGAAGAAGGACATGCATTCATCTCCGTAAAAGATAACGGCATCGGCATCGATAAAAAATACCATAAGAACCTGTTCCGGAAATTTTACCGGGTGCCCACCGGCGATGTACACAATGTCAAGGGCTTTGGACTGGGCCTCAACTTTGTCAAAAGGATCATGGACGCCCACCACGGAACCATCAGAATAAACAGCCTTCCCGGCATCGGCACTGAATTCAGGCTGCTGCTGCCAAACCATTAAACAACCACCTCATGTCCAACAAAAAAGGAAAAGTTCTACTGGCCGAAGATGATCTGTCCCTGGGTTATGTGATCAAGGATAACCTGGTGGAAGCCGGTTATGAAGTGGTGCTTTGCGAAGACGGGCAGACCGCCATTGATCTGTTCGACAAAGCCCTTTTTGATATCTGTCTGCTGGACGTCATGATGCCAAACAAGGACGGATTCAGCGTAGCCAAAAAGATCCGCCAGCAAAGCGATATGATCCCCATCCTCTTCCTGACCGCCCGCTCCATGGAACAGGACCGCATCAAAGGCTTCCTGACCGGAGCGGACGACTATATCACCAAACCTTTCAGTATGCAGGAACTGCTGCTCCGGATGGACGTGTTCCTACGGCGCACCCGGAAGCTCTATGCCGAAAGCATACAGGAGTATGGTATCGGCGCCCTGAAGTTTGTATACAACGACCTGAAGCTGTATGCGGACACGGAGACCTATACCCTCACGCAGAAAGAAGCAGAACTGCTGAAGTTCCTATGCGATCATGCCAACCAGGTATTGAAAAGAGAAGAAGTATTACTGAATGTATGGGGCAAGGACGATTATTTCCTGGGCCGCAGCATGGACGTGTTCATGACCAAGATGCGGAAATACCTCCGCCCCGATCCCGCAGTAGTGCTGGAAACCATCCATGGCGTGGGCTTCCGCCTCAACGCCCCTATCAGAACAGGAAGCCTGCCGGGCTAAGCTTTCCCTGCCGGATTGTCGAAGGTGTGTAGTAATACCAAAGCATAATTTGCCTTACTTATACTCTCCGTAAATCTCCCGGAGGGTATCAGCAATTTCACCCAGGGTGCAGTATTGCTCTACGGCTTCCAGTACAGCCGGCATGATGTTCTCACCGCTGGAGGCTTTGTCGGACAGGTGTTGCAGTACCTGGTCGCACTTGGCGGGATCACGGCGGTGGCGCAGGCTGGCCAGTTTCTGGCTCTGCACCTGGCGGATGGAATCATCGATCCGGAAAACGGGGATGGAATCTGTTTCGGTGACCTGGAATTTATTGACGCCCACAATGATCTTCTCGCCCGTTTCAATATCCCGCTGGTAATGATAGGCGCTGCGGGCTATTTCTTCCTGGATAAAGCCCTGTTCAATGGCGGATACGCTGCCGCCCATAGCGTCAATTTTGGCGATCAGCTGCCAGGCCTGGTCCTCCACTTCTTTGGTGAGGGCTTCCACATAATAGGAACCTGCCAGCGGGTCAACGGTGTCAGCCAGGCCGCTTTCAAAGCCTACTATCTGCTGGGTGCGCAGGGCGATGCGGGCCGCTTCCTCCGTGGGGAGGCTGAGGGCTTCATCGTAACCATTGGTATGGAGCGATTGCGTGCCGCCCAATACGGCGGCCATGGTCTGGACAGTGACCCTGGAAATATTATTGAGTGGCTGCTGCGCTGTGAGGGTGCTGCCGCCGGTCTGTGTATGGAAGCGCAGCATCATGGCGCGGGGATCAGTGGCGCCCAGTTCCTTCATCATATGCGCCCACATGCGGCGGGCGGCGCGGAACTTGGCCACTTCTTCAAAGAGGTTGTTGTGGGCGTTGAAGAAAAAGGAGAGTCGTTTTCCAAACACGTCAATATCAAGTCCCTTTTCCAGCGCCGCCTTCACATAGGCCTTGCCGTTACTGAGGGTAAACGCGATCTCCTGGACGGCAGTGCTGCCGGCTTCCCGGATATGGTAGCCGGAAATGGAGATGGTGTTCCATTTGGGTACTTCCTGGCTGCACCACTCAAAAATATCGGTGATGATGCGCATGGAAGGCTTGGGCGGGTAGATATAAGTGCCGCGGGCGGCATATTCTTTGAGAATATCGTTCTGGATGGTGCCGGAGATCTTTTTGAGGTCAACGCCCTGCTGCTTGGCCAGGGCTGCATAAAAGCTGAGCAGGATGAAGCCGGTGGCGTTGATGGTCATGGAGGTGGACACATCTTCCAGGCGGATGCCTTTGAAAAGGGTCTGCATGTCCTCCAGGCTGTCGATGGCCACGCCTACTTTCCCTACTTCGCCTTCGGCCAGGGCATGGTCGCTGTCGTACCCGATCTGGGTGGGCAGGTCAAAGGCCACGCTGAGGCCCATAACGCCCTGGGAGAGCAGGTAGTGGTAGCGTTTATTACTTTCTTCGGCGGTGCTGAAACCGGCATACTGGCGCATGGTCCAGAGCTTACCGCGGTACATATCCGGCTGGACGCCGCGGGTGAAGGGGAACTCGCCGGGTTTTTCGCCCATGGGCAGGGGTTCCGTATACAGTTGCTTAATTTCGATTCCGCTATCGGTGAGAACTTTTTTGGGAGCTGACATAGACAAGCGTTGGTGAAAATAATGGTTTCTGGTACGGACTCCCCCCGGGAGATGCGCCTTAGCTCATCAGCTTGCGGGCTTCAAAGCTCAGGACATCGGCTACAATAGTATGGAGCGATGCCTGGGGGTTCTGCAGCAGCATTTCCAGCAGGTGGCGGTTGAGGTCCTGCCCGCTGGCATCGGCTGGCAAAAAAGAGGTGACCTGGTTTATGATCAGGAGGTTCTGGTCTTTGAGGTTACGGACGGCATCCCAGGCTTCGGGGGTTACATAGATCTGCTGGGTGACATTGTATTCAAATTCCTGCCGGATGGTCTGGGTCAGGAGGGCCTGCATTTCCCGGGCGCTGAGGCCGGACTGGTTGACACGGCTGATCAGGTTGGGCAGGGCGATACGATCTGCCAGCAGGATAAGGCGTTCATAGGACTGCAATTGCAGCTGACGGGTGGCCAGGGCTTCGGCGGATTGCTTGCTTTTTTTGTTGGCGGCCTGCGCAAGGGCTGCCTTTGCCTCGCGGCGTTGTTTCCAGAACATTAAAGCAAGGGTTCCTCCCAGTGCGAAAGCAATGCACAAAGCCACTGTCATTTGGATGGAGGTTAGCATCAAGGTTGATTTAGGTGGACAAATGTAGTGATTTAGCTGAGATAGGAAAGCCCCGGCTGGTTGACAACACAAAAATCAGTAATCTGTATATTTGTGGAATGGAAATGACGAGCACTGCGCCGGTACAGTTTACTGATGGCGCCATAGTAGAGATCAGGCGGCTGATGGCCGAGCCTGGATTTGACAGCAGCAATTACCTGCGGGTAGGGGTCAAGGGCGGCGGCTGTTCAGGTTTCAGCTACCTGCTGGGCTTTGACGCCAGCACGGAGCAGGATGAATTTTTTGAGTACAAGGGCTTTACCTATATCATGAACCGTTCCCATGGCATGTACCTGATGGGGATGGAAGTAGATTGGGAGAACGGGCTCAATGCCCGGGGCTTTGTGTTCAACAACCCCAATGCCAGCAAGACCTGCGGCTGCGGCAGCTCCTTTGCCGTTTAAGGGCAACGTCAATTGCATAGCCGGTATATAGCACTGGTTAGCTCCTTCGCATAACTGGCAAGGCCCGGAAAGAATATCAGCTCCCCTCCGTGAGATCTACGGAGTGTATAAGCATATCTAAAATATTGAAATTCAATCAACAGAGAACTCCGGTGTTGCTAATACCCAGCAAAGCGCTTTCTCTGTTTTTTTGTGTAATTTTGGTATAATTATATCATTACTATGTCGACCATTGAAGTAAATCCACAAATAATGATGGGCAAACCTGTGATCAGGGGCACACGTATTACCGTGGAAATTATTCTGGAGAAACTGGCGGCAGGCGAGTCCGTTGCTGAGATCCTTGTCGCATACCCACACCTCACCGAAGAACAAATAAAAGCCGCTATTACGTTCGCAGCTGCTAATCTGCGTGCAGACACCATTTATCCAATAAGTATAGCTTCCTGATATGCAATTTGTAGCCGATGAGAGTGTTGACGCTCCAATATATAAAGCGTTAAGGCAGGATTCCCATGGGGTCCTGGCCATCGCTGAAACCACTCCAGGCATAACGGATGAGCAGGTATTGCAAATAGCATATGATAATAAAGCCATCCTGATCACGCAGGATAAGGATTTTGGAGAACTGGTGTACCGGTTATAGGCAAGGCGCACTATGGCATCATGCTTTTGAGGCTATCAGGGCTGAATGCTACTGACAAAGCCACTATTACACTGGCCGTCCTTCACGAACACATGGAAAAGATCCCTGACGCTTTCACGGTGATCTTTAAAGATTACGTAAAAATCAGGTATACTTAACCCTTGCCGGTTTCTGCAATTTTCCCTACATTCAGTGACCAAAACTGACTGCAATGAATCTTTTGTACCGGCGGATCCCGCTTGTCCTTATCCTGGCCTGCAACCTTACTAACGTTCAGGCGCAATCTAAAAAGATAACTCCCCTATCTTCCCCCATCACTACCCTGATAGCAAAACAGACAGCTGCCATCCAGGAACGACTGGTTGAATGGCGGCGCCATATCCACCAGCATCCCGAATTGTCCAACCGGGAATTCAAGACGGCGGAATATATCAGCGCCCACCTGAAAGCCCTGGGACTGGAAGTGCAGACCGGCATTGCCAAAACAGGCGTAGTAGCTATCCTAAAAGGTGGTAAACCCGGACCTGTAGTGGCTTTACGGGCCGATATGGACGCCCTGCCCGTGGCCGAACGCGTGGACCTCCCCTTCAGATCCACCGTCAAAGCGGAATACCTGGGACAAACCGTGCCCGTGATGCATGCCTGTGGCCACGACAGCCATATCGCCATGCTGATGGGTACCGCCGAAGTGCTGAGCGCCCTGAAAAAAGAGGTCCCCGGCACCGTGAAATTCATTTTCCAGCCGGCCGAAGAAGGCGCACCTGGTGATGAAGAAGGCGGGGCCCGGCTGATGGTGAAAGAAGGCGTTATGGATAATCCTGCAGTAGATGCCATTTTCGGCATCCATATCCAGTCAGATATAGAAGCCGGTAAAATTGAATACAAACCCGGCGCTTTCATGGCAGCGGCCGACCGCTTCGTGATCCGCATCAAAGGCCGCCAGACCCATGGCTCACAGCCCTGGAAAGGCGTGGACCCCGTGATGGTGGGCGCAGCCATCATCAACGGGCTGCATATTATTGTAAGCCGGCAGAGCGAGCTGACCAAAGCCCCCGTAGTGGTAACCGTTGGTAAATTCCAGAGTGGCGTCCGCTTCAATATCCTGCCGGAAGAAGCGCTGCTGGAAGGCACTATCCGTACCCTGGATAAGGAGATGCAACTGGCCACGCATGAGCGGATCAAAAAGATCGCTACCGGTATTGCCGGCACTTTCGGCGCCACCGCCGAAGTAGAGATAGATACCAAAACACTGGTCACCTATAATGATTCCGCCCTCACCGGACTGATGCTGCCTTCCCTGGAAGCCGCCGCCGGCAAAGGCAATGTAAACCTGCGCAACTGGACCACCGGCGCAGAAGATTTTTCCTATTTCGGCACCAAGGCCCCCGCGCTGTTCTTCAATGTGGGCGGTATGCCCGTTGGTATGGAAAAGACCAAAGCCGCGCCACATCATACCCCCGATTTCTTTATTGACGACAGCCGGCTGGATGTAGGCGTGAAAGCTTTCTGCCAGCTGGTGTTTGATTATGCAAAGTTAAAAGGCGGCAAATAAAAAGGCCGGGCTTACGCCCGGCCGGTACTTATAGAACCCACATTAAGTTAGTTTATTTTCCTTTCTTCTGTTCTTTAGCCCAGGCGTCCTTGAGGGTAACGGTCCTGTTGAAGATCAGCTTGTCTTCCGAAGTATCCCTGTCCATGCAGAAATAACCTTTCCGCAGGAACTGGTAACGCTCATCAAATTTGGCGGAGCGCAGGGCCGGCTCAGCATAAGCGGAGCTGACTGCCTTCAGGGATTCCGGGTTGATATAGTCCTTGAAATCCCCCTCCTCGTTACCGGGATCTTCCACCTGGAAGAGGCGGTCGTACAAACGCAGCTCACAGTTGATGGCATGCGGAATGCTCACCCAGTGCAGCGTGCCCTGTACTTTAAGACCAGAGGTATCTTCCCCGCTTCTGCTCTCGGGGATATAGGTACATTTCAGCTCAATGACATTGCCATCGGCATCCTTCACTACTTCATCACACCTGATGATATAGGCGCTTTTCAGGCGCACCAGCTGGCCGGGGGCCAGGCGGAAGAATTTTTTGGGCGGGTTTTCCATGAAGTCTTCCCGCTCAATATACAGTTCCCGGCTGAAAGGCAGATCCCGGTGACCGGCATTGGGATCTTCGGGATTGTCCTCGCTTTTCAGCATCTCGGATTGTCCTTCAGGATAATTGCTGATAGTCACTTTCAGCGGATCGAAGACCACCATGCGGCGTAACGAGATCTTGTTGAGGTGCTCACGGATACAGAATTCCAGGAGCGACATCTCAATCAGGCTATCTCTTTTCACCACCCCTACCCGATCACAAAGATCACGGATAGATTCCGGCGTAAAGCCCCTGCGACGCAGGCCGCTGAGGGTGATCATCCGGGGATCATCCCAGCCAGTGACATATTTTTCATTGACCAGTTGCAGGAGCTTGCGTTTGCTCATCACGTTGTAGGTGAGGTTGAGCCGGGCAAACTCGTACTGGCGGGAAGGGAATATTTCCAGTTGTTCTATGAACCATTCGTACAGGGGACGGTGCGGAATGAATTCCAGCGTACAGATAGAATGGGTGATATTTTCAATGGCATCACTCTGTCCATGGGCAAAATCATACATGGGATAAATACACCATTTATCACCCGTGCGGTGGTGATGCGCATGCTTGATCCGGTAAATGATAGGATCGCGCATATGCATATTGGGCGAACTCATGTCCACTCTGGCACGCAGCACTTTCTCCCCGTCTTTGTACTGGCCGGCGCGCATTTCCGCAAAAAGTTGAAGGTTCTCTTCCACGCTGCGGTCTGCAAACTTGTTCCTTGCCCCGGGTTCGGTAGGGGAACCTTTCTGGGCAGCGATCTCTTCGGCCGTGGAATCATCCACATAGGCCAGGCCTTTCCGGATCAGTGTAACCGCAAATTCATATATCTGTTCAAAATAATCAGATGCATAAAAAATATTAGCCCATTGAAAACCAAGCCATTGCACATCAGCTTTGATACTTTCCACATATTCTGTTTCCTCGGTGGAAGGATTGGTATCATCAAAACGGAGATTGGTTTTGCCGCCATACCTGAGGCCCAGGCCAAAGTTGAGGCAGATGCTTTTGGCGTGCCCGATATGCAGGTAGCCATTAGGTTCCGGCGGGAAACGGGTAAGGATGGATTGGTATTTTCCAGCCTTCAGGTCCTCCTCTACGATCTCTTCCAGGAAATTGAGATTTTTTTCTTGTTCTTTTTTGAGCTCTGTCATATCCCTTGCTTTAGGTGCATTATATGCGAATGTAGGATTTGTCCGGCTTGTGGCCAAGGGGTTTGACGGGTGGAGGGCAGGCCGGGGCATAAAAAAAGAGCTGTAGAAACAGCTCCTTACCATTAATCAATAACCTATGAAAAACACTATTTAATTACAGGAGTAAAACTAATAAGCACCCGTCCGGTTAACGAATCTATTCGACGGCTGGTTACAAAAGGCGGTTGAATGAAATGGAAAGAGCGATAAATCCATTGGCAGGTCCTGTTGAAGATTTTTGTCGCCAGGTTGTTAACTACCCTCCGGTCGGCTCTTCAGGAACGCGCCCCAAACAACAGGCTGCCTATCCGCACCATGGTGCTGCCAGCTTCCACTGCCAGCGCAAAATCGCCGCTCATACCCATGGACAATATGGGAGGCTCCTGGAACAAGGCGGCCTGTCCTTTGCCGCTAAACAGTTCGCGGTATTCCTCAAACAACGCTTTGATATTGCCAAATTCCTGGCGCAGCTGGTCAGTACTGTCCGTAAAGGAGGCCATACCCATCAGGCCGCGGATGCGGACATGCTGCAGGGCGGCCAGGTTACCGGCCGACAAAATTTCTGCCAGTTCCCGTGCATCCAGCCCAAACTTGGTTTCTTCCTGTGCAATATGTACCTGTAGCAGCACATCAATGGTGCGGTTGTTCTTTCCAGCCTGCTTGTTGATCTCCTGCAGCAGCCGGAGGCTGTCCACCCCATGGATGAGCTGTACAAAACCAGCAATGTATTTGACCTTATTGGATTGGAGATGCCCGATAAAATGCCAGCGCAGATCGGCAGGCAACTGGGGCTGTTTATCTGCCAGCTCCTGCACATAGTTCTCGCCAAAATCCCGCTGTCCCAGTTCATAGAGGGCGCGGATATCACTCACGGGTTTGATCTTGGACACTGCTACCAGGGTAACGCCCTGGGATTGGAAGGTGCTTGTCAGCTGATGCCAGGCGATTTGATTGATTGCCATACGGAACAGAAATGGTTTCGCGGCAAAGCTACAGGAAAGCAGGTATAGTCCCTGTTCTTTACCACAAACTAAATACAGTTTTGGGACGAACCAACCCATTCTTCGCAGTACAGCAGAACAGTGACGTGGAAGAATCTCCGGCAGGATTTCTTTCCTAAATAAAAAATACCGGAGGGCAACACTTATTGCTCCTCCGGCATACAGGGACTGTACGGCCTTCCGGCCAATCCTTTATTTCAATATGGATCTGCTGATCACGATCCTTTGCACTTCTGAAGTGCCTTCATAGATCTGGGTGATCTTAGCGTCACGCATCAGCCGCTCCACATGATATTCTTTTACGTATCCATAGCCGCCATGGATCTGTACGGCTTCCACGGAGGTCCACATAGCCGTTTCACTGGCATATACCTTTGCCATGGAAGAACTGAGTCCATAATCCTGGTGCTGGTCTTTGTCCCAGGCGGCTTTCAGACAAAGCAGGCGTGCTGCTTCCACCCTGGTAGCCATATCCGCCAGCTTGAACTGGATGGCCTGGTGATGCATGATCTCCTTGCCAAAGGCCTTTCTTTCCTTGGCATATTTCAGGGCCAGCTCATAGGAGCCGCTGGCAATACCCAGCGCCTGTGAAGCAATGCCAATGCGGCCGCCGGCCAGTGTTTTCATGGCAAAGGTGAAACCAAAACCATCTTCCCCGATACGGTTGGCCTTGGGCACTTTCACGTCATTGAACAGGATGGTATGCGTATCACTGCCGCGGATGCCCAGTTTGTTCTCTTTGGCGCCTACTGTAACACCCGGCCATTTCTTTTCAACTATAAATACATTGATGCCCTTGGGTCCTTTGGCGACATCCGTCTGCGCCATGACCAGGTACACCGAGGCGGAAGAACCATTGGTGATCCAGTTCTTGGTGCCATTCAGGAGATAATAATCACCCATATCTTCGGCTGTTGTACGCTGTGAGGTGGCGTCACTGCCCGCTTCCGGCTCACTCAGCAGGAAGGCGCCGATATACAGCTCACCATCTTTGCGACCCTGCGCCAGCGGCACCAGGTATTGTTCTTTCTGGGCTTCATTGCCATAGGCTTCCAGCCCCCAGCTCACCAGGCTGTTGTTCACGCTCATACAAACACTGACGCTGGCGTCAATCTTACTGATCTCTTCCATAGCCAGTACATAGCTTACAGTGTCCATACCGGAACCACCGTATTTTGGATCTACCATCATACCCATAAATCCCAGCTCTGCCAGCTTGTATACCTGTTCTTTTGGAAAATGCTGCTGCTCGTCGCGCTCAATAACGCCAGGCAGGCATTCCTGCTGTGCAAAATCACGGGCAGCTTTCCGGATCATCAAATGTTCTTCTGATAATTGAAATTGCATAAGGCTCAATTTTGGACTTTGCCGGATACCTGTTCAGGGGCATCCATTATGTATGTTTAAGGAAGGGTACAAATATAGGGTAGATGAAGCATTTAACTAACATTTGTTCGTATAACTTTCGATGATTTCGCTATCTTTACAGACAGATTGTTGAATTTATACCTTGTTATGCTGATCCAATCTCACAGACCCCTTCTCTGTTCTGCCTTCGCCCAGCTGCTGTTGCCGGTGAATTTTTATATCCCTGTGTAAGTCGTCTCTGCACAGGATTTCCTGGTTATACTGTTCATTCGCCCAACGAAAGACATTTTGTGTCATCAATTATTGCTATATGAAGAATATCAAGTTGATAGAAGTTCCGTCAGAGATCGGTGCAGGCACCAGGGGCGCCAGCCTGGGCATTGATGCCATTAAGATTGCCGCCCTGGATTTCATGAGCAATTTCTTTATTCATTTTCCATCGGAAAAGATCCCCACTGAAAACAAGTTATTGTACGAACCTATAGAATCCCCTTACGCCAAACGCATCAAAGGCATTATGGCCCTATACGAAAGGGTGAGCAAGGCCGTACATGACAGTATTAAGAATAATTTTTTCCCGGTAGTACTCAGCGGGGATCACAGTATTGCCGGCGCCACCATGGCCGGCATCCGCATGGCCAAACCCAAAAGCAGGCTGGGTGTCATCTGGATTGACGCCCACGCCGATCTGCATACGCCTTATACCACCCCTTCCGGGAATATCCATGGCATGCCGCTGGCCGCCACCATCAATGAGGACAATGAAGAATGCGCCGTGCATGAACTGGATGAAGAAACTGCCAGACAATGGAATTTCCTGAAGACCATTGGTAAGATAGCACCCAAGGTGTTGCCAGAAGACATCGTCTTTATCTCCCTGCGCGATTTTGAAAAGGAAGAAAAATACCTGATCGATAAATACGGAATGAAGGTGATCTCTACCAACGAGGTGCGCCGCAAAGGACCGGAGAATATTGTACGCAGTGTTACCCGCTACCTGTCCGACTGCACCGATATCTATATCAGCTTTGACGTGGACAGCCTGGACTCTTCCATCTCCAAGGGCACCGGAACCCCTGTCGGGAACGGCCTGCGGGAAAGAGAGGCCGAGGACCTGATCAGCAAGTTCATGCAGCTGCGCAAGATCTGCTGCTTTGAGATCACAGAAGTAAATCCCACGCTGGATAAAGAGAACCTCATGAGCGAGATCGCCTTCAATATCCTGCAGCGCAGCGTAAATGTATTAATGATGAACTAAGCCGGAGAGAGATTATTTTTTGGGGTAATGGGCATTCAGCTCGTTGAACAGGATGATCAGGTCTTCCCGTTTGCTTAGCTTCAGCTTTTTGTCTTCTATGATCCTGGTAATTGTTTCCGCCTCTTCGGGCATATTGGCGGTCAGGTCCGCTTCCGGCCTGCTGAGTTTAATGATGCGCCCCATAGGCAGGTAGGCGAAGAGCAGCGATTTATCTTCAAATGTTTTGATCTCCGGTTCACTATAGGTTTGCCTGACTTTCTTGATGGCTTTGCTCCGGTAGTCCAGCAACTGGAACTGACCATCCACCAGCACCTGGTAAAAGGTTTCTGTTTTATTCTTGCCAATAACAGGGTAACCGCTCCGGTAGGTAGCAGTTGTTTCCTTGTTCTCTTCTTTTTCGCGGATGCTGAACTCTTTTACAGGATCCACAAACTCATACAGACCATCGTTCTGTTTGAAGTAGACCAGGTTATTATACACATTGAACAACAGCGCTACCTCTTTGGCCATTTTGCCATTGCGGAAATGAACCTCACCAAGGGTCCAGTCTTCCGTAGTAAAAGGCGATCCCTGTATATCAGGTTGTTTTTTTTCTTCCGTGCGGCGACCAGGAAATGGATACACCATACTTGACTGTGAGTTCAGGCCGGTAATAACCCCGCCGGTCTGCAGTTGTGCCTCAGCAATGGATGTTACAGAAAGCCCGACAAACAGGCAGAGGACCCCCTTCTTCATAGCTCAAAAGTTTATACCCTAATTTACCGATTTCCGGCCCTAACCCGAAATTAATCTTGCTGAAACATCCTTTTAAGACCCTCAGTAAACAAAACCGGCTCATAACCCAGCACCTGGCGCGCCTTTTCGATCACAAAATCTGTTTTAGGCGGCCGCTTGCCGGGCTGGCTGAAACTGGAAGCGTCCACTTTTTCAATCCGGCTGGCGTCCAGCTGAAAGTATGCTGCTGTTTGCAGCGCTATTTCGTAGGGCGAGAGGATATCTTTCCCGGCAATATGGAACAGGCCTGTAGCTTTCCGGGCAATCACCAGCCCGATACCCCGGGCCAGGTCCGCCACATAGGTGGGGGTACGCCACTGGTCGGATACTACTTTGATGGATTTACCCTGCTCCAGGCTCCCCTTCACCCAGCTGATGATATTACTTCTTGTTCCCTGCAAGGTATTGCCATACACAAGGCAGGTGCGGACAATGGTCCAGGGAAGTTCACTGGTTTGCACCATAGCCTCCGCCTGCAGCTTGCTGAATCCGTAAAAGCTGACCGGACCGGGCTCATCTTCTTCTGTATAGCGGCCTTTCTCTCCGTCAAAGACAAAATCTGTGGACACATAGATAAAATGGCTGCCGAGCGCTTCGGCATCTACCAGCAGCTGTGCCGTACCCTGCACATTGACCTTTTCACAGGCCTCAGGGTTCTGCTCACATTCGTCCACCTGCGTCATAGCGCCGGCATGCACCACTACTTCCGGGCGTTCCCGGCCCATAATGGCTTCCACCTGGAAGGGATCAGTAAAATCAAGACTATGGTACCGGAAATGGTCACCCGCTTCAAAAGGGATCCGTTGCGGACCTTTACCTGTTGCAATAACAGTATAACCCTGTTCCAGTAATAATTTTACAAGATGCTGGCCCAGCAGGCCATTGGCACCGGTGATCAGTATTTTCATGCCTGTTAATTACAGCCCAGCAGTTCGCAGAGCTTTGCTTGCAATTGTTCGCCACGAAGGTTTTTGGCTACTATTTTACCGTTGGGATCTATCAGGAAGTTCTGGGGTATGCCTTCCACTTTGTAGGCCCTGGCCACTTCATTGTTCCAGTATTGCAGGTCGCTGACATGTGTCCAGGTAAGCTGGTCTTCCTCAATAGCCTGCACCCAGGCGGCTTTCTCCCTGTCCAGCGAAACGCCCAGTATGGTAAAATTCTTATTGCTGAACTTTTTATAAGCGAGTACTACGTTGGGGTTTTCCATACGGCAGGGGCCGCACCAGCTGGCCCAGAAATCTACCAGCACATATTTACCCCGGTAGGCAGCCAGTGAAACGGGTTTACCCTCCGGATCGTTTTGTGTAAAGTCGATTGCCTGTGAACCTATAGCAGCCACATTCCTGTTGTCAAGCTGTTCTTTCATCAGCTTGCCAAAAAAACCCTGCTGCACAGT
Organism: Candidatus Pseudobacter hemicellulosilyticus; assembly: GCA_029202545.1. Taxonomy (GTDB): domain Bacteria; phylum Bacteroidota; class Bacteroidia; order Chitinophagales; family Chitinophagaceae; genus Pseudobacter; species Pseudobacter hemicellulosilyticus. The sequence goes on from CP119311.1 coordinate 5,762,144, forward strand.
GGGTGTGAGCTGTACGTAACGCTTTTCCAGCCGCTCTCCATCCTGTTCCATCTGGAAGCTGATCACCATCAGGAAAGCAGCTACAGGAGAAGCTCTTTTATTGCTGATGAACTGATCCATGGCCGTTTGTATAACAGCCACCTGTTGTTTGTAGGCCAGCATCAGGGAATCATTCTCCCCCGCTCCCGGATTGCCGTTGAGCGCTGCGGCCTGCTGGTTGACAGTCACAAACAAAGGATCAAAGGTCTGTTGCATTTCCTGGAAGTCCTGGTGAATGGCCGAGCCCTTTATCTCCAGCGCGCGCATATTATCTGCACTGCCTTTCACGGTCAACTGTTCATTTCCCATGAACAGCACGGTTTTCTTCTGGGCGCCGTCAAAGTTGAGCATGTACAGGTTGGGCTCTTTGATCAGCCCTTTCAATTCAAATACGCCCCCTTTGATCACGGCCCTGGCCAGGGTATCAGTAGGGACATTGGCATCCGAAAGAGATACCACGGCTTTATCGGGCACCCCGGTCACCTGGCCTTTGATCAGGAATCCCTGCTGAGCCCAGCCGAATGCGGGCAAAAGCAGGCCCGCCAACAACAACTTTTTCATCTGTATAATTTTTATTTGCCGCTTCACTATTGTTATTCCCGGCCGGAACGCCCTGTTATAGTAACTGAGCTGTTTTACCTGCGATCCCTATTTTGAATGACGTGCTTTCAGGATGTCCAGCACCTGCTGCAGATTATGCCCTTTTGCATTCAGCAGCAGCAAATAGTGGAACAGGAGATCGGCCGCTTCATTGAGGAAAAGCTCCTCGTTATTGTCCTTGGCCTCTATGACCAGTTCAACCGCTTCCTCACCAACCTTTTGCGCCACTTTATTGATACCCCTGGCAAAAAGATCACGGACATAGGATTTCCCTTCCGTACTTTTTTTGCGCAGCTCAATGATATCTTCCAGGTAGAAGAGAAAATCTTCAGAATGGTTGCGTTCACTCCAGCAGGTATCAGCGCCGGTATGGCAGGTAGGTCCCAGGGGCTGGGCCTTGATGAGCAGGGTATCGTTATCGCAGTCAGACAGGACCTCTTTCACCAGCAGGTGGTTACCGCTTTCCTCGCCCTTGGTCCAGAGCCGCTGTTTGCTGCGACTGAAAAAAGTGACCTTGCCTTCAGACACTGTTTTTGCCAGGGCTTCCTCGTTCATAAAACCCAGCATCAGCACTTTCTGGGTCTTGAAATCCTGGATCACCGCCGGCGCCAGGCCGTCAGCATATTTCTTGAAATCGATCTTGATCATTGTTGCGCTTGATTTTTTGATGGATCATCAGGCTGTTCATCGGCTTCCTTCTGTTGCCGCAGCCGGTCCAGCAGCTCCTGCTGTTTTTCTTCCAGGCGCTCCCGCCGGTGGCGCATCCTGTCCGACCGTTTATTGTTGATATAGTTGACCAGGACAATAGAGAAGCCTAAAAGGAAGAGGACCAGGTAGATCATACAGGCCTGATGGTTATGTTTTGTTGCTGCAAATATCCTTTTAATTCCGGAATGGAGATCTCTTTAAAGTGAAAGATACTGGCAGCCAGCGCCGCATCGGCCTTGCCCGCTTCAAAAACATCCACAAAATGCTCCATAGCGCCGCCGCCGCCGCTGGCAATCACCGGTACAGGCAGGGTTTCCGCCAGTTGCCGGGTAATATCCAGGGCAAACCCCTTTTTGGTACCGTCATGGTTCATAGAGGTGAGCAGGATCTCGCCGGCGCCCAGGTCTACCCCCTGCCGGGCCCAGTCGGTACATTTGGTATCGGTCTTCAGCCTGCCCCCATTCAGGTATACATACCATTCCCCGTCTTCTTCCTGGCGGGTATCAATGGCCAGCACAACGCACTGGCTGCCGAATTCACGGGCCAGTTCGCCGATCAGGGCCGGGTTCCTGAAAGCAGCCGTATTGACGGAGATCTTGTCGGCCCCGTTCTGGAGCAGCAGGCTTACATCTTCCACACTGCTGATCCCACCACCTACGGTGAAGGGGATATTGATATGGTGCGCAATGCGGTTCACCAGTTCGCGCAGGGTCTTTCTTTTTTCATTGGTGGCGGTAATATCCAGGAACACCAGTTCATCGGCACCCTGCTGTGCGTACAAAGCACCCAGTTCCACCGGGTCGCCGGCATCACGCAGGTTCACGAAATTGGTTCCTTTCACCGTTCTGCCGTCCTTGATATCCAGGCAGGGAATAATTCTTTTACAGAGCATGGATCGTTTTTTGGGAGATAGTTAAAATGTCCGTTGGTTCACCAGTTCTTTCAGGGATATCCTTCCTTCATAAATGGCCTTGCCAATGATCACGCCTTTACAGCCGATTTCCGCCAGGGCTTCCACATCCGCCATATTGCTGACACCGCCACTGGCTATAAAATGCAGCGCAGGGAATTTGCCGAGGATATTTTTATAGAGATCCAGGGAAGGTCCCTGGAGCAGTCCGTCCTTGCTGACATCAGTGCAGAACACCTGCTGTACGCCTTTGTCAATGTATTGCTGCAGGAAATCATAGATCCACAGATCAGTGGTTTCCAGCCAGCCGCCAACGGCAATTTTTTCGTCCTTCACATCCGCCCCCAGGAGGAACTTATCCGCACCATACTCTTGCAGCCAGCTGGTGAACAGATCAGCATCCTTTACGGCAATGCTGCCCACGGTGGCCAGCGCTGCGCCGGAGTTCAATACAATGTCCACATCTTTGGCAGTCTTGATGCCGCCACCAAAATCAATCACCATTCCGGTCTTGCCCGCAATGGCTTCCAGCACTTTCCAGTTCTTTACAGCGCCGGCTTTGGCGCCATCCAGGTCTACCAGGTGCAGGCGGCGAAGGCCTGCATCTTCAAATTCTTTTGCCACTTCCAGTGGATTTTCATTGTAGATGGTCTGCTGGCTATAATCGCCCTGGGTGAGGCGGACACATTTGCCGTCTATGATGTCTATGGCGGGAATGATCTCCATTTGTGCTATGAATTGTTTATATGACTGTGTTTTGTTAGCGGCTGACTAAAGCTTTTGCTGTAGCGGGCCGCTGTTAGTCGCCGGAGGCGACAGAATCATCGTCACTCGCCGGAGGCGAGCGACTGGGGTCTGCCCGCTGATAGATGGACCTCGCTTTAAATAGCCAGGAAATTCCTGATCAGCTGCTCGCCCCACCGGGCGCTTTTCTCGGGGTGGAACTGCGCCCCGTAGAAATTTCCCTTATGCAGGGCGGCACTGTACGGTTGTACATAATCGGTAGTGGCAATGGTATGCTCACCGATTGCAGCGTAGTAGCCATGTACAAAATAAAAATAGCTGTCCTCAGGTATATCTTTGAACAGCGGCGTTTGCAGGTTATAGGCCGAGTTCCAGCCTATCTGCGGCACTTTCAGCACCGGGGCCACGCCAAAGCTACCGCCATCACCGGCAGGCAGCAATCCTTCCCTGCTGGCGGCGGCTTCTGCCGCCAGGGCAGCACCGGAAGGCTGACCGGGACGAAAGAGACGGACCTGCTCATCAAAAATCCCCAGGCAATCCGTATCATTTTCTTCACTATAGGCGCACATCAGCTGCATACCCAGGCAGATGCCCAGAACAGGCTGCTCCAGGCTTTTCAGGACCTGGTCCAGCCCCCGCTCCCGCAGGTAGCGCATGGCGCTGCTGGCCTCGCCCACACCGGGAAAGATCACTTTGCTGGCTGTGCGGATAGCCTCATGATCATCCGTGACCACGGCTTCTACGCCAATCCTTTCCAGGGCATAGAGGACCGACTGGATATTGCCCGCGTTGTATTTTACAATGGTTAACGACACCTTACTATAATTTAATTTTTAATAACAATCCCCTTGACAAAGGCCGTTGTCGCCTGAGCTACATCGGTGGCGCCTTCCAGCGCCTTGACAAAGGCGCTGCCAATGATAGCGCCGTTGGCATGCTGACAGGCCGCTTCAAAACTGGGCCGGTCCCTGATACCAAAACCCACCAGTACCGGGTTCTTCAGCTGCATACCCTGCAGGCGTTGCAGATAAGCATCCACCTTGCTCATATCCTTCTCGCTCCCGGTAGTGGAGGAAGAAGAAACGGCATAGAGAAAACCGGTGCTTAACGCATCCAGCCTGCGTACCCTTTCTGCCGAAGTCTCCGGCGTGACCAGGAAAATGAAATCCAGCCCATGCGCTTTGATGATGGGACCGTATTCCGTTTCAAATTCGTATTCGGGCAGGTCGGGCAGGATCAGCCCGTCCACCCCGGCTGCTGCGGCATCCGCACAGAATTTTTCAAAGCCGTATTGCAGGATGGGGTTCATATAACCCATCAGGATAACCGGTAATTGTACCTGTTTGCGAAACCCCTGCAATTGTTCCAGTAGTTTTTTGATGGTCATGCCATTGTTCAGGGCCACGCTGCTGCTGGCCTGGATCACAGGCCCGTCCGCCAGGGGATCACTATAGGGCATGCCCAGTTCTACCAGGTCGGCCCCGCTGTCCTGCAAAGCCCGTATAATGGTTAGGGTGCTGTCCAGCTGCGGATAACCGGCTGTGCAGTACACGTTCAGTACGTTGTTCTTTTTGGTATCAAAGAGTTGTTGTAACCTGCTCATGGTAATGGTTATGGTTTAAAGGCCCATTGCTTTCATATAGGTGGCCAGGTCTTTATCGCCGCGGCCGGAGAGACAGAGCACCACTGTATCGGCCGGGGTCAGTTTCAGCTCAGGGATGGCCGCCAGGGCATGTGCTGATTCCAGTGCGGGAATAATGCCTTCCAGTGTGCAGAGCTGGAAAGCGGCATCCAGCGCCTGCTGGTCGGTAGCGCTGAGGAAAATGCCCCTGCCGCTTTTATAGAGGTTGGCATGCAGCGGGCCAATACCGGGATAGTCCAGGCCGGCGGAAATACTATGCGGTTCCACCACCTGTCCGTCTTCCGTCTGCATCACCAGGCTCTTGCTGCCATGCAGCACGCCGGGTGTTCCCAGCTGGGTGGTAGCGGCGCTGAGCCCGCTGCTGACGCCATGACCGGCGGCTTCCACGGCTACCAGTTTCACGGACAGCTCATCCAGGAAATGATAGAAGGCGCCGGCTGCATTGCTGCCGCCACCTACACAGGCGAGGACATGGGTAGGCAGTTCGCTGCCAGTTTTTTCTTTCAGCTGTTTGCGGACCTCTTCGCTGATCACACTCTGGAAGCGGGCCACCATATCCGGATAAGGATGGGGACCAACTACCGAGCCGATAATATAATGGGTATCCACGGGATTGTTGATCCAGTCGCGGATAGCTTCATTGGTAGCATCCTTGAGGGTTTTGCTGCCGCTGGTAGCGGGCACCACGGTAGCGCCCAGCATGCGCATACGGGCTACGTTGGGCGCCTGCCGCTCAATATCCTTCTCCCCCATATAAACAATACATTCCATGCCTTTGAGAGCGCAGACGGTAGCCGTGGCCACGCCATGCTGACCGGCGCCGGTTTCGGCAATGATGCGTTTTTTGCCGAGCCTGCGGGCCAGCAGGATCTGCCCTACGGTATTGTTGACCTTATGGGCGCCGGTATGGCAGAGATCTTCTCTTTTGAGAAAGATGCGGGTATTGTAGCGCTGGCTGAGCCGTTCTGCAAAATACAGGGGCGTGGGCCTGCCTACATAATCACGCAATAAAGAATGGTATTCTTCCCGGAAACCGGGATCAGCCATGATATTCAGGTATTGGGCCTTCAGCTCCTCCACATTGGGGTGCAGCATTTCAGGGATATAGGCCCCGCCGAATTTTCCGTAATACCCCTGCTGGTCGGGTTGCTGGTATGTTGTCTGGGACATGTGCTTTAAAAATTATTATTTCACTTTGTCAACAAACTCGCGGATCAGTTTCAGGTCCTTAACGCCCGGACTGGTCTCGAATTTGCTGTTGATGTCAATGGCAAATAGCGCTTTGGCTACGGGTTCCTGCTCAAACAGTTTGAGCTGTACGTCATCATCCGGTTCAATACCGCCGCTGAGAAAAAAAGGTTTGCCGATGGTCTGGTCTTTGAGTACGCTCCAGTCAAATTTTTTACCGGTGCCGCCATACCCCACGCCCATGGTATCAAACATGAACATATCACAGACATCCATGTAGGGCCGGATCATCCATTCCACACTATCATTGTCACTGAGGCGGAAAGCCTTGACCACCGACACATAATCTGCGATCTTCTCGCAATACTTGGGCGACTCATCACCATGCAGCTGGACAATATGCAGGCGGCACTCATCTACCATATGCAGCACTTCCTCGATAGTGGCGTTCACAAATACACCCACTTTGTTGATGTTGTTCTCCTTGCGGATCTGGGTGGTGGTCATATGCTTGAACACATACCGCGGACTTTTGGGATAAAAGATAAAACCTGCAAAAGTGACCCCGAGACCGGCCAGTGCCTCTACCTGTTCCTGCTGGGTCATACCGCATACCTTAACTCTCATGCTATTCGGATTTTAAGTGTTTGTGTTAACCAGGCGCAAAGCTACCTTGTTCAGTTGATAAGTTGGCAGGCAGGCAATCGGGGGAGTCAGCCCCTTTTTTCTTCCCGGTCATCAGGACAGCTGATCAACAAAATCGGCAAATGCTTTGCCCGGGTCGGGCGATTTCATGAAATTTTCCCCTACCAGGAAACCATGGAACCCATTTTCCCGGAATAACCGGATGGTAGCCGGATCACTGATACCGCTCTCCGCAATCTTTACCTTGCCGGCCGGCAGCTGTTCCGCCATACGCAGGCTCCGGTCAATGTCCACGGTAAAGGTCTTCAGGTTCCGGTTATTGATCCCCACCAATCCTGTTTCCGGACAGATATGCTCCAGTTCCTCCTCGTCATGCAGCTCCAGCAATACTTCCAGTCCCAGGCTATTGGCAAAGGCCGCCAGCCTTTTGACTACTGCCGGTGTCAGGCAGGCAGCAATCAGGAGTATCACATCGGCGCCCATGGCCCTGGCTTCCGTGATCTGGTACTCATCAATGATGAAATCTTTTCGCAATATCGGGATATTATTCACGCGGGCCAGCACCAGGTCTTTAGTACTGCCACCAAAAAATTCAGTATCCGTCAGGACAGACAGTCCCGATGCGCCATAGCGGGCATAGGCACTGGTGACAGTCACCACATCCGCATCCCCGTTGATGATGCCTTTGGAGGGCGATTTTCTTTTGAACTCGGCTATAATGCCCGTCCTGGCGGGGTCCAGCAGGAACTGTTTCAGGGAAAGGACCGGCCGGGCAAAGCCAGCCTGCTTTTCCAGAGCTTCCTGCGGCGTCAGCGCTTTTCGTTCGGCCACTTCCAGTTCTTTCTGTGCAATGATGGTATCGAGAATATTCATGGTTCTGTTCGTTATTGTTGTGCGCTGTTCGGTGCGTTGCTGTTTGGTTCGTTCCAACAATGTATTCATTGGCTCAGCTGGTTTGACAAGGTCCTGTTCAATTACGCAGTGAAGAGTTTTACTCAGACTGCCTGACAGCAAGGGCCTTCTGCAAACTATTGCAGGCTCACCAGTTTGTTGAGCGCCTGGTAGGCCCTTCCGCTTTCCAGGCTCTCTACCGCAGCAGCATACGCCGCCTCGTAGCTGGGATGATTGCCCGTGCAATGCAGCGCCATGGCCGCATTGGCCAGCACCACGGCATGCTGCGCCCAGCTGCCCTCCCCTTTCAGGATCTTCACAAACAGTTTGGCCGCCTCTTCTACGCTGTTGCCGCCATAGATATCTACCGGCTGCACTGCGCGCTTGCCCAGCTGTTCCGGCGTCATGATCCTTTCGCCCTGGTTGTTGATCACTTTGGTATCATTGGTAAGCGATATCTCATCATACCCATCCAGGCTATGGATGATGGTAAAAGCCTGCTCGGTCTGCTGCAGCAGGTAATTGTAGATGCGCGCCATCTCCAGGCTATACACCCCTACCAGCTGGAAGCGGGGGAAAGCAGGATTCACCATGGGTCCCAGCATATTAAAGAAAGTACGCATACCCAGGTTCTTCCGGATAGGACCTACGGTCTTCAGGGCCGGATGGAACAGGGGGGCATGCAGGAAGCAGATATTGCTTTCTTCCACCTCACGTTGCAGCAGGCTCTGATCGTTCTTGAAACGATAGCCCAGCTGCTCCATCACATTGCTGGCCCCGCTGATGGATGAGGCGCCGTAATTACCATGTTTGGAGACCTTCTGGCCTGTGCCGGCCACAATAAAACAAGCCAGGGTAGAAATATTAAAAGTGTTCTTGCCATCACCGCCCGTACCCACAATATCAATGGTCTGGTGGCCATTAAAACTCACGGGTACGCAGAGTTCCAGCAGTGCATCCCGAAAGCCCTGCAGCTCTTCAATGGTGATGCTCCGCATCAGGTAAACGGTCATGAAGGCAGTGACCTCATGTTCATTATAAACGCCCCGGCCGATATTCACCAGTGCTTCTTTGGCAATGGCCCTGGGCAGGGATTTATGTTCGAATAATAATTGCAGTATTTTTTTCATTGCTCTTTACTTGATCAGGTGGGGATTAATACTTCAACCAGTTCCTCAGCAGCTGCTCGCCTCTGGGGGTCAGCACGCTTTCCGGGTGGAACTGTACTCCCAGCACATCATAGGTCCTGTGCTGGAGGGCCATCACAAAACCGTTGTCATCGCGGGCTGTGATGCGGAGGTCCTGGGGAAAATCTTTGTCGCTCACTACCCAGCTGTGGTAGCGGCCCACTTCCAGCTGGTCCGGCAGACCGGCAAACAGGTCCCTGCCCGGCGTCGGATCGCGCTCAATCACGGACACCGGCGTAGCAACGCCATGGTATACCGTACTGAGATTAACAAGGGTACCGCCAAAAGCCTCGCCGATGGCCTGGTGGCCGAGACATACGCCCAGGATGGATTTACTGGCGGCATACTCCCTGATCAGGGGCAGCAACAGGCCCGCCTCTTCCGGGATGCCGGGGCCGGGTGATAAGATGATCTTATCATAGGCCTGTACTTTTTCCAGCGGTAGCTGGTCGTTGCGGAAAACATCCACCCGCTGGTGCAGGATCTTTTCTACCAGGTGCACCAGGTTGTAGGTGAAAGAATCGTAGTTATCGAAGACGAGTATTTTAGGCACTGTTATTATTTTAGTTATACTGTTGTATGTAAACCTTTTATTTTTTTGGACGAACCAAATTGGAAAAGCCGAAAACATTTTGGGACGAACCAAAGAACTGTTGCCGTGAATCGATGGCTTTTGGATGAACCCGGGACTTGCTGCCGGACACCGATGGACCTTTAAACGAGCCCCTATCGTCAGGCAAAAAAACTATGGACGAACCAAAGAACTGTTGCCGTGAACCGATGGCTTTGGGCGAACCAGGGACTTGCTGCCGGACACTGTTGAACTTTTAGAGGTGTACCTGGCGTCAGCCCGAAAACATGCTTGACGAACTAGGGATATACCGCCCAAAACCGAAAGCCTTTTGGTTCGTCCCATTTCACTGCTTTTATCCCGCGATCTCTTCTGCAAAAACGATGGCTTTTTTCAGCGCACCGAGTTTGTTATTCACTTCCTGCAGTTCACTTTCCGGCTGACTGGCCGCTACCACACCCGCGCCGGCCTGGTAGTACAGGGTATTCTGCTTGCTGAAGAAAGTGCGGATCATGATGGCATGATTGCAGCTGCCGTCAAAGCCCATGAAGCCGATGGCCCCGCCATAATAGCTGCGGGCTGTGGGCTCAAAGGCATCAATCAGTTCCATGGCCTTGAACTTGGGCGCGCCGCTCAGCGTGCCGGCCGGGAAGGTCTTGGCCACCAGTTCAAAAGGATTGGCTCCTTGCCTCACCCTGCCTTCCACCTCGCTGACCAGGTGAATGACATGACTGTAGTACTGCACCTGGCGATACTGGGCCACTTCCACATCATCACAGAGCCTGCTGAGGTCATTACGGGCCAGGTCTACCAGCATCACATGCTCAGCATTTTCCTTGGCATCCTGCAGCAAACGGGCGGCCGCCTCGCGGTCTACTATATCATCACCGGTCCTTTTGAAAGTACCGGCAATAGGATGCACTACGGCCCTGCCCTGCTGGATCACCAGTTGGGATTCAGGCGAAGAGCCCATCAGCTTATAATCGCCATAATCAAAAAAGAAAAGGTAGGGAGAGGGATTGATGCTGCGCAAGGCGCGGTATACATTGAACTCATCACCGGTAAAGCCCTGCTGGAAGCGCCTGCTGAGCACTATCTGGAACACATCACCCCGGAAACAGTGGGCAATACCCTTGCTCACCATCTGGCGATAGGCCTCATCGGTCATATTGCTCTGCTCTTCACCCTGTGCCTGGAAGGGATAGGTGGGCACATCCTTGCTGCGGATCAGGGATTCCACTACGGCCAGATCGCTTTCCACACCGGAGATACTGTTCTCACAGAGGAACAGCTCATCCTTGTAGTGATTGATAGCGATCACATACTGATACAGGCGGTAGCGCATGAACGGGATCTCGGGAACCGAGGCGCCTGACCTGAGTTGTATGGTATCAAAGAACTGGACCGCATCAAAAGTAGTGTAGCCATAGAGGCCCTGGGCAAAACGCGTTTCTTTTGCTGCGCCCGGCTTCACTTCAAAGCGCTCCATAAAATCCCAGAGCAACTGCGGCACGTCCTGCACATTACCGATGGGCATTTTTTCGGGCGGCTGTCCCGGGTATTTCAATTCCAGCTGACGGGTGGAACTGATCTCCATTCCGGCAATGGCATTGATGCAGATAAAAGAATAGCTGTTGTCGGCGGCATGGTGATCGGTGCTTTCCAGGAGGACCGTATCACGGAACCGGTCGCGCACCCGGAGGTAAATGCCTACGGGCGTATACACGTCCGCCAGCATCTTTTTGCAATTTGTCTGAAGGGCAATTTTTTTCATCTTGTTAGTATTCCTTTTTCAACCGGCCCCCGGCTGGGAGACCGGGGTTAGCTAAATAAAAAAGCCCCGATATACATCGGGGCCTGAATATAGTGTTCAACACACAACAGTAGTGCTACAAGCCCCGTTTAGAGTTTGTATGCCACCACCACTGCATATTGATTTGTTGCGTATTCATATCTTTACAAAAGTGCTGAGCAAATCTGAAACGACCAAATAAATTTCCGGGATCAGCCATTTTTTATTTCACCAACCAATTACATCATGCAGGTACAACACAAGACAATCGGCGGTAAAGGGGCATTTTACGTAGAACAGGACGGCCAGGTACTGGCAGAGATGGTGTATACCAAACCTGCTGATAATAAAATGATCATTGAGCATACCGAGGTAGATCCGTCACTTTCTGGTAAAGGCGTGGGCAAACTGATGGTCCAGGCCTCGGTAGAATACGCCCGCGAACACCAGATGAGCATCATCCCCCTTTGCCCCTTCGCCAAGGCAACTTTTGACAAGGTGAAGGAGTGGCAGGATGTATTAGCCTGATGGATAGCTGTGGTACTTCGCCGTAGGCAATATGCTCATGACCCGCCCGCTTCCGGCGAGCGGGTCGTGAGCATATTTACAGTACGCCTTTGGTGCTGGGCAGGTAATTGCTCAGCGGATCGCGCTTCACCGCCATGCGGATGGCTTTGGCGAAGGCCTTGAAGATAGCTTCTATCTTATGGTGTTCATTATCGCCATGGCATTCGATATTGAGGTTGCAGCGGGCGGCGTCGGAGAAGGATTTGAAGAAATGGAAGAACATTTCTGTAGGCATCTCCCCGATCCTTTCCCGTTTGAATTCGGCATTCCATACTATCCAGTTGCGACCGCCAAAATCAATCAGCACTTTGGCATCAGCCTCATCCATGGGGAGGGCAAAGCCATAGCGCTCCATACCTCTTTTGTCGGCCAGGGCCTGCGCAAAAGCTTCACCCAGCGCGATACCCGTATCCTCGATGGTATGGTGTTCGTCAATGTGCAGGTCGCCATTGGCGCGGATCGTCAGGTCCATCTTGCCATGCCTGGCTATCTGTTCCAGCATATGGTCAAAAAAGCCCAGGCCGGTCACGATCCTTGCCTTGCCACGGCCATCAATATTCAGTTCTATCTTGATCTGCGTTTCATTGGTATTGCGTTCATGCACTACCTGGCGCAGGCCGAGCCGCAGGAATTCATAGATCTCGCTCCAGCGGGTGGATTCCAGGGCAATGACATGCTGCAGTTCGGAGAGCTGGTCGTTGATCTCTTTAGCGCCCAGGCTGGCGTCACTGTTGAGCCAGATGGCCTGGCAGCCCAGGTTCTTGGCCAGCTGTACATCGGTGATGCGGTCCCCGATGACGTAGGAGTTCTCCAGGTCGTACTCGGGATTGTCGATGTATTTTGTCAGCATGCCGATACCGGGCTTGCGGGTGGGCAGGTTGTCCTTGGGGAAGGAGCGGTCTATCAGCACGTCGCTGAAACGGATGCCCTCGCCTTCCAGGCTTTTCATCACCAGGTTGTGCAGGGGCCAGAAAGTATCTTCGGGAAAGGCTTCCGTGCCCAGACCGTCCTGGTTGGTGACCATCACCAGCTCATAATCAAATTCACGGGCAATCCGGCCCATGTATTCAAACATCTGGGGATAAAAGGTCAGTTTATCGAAGGAATCCAACTGATAAGTGGGCGGCGCTTCATTGATCAGCGTACCGTCCCGGTCGATGAATAGAACTCTTTTCATAAAAAATTTCAAAAAAACAACTCATTAAATAAACAAAAAACAAACTGATAATCAATAAAATACAGACTCAAAATGTAAAAACTCGTTTAAAACTCGTTTAAAAACTCATTTAAAACGTTTAAAACTCGTTTAAACCAATTCCCAAGTACCATAAGCTGAAACCTTAATCCTGTTCTCCATTCTAAGAGCAGAAAGCAGGTTAGTAACTTTTGCCTTTTTCTGTATTTCAGTTAAGGCAATCGATAGCTTTGGAATAATTAAACCATCGATAGCATTTCGCTTCGTTGCACCAAATTTGGTCAAATATTGCACAATCATGCGTTTAAAATGGTCATCGTCAAAACTACGATTAGCTATATATTCTCTTTTTAAAATTTCATCATTGACTGACTCAACAAGTTTAAAAGACAGATAGATAGCAGGTTTTCTTCCTTCTACAAAGCCTAACCTCCGCAGAAGCTTAAGATCATCATCAGTTAGTGCGTCCTTTTTTTGAACTTTATCGAGCAGGATAATGTTTTCCAGCGTAAGGGCTGGATTTTGAATAAGAATATTGGCAAAATCCTCACTCAGCACTTTGCCTGTTATCGTCACCTTTACTTTACCATCTGAAAGATCATAGTCAGGCATTGGAAAAAACCGAAGGCGTTGCAAATTGAACACCTTCCTGATACCACCTCCCTGGGTTTCAATCATATCAAGGTTTTTCATCGCCTCAACCAGGAAAGGGTTGCGATAAACCTCTTCAGGGGTATCCCTTAAAACGACATCATTTATAGACTTTGGAAGAAATGCTCCATAATTGGAAAACACTAAGTGATCATCTTCAAACTCAACAACATTAATTCTTGCTTTCTTTACATAATCCTGATGGGCAATAGCATTATTTAACAGCTCACGGATAGTAAATGGATCATACCGTAATACTTCATCAGGAAATAAAGTTCCGGGCCGTAAATATCTGTACTTCAGATTACGGATCTTATTATAAACGTTATCGACGTTCAAAATAAAAGGGATGGAAAATATTTCAAAGTCCTTATCCTGATTTTCTACTGTCTTAAGATTCCATCGTATTTTAACAAAGGAACCTAAATAATGCTCAGCCTCCTCTTTTCCTAAAAGCAACAATGCAGTTCGGGTAATTCTCCCTTTAATTGTCAACTTTGCCTTATCCAGAAACTTCGTGTTATTCCAGCTATCAACCTCTATGGCGTATTTGGGTACTCTTTTTTTAAATTCATCCCTTGCTTTAACAATAGCCATCTCATCCAGATCGGAGATAGTTGCGTCAGGAATGACTGCAGCAGTCCAATCTTCTGAGATCCGAACCTCATTAATAATTGCGTCAAGACGTGAAGATGTCATTTCTACCAAACTGTCCCCAACGCGTTGCCAGGCCTTTTTATGAGCATACACGGGAAGCCTGTACAGGTGCCTGGGAATATGAATTACCCAAACAGTTTTATTTGTATCATTCGTGGTAAATTCCTCCACCTCCAACCCATCTTCGTTTAAATTCAGGCATTCCTTTAAAAGCTTTAGTATGATGGATTGATCATTATAGACGTGAAAGTCCTGAATTCCTATGATTTCCAGGGTGAGATCCGCAACACCTACCACCAGATGTCCACCTTTCATATTGGAAATAGCGGACACATAAGAAACTATATCATTGCCTTCATGGGACAATATAGAGTGCTTGAGTGACTTGAATTCCTTCCAGTCGCACTTTTCATTTTCCCTTGGAAAACAGGATAACAAATATTTCTTAAGTTCAGCTTCCTGCATAGATCATAAGATTTCACTTTATGCTCCCTGTTAGTTCTACAAAATAATTGAACCGCTGCAAAATAAGCAATTCAAATAACTAATATCATAAACCATTCTTCCCAAAATATCCCGGAAAAAATTCAGGAGATTATTCGCAAAACTTCTGCACAGCAGCCTCACAACCCTCAAAACCTAATCACGCAAACTCCCCCAACGCCTTTACCAGCTTTGCATTTTCCGCTGCTGTACCTATAGTGATCCGCAGACAGCCTTCACAGAGGGTGACGGAACTGCGGTCCCGCACCACGATGCCTTTGTCCAGCAGGTAATTGTAAATGCCTCTGGCATCCGTTACCTGCACCAGCAGGAAATTGGCATCGGAAGGATAGATCTGCTGCACTACAGACAGGCCGGAAAGCGCTTTGGCCAGCTCATCCCGCTGGGATACTATTTCCTTGATCATATCATTCACCATGCCTACTTCTTCCAGCGCTTGCAGCACCAGGTCCTGTGAAGCCTGGTTGATATTATACGGCGGCTTGATCTTGTTCATCACGTTGATGATCTCTTCGGAGGCAAAGGCCAATCCTACCCGCAGGGCTGCCAGCCCCCAGGCTTTGCTCAGGGTCTGCATCACTACCAGGCCGGGATAATCTTCCAGTTCCTGTGTGAACGAACGGAAGCGGGAGAAATTGATATAGGCTTCATCCAGCACCACCAGTCCGAAATAATTGTTCAGCACCAGTTCAATATCCTCACGGTACAGGGAGTTGCCGGTAGGATTATTGGGCGAACACAGGAAGATGATCTTTGTATTATCATCCACCGCTTCCTCAATAGCGGGAAGATCCAGCTGGAACTGCGGCGTGAGCGGCACTTTCTTTACAGCCACATCATTGATATTAGCGCTTACTTCGTACATGCCGTAAGTAGGCGGACAGATAATAATATTATCTACTCCCGGCTCACAAAAAGCACGGATCAGCACATCAATGCATTCATCGCTGCCATTGCCGATAAAGATATTATCAGCCGGTACGCCCTTTACCTCGCTGAGCTTAGCCTTCACTTTTTTCTGCAAAGGATCAGGATAGCGGTTATACCATTTCATCAGCGGGGAGCCATAGCTGTTTTCATTGGCATCCAGGAAAACGCTGGCCTCGCCTTTGAACTCATCGCGGGCAGAGGAATAAGGTACCAGGTTTTTGATATTGGGCC
This sequence comes from Candidatus Pseudobacter hemicellulosilyticus, assembly GCA_029202545.1. GTDB lineage: Bacteria > Bacteroidota > Bacteroidia > Chitinophagales > Chitinophagaceae > Pseudobacter > Pseudobacter hemicellulosilyticus. Next base: position 5,777,796 of record CP119311.1, read on the forward strand.
GAAGGAGGTTGTTGATATCGAAACTCATACTATCAGAAAATTAAAGATTGTTGAATAGTGCTGCCATTCATTAAGCCTGCAACCGGATACGCACAGCATTGGCATGAGCTTCCAGCCCTTCGGCTGTGGCCATCTCCATGACTGTTGATCCAATCTGCTGCAGGCCTTCCGGTGTCAGTTCCTGGAAGGTGATCTTGCGCACAAAGCTGTCAACGCTCACGCCACTGTAGGCACGGGCATACCCGTTGGTAGGCAGGGTGTGATTGGTGCCGCTGGCATAATCGCCCACGCTTTCCGGAGAATAATGCCCCAGGAAAACAGAACCGGCATTGACAACCTGCGCCGCCAGTTCACTGGCATTGGCGCAGCTCAGGATCAGGTGCTCGGCAGCATATTCATTGAGCAGGTCCATAGCGTTGGCAGTATTGTCCATTACAATCAGGGTACTGTTGGCAAGGGCCTTTTCGGCCAGGGCTGCGCGGGGCAGCACGGCCAGTTGTTTAGCCAGCTCCTGCTGAACAGCTTCCAGCATCGACCGGGAGCTGGCTACCAGCAGTACCTGGCTGTCTACGCCATGTTCGGCCTGGCTGAGCAGATCGGCCGCCACATAGGCTGGATGGGCGGTTTCATCTGCATAGACCGCCACCTCACTGGGACCGGCGGGCATATCAATAGCCAGCCCTTCCTGCTGTACCAGCTGTTTGGCGCAGGTGACAAACTGGTTGCCCGGTCCAAACAATTTATAGACCCTGGGTACTGATTCCGTACCATAGGCCAAAGCGGCAATGGCCTGTACGCCACCAATGCGGAAAACTTTGGTGATGCCTGTTAAACGCGCGGCATAGAGGATGGCGGGGTGCAGCTGTCCATCCTTTCCGGGAGGCGAGCAGAGTACAATCTCTTTGCAGCCGGCCAGCACGGCAGGCACGGCCAGCATCAGGATGGTGGAGAACAGCGGCGCCGTACCGCCTGGAATATAGAGTCCTACTTTTTCAATGCCCACGCTTTTGCGCCAGCAGGTAACGCCGGGCATGGTGCTGATCTTCTCCGGCCCGCTGAGCTGCTGCCGGTGGAAGGTCTCAATATTCTGGCGGGCCTGCTCAATAGCAGCTTTCAATGCAGGGCTCAGCACTGCTTCTGCTGCCTGGAAAGCGGATGGATCTACCTGCAGGGTATCGATAGTTACTGTATCAAATTGTTCGGTGAACTGCCGCACAGCCGCATCACCGCCCGTTTTCACGGCCTGCAAAACATTGCGGACCGACTGCTCCAGCGTAAAGGCATCGGCTACCGGCCGCTGCAGGAGGGCAGGCCACTGATCACGCCCGGGATTAGTATAGATTTTCATACTGTCAATTTTAGGGGTTGACCCTTAGATGATCATTTTTTCGATAGGCACTACCAGGATCCCCTGGGCGCCGGCGCCTTTCAGTTGCTCAATGATATCCCAGAAAGTGTCTTCGCTCAGCACGCTGTGTACGCTGCTCCAGCCGGCTTCGGCCAGTGGCAGTACAGTAGGGCTTTTCATACCGGGCAGCAGGGCGATGATCTCAGCCAGCTTTTCATTGGGCGCGTTGAGCAGTACATATTTGGTACGCTGTGCTTTTTTCACGGCACGGATACGGAACAGGAGCTTATCCAGCAGTTGCTGCTGGGCTTCAGTAAGCCGGTTGTTGCGGATCAGTACGGCCTGCGACTGGAGGATGGTTTCCACCTCTTTAAGGCCGTTCATGAACAGGGTGCCGCCACTGCTGACCAGGTCGGCCACCACATCAGCCAGGCCGATGCCGGGAGCAATTTCTACAGAACCGCTGATCTCATGGATCTCTGCGTTCACCAGGTTCTTCTTCAGGAACTCACGGACCAGGAAGGGGTAACTGGTGGCAATGCGTTTGCCTTCAAGGGATGTAACGCCCTTGTATTCCTCACTACGGGGAATGGCTACAGAGAGGCGGCATTTGCCGAAGCCGAGCTTTTCCACCACTTCTGCCAGCTTGTTCTTTTCCAGCAGGACATTCTCTCCTACGATACCGATATCGGCCACACCGTCTTCTACGTACTGGGGAATATCGTCGTCCCGCAGGAAAAACACTTCAAGGGGGAAATTGTCGGACTCTGTTTTCAACCTGTCTTTTACATTCCGCAGGTCGATCCCGCATTCTTTGAGGAGCTTAGTTGAATCTTCATAAAGGCGGCCTGATTTCTGGATAGCGATGCGCAGTTTTACAGCGTTCATAGTTGCTTATTTACAAAAATAAAAAGGGCTTACCAGTGGTAAGCCCTTCAATATAGTTTGGCACTCTTGTACAGCACCATCGGCTTACCTGTCGGGGTAAGTATGATGATGATGTGTATGTGCGAAAATTGTCATAAAGGCGCAGCGAAGATACAGATTAGCCCATTACTGCAAAATATTTTTTTCATAATTGGTACAGGCTGGATCATTAACCGGCTTCTAATCTATTTAACATTACCGTCCGGTACGGAATCCGTACTTTTAGTTTCCAAACCCGACCAATAACATACTTGTCATGAAAGCCCGATCCATCCTGTATTTCAGCTCTGCCCTCTTGCTCGCCGGCGCCAGTTTCTGGCTCTCCGGATTCAATACCGCTTCACCCCGAACCCATTCAAAACTCGTCTGGAGTGATGAGTTTGATTACAAAGGCCTTCCCGATAGCAGCAAATGGACATACGATGTTGGCGGCCATGGCTGGGGTAATAATGAAATGCAGTATTATACCGCCGGTCGGCTGGAAAACGCCCGCGTGGAAAATGGCAAACTGATCATTGAAGCCCGGAAAGAAAACTGGGAAGGAAAAGAATATACATCAGCAAGACTGGTGACCAAAGGAAAGGGCGACTGGCAATATGGCCGCATTGAAGTACGCGCCAAGCTGCCTAAAGGCCTGGGCACCTGGCCCGCCATCTGGATGCTGGGCAGTGATACCGCTTACAAATGGCCTGACGATGGCGAGATAGATATCATGGAGCATGTAGGCTATAACCAGGGGATGATCTATGGTTCGGTCCATACCCAAAAATACCACCACGTCATCAATACCCAGAAAACAGATAGTGTAAGAGTAGCTGACTGCTCCGAAAAATTCCATGTATATGGGGTGGACTGGACAGCAGATTCCGTCCATATATCTGTAGACTTCAAAAACTATTTCTCTTTCGGTAACGAGCAATCCGGTAAGGAAGCCTGGCCCTTCGATTCAAAAATGCATCTCCTGCTCAATATTGCCGTGGGTGGCGATTGGGGCGGCGCCAGGGGATTGGATGAGAAAGCTTTTCCCGCTCTTATGGAAGTAGATTATGTACGGATATACCAATAGGTATAAAAAATAGAAGACCTTCTCTTCTATCAAGAGAAGGCCTTCCGCTCTACAACCAAAAACAACCAATCAACAGCACTGTCGATCGTTTTCACAGGTAAGAATCAGGTACCTAAATAAACGATGATAAAACTTACAACCTTGGTAGACTATTCATTATTCATGCCTGAATAGCCATTCTTATAGTGCAGAGCGGAAAGAGGAGGTGCCAAGGGATTGGCCGCCAGCCCACAAGCTCATGATAATTAACCAACTACGGCACTGTGTTACAATAAATTTACAGGTATAATTTTTTTCTGTTATGAACCGGGCGCGTAAAACCTCGTGACGCATCAATTCCCCAGAAAGTCCTGGGCGTTGCTCCGGGTCTACTTCCTGATCCCCGACCTGCGTTTCAGTTCCACTACAGGAATGGTCATCTGCCTGCCGATCTCTTCCTTACCCCGATAGGTAATGAGCTTCAGGCTGAGCGCATCCTTCGGCGGAACAAGGGCCTGGGTATACTGCGGGTAAAAACGGTCCGGGAAGGAATTGTCGAATGAATAGTAGATATCGAGACCGGGCACTTCTGTACTCAGGGTCACACTGACGGAACTATCCCCTTCTTTTTTTACCTGCACAATGGGATCGTACATACTGCGGGCGTATTTGATGGCTGCTTCATCAAAGCGCTGGAAATGCTGTTCTACGCGACTGATAAAACCAGGCCAGTCCTTGCGTCCTTTGGGCGACCAGACCGCTTCCGCCACTGCAAAAGCACGGGGCCAGAGCATGTACTGCTGGTGCCGGGTAGTATAGATATTCTCGGTCCACAGGTTGGCCTGTCCGCCCAGCACCAGTTTATCATCCACCCCATCGGGCACGGGTTCAAAATCATAGGAGGCTCTGAGGCGTACGGAGCTATACACCGGCGGTTCTATACTGGGATCGCCCTGCATCAGGTCCAGGTAGGTATTGGTATTGGGCGTCATCACTACCGGGTGCCCCATTCTGGCGGCCTCAATACCCCCCTTCACGCCCCGCCAGCTCATGACTGCGGTCTTTGGCGGGAGTCCGCCTTCCAGGATCTCATCCCAGCCCATCATCTTTTTGCCTCTGGCAGCCACCAGTTTCTCCACGCGTTTCATAAAATAGCTTTGCACCTCGTGCATATCCTTCAGCTTTTCCCGCTGCATCAGCTGTTTGACCGCGGTGCTTTTCTCCCAGAAATTCTTGGCGCATTCATCGCCCCCCATATGGATGTATTCAAAGGGGAAAATGGCGGCCACTTCCGTGATCACTTTATCCAGGAAGGTATAGACCTCTTCATTGGCGGGGCAGAGCGTATTATCCACGATGGCTGAAAAACTGCCAGTACCCCAGTTCATGAATTTCTCCCCGGAATTGACCTGCTTGGCCCCGGGGGTACAGGATAGTTCAGGATAGGCAGCTACGGCAGCCATGCTGTGGCCGGGTACATCTATCTCGGGCATGATCTGCACAAAGCGGTCGGCCGCATAACGCACCAGTTCTTTCAGGTCCTCCTGGGTAAAGTAACCGCCGTAGGTACGGGGTTCATCAGGGGTTGGGGGAGAAAAAGTACCGAAGCTGCCGGTCTTCTCTACCCGCCAGGCGCCCACTTCTGTGAGCCTGGGCAGGGATTTGATCTCTATGCGCCAGCCCTGGTCGTCCGTCAGGTGAAGATGCAGCAGGTTATACTTATACGCCACCATCTCGTCTATATAGCGTTTCACCTGTTCTTTGGTGAAGAAATGCCGGGCCACATCAAAGTGGAGACCCCGCCAGGCAAAGCGGGGCTGGTCTTCTATGGTTACTGCTGGAATGGTCCAGGCAACACTTGTATCTTTTTTGTTATGCTGGATCTGTTTGGGCAGCAGCTGCAGCAGGGTCTGCATGCCGTAGAAAAGGCCGGCAGGCTCCTTAGCGCGTATGATTACATGGGTGGGCGTCACCTCCAGCGCATACCCTTCTTTGCCGAGGCGCAGGCCCGACTGCAATTGCAGCTCGATGGCACCTGCCGGGTTGCCCATGCTGGGCGCCACCTGTTTTACCGGCAAAGGGTAGCCTGTGGTAGTACGCAGTCGCCCCGCCAGGATCTCCCCTACCCGATAGGCATCAGGCTGGGCGGACACCTGTATCCGGGTACTGCTGCCAAGTATGAAATGGCCTTCGTTTTTCTGAAGGGAAACCGGCTGCGGGATCAGGGCAATATCCGCCTGAGCCAGGACCGTCATGCACCAGCAGGAAAAACAGGCTATGAGTATACTCTTTTTCATAATCAAACGTTTACAGGGGAACCAATTTTAAATATAGGCAAAATTCTTTCCCGGCCAGCAGGGCTTTTTTATTCCGGCTGTTTGTGTATCTTTCAAAAAAAACCAACGAACCAATGAAAAAATTCCTCGTTCCTACGGATTTTTCTGACACATCCAAAAACGCCGCCCGGTTTGCTGTACAGGCCGTGGCCTCTGTAGAAGATGCAACGATTATTCTGTACAATGTGCACGACAAGATTGCGGTCGGATCGGATGGTTCTTTATTAACTGAGACAGAAGACGACAGGGTGACCATCCTGAACCAGGCTTTACAGAATCTGAAAGCAGAGCTGTCAGCACTGGCCCCCTCCGTAAATATCCAGTTTGTGGCAGAGGTTGGCTCTTCCCTGGTGGAGAATATTGAACGTTATGTCCGCCACCACGGCATCAACCTGGTGATCATGGGCATTACCGGCGCCACCAGACTGGAGCAGATCTTTATGGGCAGCAATACCCTTAACCTGGTGAACCAGGGCATCTGTCCCGTGCTGATAGTCCCCCCGGACGCTACCTATCGCCAGATCAAAAATGTGGTGCTGGCCAGCGATTTCAAGACCGTATCCACCAGCACACCCGTAGCGCCTATCAAGGCCGTCCTGAATATCTTCCAGCCCGCCCTCCATATTGTGAATGTGGACGATGAGCATTATGTGGAAGTGACCGACGAATACAAGGCTGAGCGGAATAAACTGGAAACCATGTTCAAGGAATTCCACCCTGAATTCTATTTTATCAGACAATTTGATTTCCACGAAGCCATCAGCCAGTTCACACTGGATAAAAATATTGACCTGATCATAATCATCCCCCGGAAGAATTCCTTTATCAGCAGCCTGTTCAAGACCAGCTACACAAAAAAGCTGGCTTATCATAGCACAGTTCCTATTGTGGCAATTCATGAATAAGTTGTATCTTGGGGACTCCCGTCGATTAAAATTTGTGAAGGAAACAAGAGACCGTCTCATCTGAGATGGTCTTTTTTTATGTCCGCCCCGGACTGCCCGGCCTCCGGACCACCTGTTCACCCCAACAATCCGCCCATTGCCCCCATAAAATTCACCAGGGAAACACCTTGACCTAATTTAGAAATTGCGTACCACTATTGTTTCAACTAAATCTGTTTCCCGTGCGTACAAAAACATGGTTAAGCGCCCTGGCAGCCGTTTCCCTGACCCTGGCGGCCTGTCACAAGGACAAAGACAGTACTGCTGATACTGACACAGGCACTGATACGGAAGTGATCCCCAATGAGGATTTTGTTACCAACACAAAGGATACCAGCTTTACAAATTCCGTAATAATTAAATATGATGGCACAACAGCAACAGTGACCAATCCCTTTTCGGGTGCTGGTGTCACCGTAGCTGTCACCAATGCTGATGTGGTGGTCACTTCCACCGTGACCGACACAGAGATCAACTATGTCCTCTCCGGCAAGGCCAGCGATGGCAGCTTCAAATTATACAGCACTTATAAATATGGGCTGATCCTGAACGGGGTCAGTCTGATCAATAACGATGGCCCAGCCATCAATAGCCAGTCGGGCAAAAAAGGATCTGTCACCCTGCTGGACGGCACTAATAATCAGCTGGTGGACGGCGCCACCTATACCAGCAGTACGGAAGACCAGAAAGGGAGTTTCTTCAGTGAAGGGCAGCTGGTATTCAGCGGCGCCGGCAGCCTGCGGGTGAGCGGCCTGAACAAACATGCCATTGTCAGCGACGATTATATCTCCATCACCAGCGGCACCATCAAAATAGCTTCTGCCGTCTCCGATGGTATCCATGTCAACGATTATTTTGTCCAGTCGGGCGGAACCGTCACCATCAACTCCACCGGCGACGGTATTGATGTGGGCGAAGGCTATATTGAGGTCAACGGTGGCAAGCTGGACATCAGCACCAGCGGCGACAAAGCCCATGCCCTCAAATCCGAAACCTATACCACACTGAACAGCAGCCAAGCCATCCTGCTCACTGTGGCCGGCAAAGCTTCCAAAGGCATCAAGACCGGCACTCACTGCACCATCAGCAAAGGTGATATCACGATCAACACCAGTGGCAGCGCTTACTACGATACTGACGAAAAAGATATTTCCGCTCCTGCCGGTATCAACTGTGATGGCAACCTGCTGATCTCTGCAGGTAACCTCACCATTATTAGTACCGGTGCTGCGGGTAAAGGTATTACCGTTGACGGCACGCTCACTATTGACGGCGGCACTATCAACGTCACCGCCTCCGGCGCCGTGTTTAAATATGGCAGCGATGAAAGCGAAGCCAAGGGGATCAAAAGCGATGGCGCCCTCGTCATCAATGATGGGAGCCTTAGTATTGCCGCAGCCGATGACGGCCTGAAATCAGAAAGTTCTATCACTATCAACAAAGGCACTATCAATATCACTAAATCTGTGGAAGGGATCGAGGCGCCGTATATCACTATCAAGGATGGTACCGTAAATGTAGTGTCTTCAGACGACTGCCTCAACTCCACCATGGGAACCGGCGGAGAAAGCAATGACGGCAGCCTGATGACCCTGGCCGGCGGCACGGTATCCTTAAGCTCTACAGCCGGCGATCCGATGGACAGCAATGGGAATATTGTCATGACCGGTGGCACGGTGATAGTCCAGGGGCCTAACTCGCAACCGGAAGTGGCCATCGACTACAACGGCACTTTCAATATCTCCGGCGGTCTGCTGATAGCTTCCGGTCCTTACAGCAATATGGCCCAGGGCACCAGCAGTACTTCGGTCCAGTATGCGGTATTGTTCCGGACAAGTGTCAGCGCAAGCACCCTGGTGACTATACAGGATGCCTCGGGTAATAACCTGGTGACCTATTCACCGCTGCGGGCGGCAGGGTATTTTGTATTTTCTTCTTCCAGCCTGCTGTCTGGCGCTGCTTACAAAGTACTGACCGGTGGCAGCTACAGTGGCGGCGCCAATACCAATGGGCTGCGGACTGGCGGCACTTACAGCGGCGGCAGCCAGAAAGGAACTTTTACCATTTCCAGTAAGCTTACAACTGTCTCATTATAGTTAGGTGGATCTCGTATAGGCAAAGGGTGTCGCACGGTTTGGCGACACCCTTATTTTTTTGGCGAGAAGCGCTATCTTTATCACCTACTTATTATTTATGACAGATGCCAGTTATTGGGACAATCGCTACCAGCGCGGCGAAACCGGATGGGACCTTGGCGCCCCTTCCACTCCCTTAAAGACCTATATAGATCAACTGACCGATAAAGAGCTTGCAATCCTGATCCCAGGCTGCGGCAATAGCTATGAGGCGGAATACCTGCTGGAACAGGGCTTCACCAATGTAACACTAATAGACATCTCTCCCACCCTAACGGCCCGGTTATCCCGCAAGTTTGAGCAACAGCCCGGCCGCAAGCCTACTATCATCACTGGTGATTTCTTTGCCCTCAATGGACAGTTTGACCTGATCCTGGAACAGACCTTCTTCTGCGCGCTGGATCCTGCCCTCCGCCCTGCATATGTTGAGCAGATGCACAAGCTCCTCAAACCCGGTGGCCAGCTGGCAGGTGTTCTCTTTAACCGCGATTTTGACGGCGGTCCGCCCTTTGGCGGACATACCGAAGAGTACGAGCAGCTGTTCGGAAAATTCTTTACCATCAGGACATTGGCGCCCTGTTATAATTCCATTAAGCCAAGGGAGGGAAATGAGGCGTTTATTATTGCGGAGAAGCCATCATAGCCTGGCTTTACCTGCTACAACAGGAGGCTACTTAGTCAAATTTGCACAGTCCATTGTGCAAGATTGGATCGATTTTGCACATCCGGATGTGCAACTTTTACCAAACAAGACAAGATTAAGCTTAAGAAGTTTTCACAACATCTGGTGCATTAAAGGATTTCTTCCTTAAATCCGATAGCGCCTTTGGTAAAGGCCAGCGCCAACAGATGAGCGTCTTTATTGGGGATTTGCAACTCGAATGTTCCATGTTCAATATCGAATCGTTTGATCGTTAAGTAACCTGTTTGAAAAAGCAAGGGCAGCACCTCCAGCTTTTCAAGCGTCTGTTTGCTGATAAAATCTCTCCTTACCACAATCTTTTCTGCCAGAAGAAGTATAAGGTCATCTTTTCCCTTTAACAATTTAAACAGGAAAGTGGGAGTTCTGGCATTATACCAATGCGCTTCAAAATAACCTTTCTGCAACAATAGCCACACGGAATAAGGATTATACAAGAACACTTCCCCATTCCAACTGTAGCCATTATACCACTCCTTTATTCTTACCAATGTATCATTGTACGTCAACTGATTCTTTTCGGCCAGCGCACGAATCTCCTGACCAAAGTAATTCTCTAGTTCATCCAGGGTATATCCACAAATTTCGGCAAATTGATCATCAAAGGTTATATCCAGAATATTATTGAGCCCAGAAAAGGTTGATGTCAGATTGATACGGGATACACCAGTTAGCATCACGAAACGTAAGTGTGCCGTAGTGCTTTTGAGTACTACATAAAAATTCTGAAGAAAATCTCTGATTTCCTGCGCCTTATCCATATCCTCCATAGCATCCAGGATAGGCTTATCATATTCGTCAATCAACACTACAACCTGCTTGCTACTTTTCTGATTCAGCAATCGGATAAGCTCCTCAAATAAAATGGTGGGATCATCATAGGATAAAGCAATCTGGTAGTCCGCAGCTATGGCCTTTAATGATACAGCTAAAGAGAGTTTAAGTGTTTGCAGATTTTCAGCATTCCTGGTCATATCCAGGAGAATAACGGGATGCTGTTCCCAGGAGATTTTACTTTCGATATACAAACCCTGAAAAAGTTCCTTACGGCCTTCAAAAACCGCTTTCATGGTTGACAGAAGCAGGCTTTTCCCAAACTTTGGCGGTCTACAAAGTGAAACATATCGATTACTACCAATTATTAATTGATGAATGAATCGAGTCTTGTCAACATACACAGGTTCATCATTAGAAAACGGATAATTATTAAGCAATATAAGTATTTTGCGTGCGTTCAATAAGGCAAATGGAATAATCACTTAATTGCTTTCGTTCATTATCCATGATAACAAACCTTGTTATTCCTGGACCAGCAAGTTCGAAACTACCAAACTGTATAATGGCCCGGGTCTTTAACCTCCCTCGGAAATCAATTTTAACCTGGTATTCACCAATTAGTTGGTCGTTATTAAAAATATTCAATTCCACGGCAACCTTCTCCGGATCTCCATCTTCTCTCGAGAAGAAATTTACGATTGACAATCTGTTTAAAGTGATAGGAAAACCTGCAGCAATTACATCATCTAATATATTAAAGACAGATAAATTGTCATTATCAGCATCTCTCATTGCTTTTTCGGCACACAACAGTAATGTAGATCTTATCATTATTATATATTTTTGCTTCAAAAATCATACTCGACTGTAACCATCAATTGTCCTCATGGAACAAGCCTTTTTCAATTGCTCAAGTGAAATATAGTTGACTACTCTTCGCTTTACCAAATACAATTGCTTCAAATCAGGGAACCACTCAAACTTCACATTCCCAATACCATTTAAAAAAGCAACAGTAGCATCATTATCATACAGAATAATAGCAACATAGACGGCATAAGCCATTACTAACTCATCAATTGTAGAAATTCCAGTCCGAGCCATTGTAATAAATTCATTTATTAAATGATCTTGGGATATACAATTTCTGAGATCTCGTACAGAAGCGTTGTCTCGAAAGAGCCTGTACATAAAAGGTGGAATATTGGAAATCAGGTATATTTCCCGCAGCGTTTCAAGATCAATTATTTTGTTCATATTGTTCATGCTTTATTCGATAAAACTCCCTTTGAAAACTGTTATATGGACAATTATTCAAATCATGAATTACCTCTCTAAATCTCCCCCATTTGCTTACTATAGTAATATGAGAAAAACTATTAGGTGGATGTTCACAAGCAGACACTATACCAGAATGGACGATTTCTTTATCATCCTTATTAACATACAACACTACATCTCCGGGTAATACCTCCCTAATACCTATTTCACAATATCTATCTTCAGAAAGTATTAATCTAATTGCTATTGAATTATCTATATTGGTTCGTCGACTCGCAAATGTCAACCCATGACAATTGTATTCTGGCGAAGGACTACTTCTAAATATCACCATCGGAAAATTCGCCTTATCGTATTTTATAAATTGATTACGCTCAAAATTCGATATCTCAAGTACTTGATAATTATCAATTCTTGTTCCTTTCGAAGTTTCCAAAATGATACTCCTCGCATTATCGCTACCTAAAACTAACACTTTCATAAATAAAATATAACCCTAACAGTATATTATATACGACAAATATCATAAAAAGATATTTAAATTCAAAAAATATTCCTCTCGCATACAACGTACTCATTTAAATATAACCTGATCAATTTAAAAAATTAGGAAAATAAATCAGGTGTGGTGTTTTATTCCTACAATTATTTAATAGAATACATTCACCTTTACATCAGTGTATTTAAGCGAGTCCCCGTCCTTTTTTTCGCTCTCATCTTCGAACATCCCCGTCTGACCGTAAAAATCAACTGGAAATAGCAGTTTCCATTGACATCAAATATTTCTATTTACTCTTCAATCAGTTTCATTATGAAAAAACTAAAAAAACAAAGAGAAAAGCTCAAGGTAAATTTCTCCAAAGAAGAAATAAATCCTTTCAATCTGGCAATCGCCAATTTCGTAAACGGGCAATCATTGGAAGAGCTAAAAGAAGAACTGGAACACCTCAAGCTCACCACTATAACCGAATGTTATGGTGAACTGGATAAGGGGAAAAAGTGGTTATTGATGGACTTTTTTGAAAGGTTACACGAACTCATCCCGGCAGCATTTTACCTTAATCAAAAACAGTTGGCTATTGCCCTCAACCCTATATGCACTGAAAGCCCGCAATAGTCCACCTTTTCGCTCGCCACCCGAAGCCTGGTCCTTTTTCGCTTCACTTATTTAACATCTTGTATATGGTATCAAAAACCTCCATCGCTGAAATTGCATCGGTACGGGTTTTGTATTCTCCTAAAACATCAATAAACAAAAGAGTTACAGTACATACCTCCAAAGACGCCTATGCTATTTTCCTGGAAAAATGGGATAAAGACAAACTGGAAATGATAGAGCAATTGCAGTTACTCCTGCTAAACAAAGCCAACCAGGTATTGGGCGTCTATCCGCTTGCATCAGGCGGAATAAATTCAGTAACACTCGATATCAGGCTGATATTTTCAGTTGCTTTACATTGCCTGGCCAGCGCTATCATTCTTGCCCATAACCATCCCTGCGGCATATCCTTACCCAGCGAAACCGATATAACCTTGACCAAACAACTAAAAGAAGCCGGGAAATTAATAGACATACAAGTATTAGACCACCTGATCATTACTCCAACCGGTTATACCTCACTCTCTGACAGCGGTTACTTATAACTAAGGCCTGTTTCATGGTTCGCCCCAAAAAAGTATTGAACAGTTAAATAGTAGAAAAATTACCTGCTAATCCAGCAAGCTTGGCGCTGCAGGCCATTGCCTTTACACTGCCATCCCCAAAACAAAAAAAGGATGCCGGCAAGCAACCGCTTGCCAGGCATCCACACGTATAAATCATCCGTCTTACTATTTGATCCTGTCCCGGGTAAAGAAGGTCAGTTCGCCAATAGCCTGGAAGGTACTGTTACCCCAGTTCTCCAGTACTTTGATCCGGATATACCGGACCTTCGGCATGCCATCGGGGATAGTGAACGCTTCCCCTGCCAGGGCAAACGCTATATCCTCGGCGGTGTTGGTACCCACAGGCGAGCCCGAAGGTTTGTAGCTTTCACAGGTACGCAGCAAGGTCCAGCTATCCCAGGAACCGGTCATGTCCAGGGTCTCGCTGCCATAGATCTCAAATCTCTTGACCGCTTCCAGGCGGTATATACGATCCTGCGGCTGCCAGAACATGAACCTGTTCAAGGTAACCGCCTCACCCATATCAAAGGTGAACCAGCAGGGATTGGTGCTGATGGCCGTGGCATAACCGTTACCCGAGATATACCCGTTCCACATATTGGTCATTGGCCAGGTAGCATAAGAGCTGGCGCCTACATCTGTAGGCAATACCACCCGCGCAAATTTGGTCTTGTCCAGCGACCGCTCATAAGGCGGCACCGCAGCCATGGCCACTGTAGCATATTCTGTTACCCTGAACGTATCATAGGCATTGGCGTCAGGCTTATAGGCCGACCGGTACCGCAGTTCCGTACCACTGGCATATTCATCCGGCAGCGCCATGATGGAATCCGTGTTCAGCATCGTAAACTGCCTGACAGTACCATCCCTTCTGGTGTATTCCAGCTCCGTAAATACCAGCCCGTTATTAGGTTCGTTCCAGCGGAAGATCATAGAGTCTACCCCTGTATTGGCAGCCGAGGTCCGGATAGTCCGGTTGGCCAGCGAATTCAGGTAATCATCTCCGTAAGACACGCCGGAGGCATTGCGCACTACCGACGAATGTCCCTGCTGATCGAAGGTATAGACCGAGAAACTATAGCTCCTGGCGGATAGATCGGGTATCAGCAGGTTAACAGTATCGGAGCTAAGCGGTCTTTGTATGGGAATGGTAATGGAGTCCAGGCCCTCATTCCAGTAGGCTTTTACCAGCACTACCTGCTGGTCCTTTCCCAGGACCATCTTCAGGTTGATCCTGTAATAGCCCGACTGGGCAATCACCGTATCCAGGGCGCCCGCATAGATGATCTCTCCGCCCTTCATAAACTCATCTTTGTATTCGTCCATTTTGGAACAGGAGAAAAAGACCAATCCTGTCAGCAATAGCCAAAGAATGGACCTATAGTGGAAGCTTCGCATATTTTCTGTTTGAAGAGGGTTAACTTAATTGGGATCGCCGAACATTTGGATCTCAAATACATACACATATATCGTATTACCCCAGTTGCGCAGGGTCTTGAAACGGACATGCCTTACCTTGGGCGCATCCACCGGTATAGGTACCGTGATCCCCTGCTCTATGAAATTAATATCAGCTTGCGTCAGCGGCGATCCCTGCGCAGAACCCGAAGGTTTCTCCATAGTGTAGGTAGTGAGCAGCGTCCAGGTATCATCATAGCTGCCATCCGGGTTGGGCGACTCGGAGCCCCACAGCTCAATAATGCGGGGACTATGCTCATCGTAATACTTGGCCTGGTCCGGTTTCAGGTAAAACACCATCCGGCTCAGCTTAGCCGATACCCCCATATCAAAGGTGAACTGCTGTGGCATACCGGTCTTCCCATCACTGTGGTAATAGGAGTTTATGTCAAATCTGTTATCAAACAGACCGGCAAAGGTTCCTGAATACCCCAGGGCTGCATCCGTTGGCAAGGCATAAGCCTTCATTTTGGTTCGATCCAACAATTGCTCGAAGAAAGGCACTACCGTCACGTTCATGGTATCCGAAATATTCCCCCAGCGATCCCGGACAAAGATCCCGAATGTACGCTCCACCGCATCAAAACCACGGGCCGAAAAATTACCGGACTTCAGATCCGTATAGTGCGTATAGGTAGGAACGAAGTTACCCAGGGAATCATTGGTCAGCACTACAATAGCCAGGTTTGCTTCGGTCCAGTTTTTAAAGCTGATATTGATCCCGCCAAAATCTGCTTCGGCAGCAAGGCTGTCGAAAGCCAGCCGGTATACAGGTTTCAGCGGTTTGGCCGTTACTTCTACCGGAGTAGACTTGTTCTCGCCTTTGTCTACTGCCTGGAGTGTGATCACATAGTTGTCCTCATCCGGAAATCCATCCAGCGTCACTACGTTGGAGTAGCGGCTCACTTTGTTTTCACGGGTTATACCGCTCCTGGTGGTATAACTGGCCGTTACATAGGCCAGGTCAGGATCAGCCGGTGGCGTGAAAGTTATGCTGACCGATCCGTTCCGGTTCTCCACAACAGGCTGGCTCACCGGTCCGGGCGCTTTGCCGTCATTGTCTACCGGCTCCAGGGCCATGCGTGTGCAGGAAGCCATCAGCAGCAGGCCTATGCAGCAACTATAGAATATACATTTCATTTTGCTCATTTTAACAGTTGAATTAGTGGTTTCCCGATCACCAGCCGGTGTTCTGGACCAGGTTGGTATTGATCTGCAGCTCAGTCTCACTCAATGGCCAGAGATAATCCCTGGGAGCAGTGAACGACTGGCTGAATTCCAGTATACGCTGGTAATAATCCGTGGTGGACTCCCGGTTGATATTCCAGGCATAGATGGGTTTGTTCAACTCTTCTGCGGCCGTTTTCCAGCGCCGCAGGTCCCAGAAGCGACTGCCTTCAAAAGCCAGCTCTATGCCCCGCTCCTGCCGGATAAGCTCCCGCATGCCTTCTACATTGGTGTATTTGCCCGGCCTGCTGGAGAAGCTGCCCCAGCTGCTTTCCACCGTATTCAGGCCGGCACGGGCGCGGATCAAGTTGAGATAGGGCAGCGCATCGGAAGATTTACCATTTTCATTCAATGCTTCCGCATACAGCAGGTACAGATCCGCCAGTCGGATCACCGGCCAGGGATAGCTCTCCACCGTTAAGGTGTTGGCAGTAAAGGAAAGGGTCCAGTTCACCAGCTTTTTGGTGTAATAACCGGTAACGGAATACAGGCGCGTATTTTTCTTGCCGGAAGCCTGCAGGGCCTTGGCCTGGATATTGTACGGCGACTGTGCGCTGCTGTTATTGCGCATAAACCATTTACCGCCATCAAAGGACATATCCGCATAGAAGCGCGGCTCCCGGTCAAAATGCAGCCCTGCCGTCTGGTAACCTGTTTGCAGGTTCTTATCGGCCGAAGTAGCCGTCTTTACCTTGTATCTGTTTGCGTAATCATAGGTAATATCTTCATTGATAGGAACACCATTTTTGGAGTAGAACAATTCAGCCATTTTAAAAGTGGGCGCCAGCTGACCTTTCAGTTCCGTGTTCTGTACCGTGGCATCCAGCTGGGGACAGGCAAAGAGCTGGATCCAGCGGGTGGGTTGACCGGCATAACTGGCAGGAGAAGTGGTACTGCCCCAGATCAGCTCACTGTTCCAGCGCTGGCAGACAGCATTACGTATGCTCATTTCCGTAAGCGTACCGGCATCTTCGCCAACAATAGCGCCCGCCGTCTGGTAATGCAGCTTTACACCGGCCGCTTCTGCTGCTTCTACCGCCATGCGACAGGCTTCTTCGGCTCTTACCCATTTTGCCTGGTCAAAGACCGGGTTGAACAGGACCTGGCCATTCTTATTCTTCAGGTTGATATAATCGGTATTGCCATTGAAGAGCGCACTGGCAGCAGTCACCAGCAGCCTTGCTTTCATGGACAGGGCCGCTACCTTGGTCACCCGGCCCAGCTCGTCCGTCTGGTTCAGGATCCTGCTGGGCAATCCTTCAAACTCACCACCTTCACTGGCTTCATCCAGCAGGCCGGCGATAAAATTAACCACGCTGTCTACCGGCTGTCGCATGATCTTGACGGCATCCACTTCCGACTCAACCGGCAGGTTATTGTCCACAAGGGGAATGGGACCGTACATCCGGAACAGGTACCAGTGGTAGTAGGCTTTCAGGAATTTTACTTCTTTTACCCACCGGTCTTTCAGCAGCAGGTCCAGGTCCCTGACCCGGTCAATATTTTCCAGGAAAATGTTGCAGTCGCGGATACCCTGCCACATACTGCGACTGTCAAAGCCATCCCAGTAGTTCATGTATACCGTGGATCTGTTCTGCTGCCCACGGGCAATGCGATAGGGATCTTTAAAGAAAAAATCCAGTACCGGCTCCCAGTACAGCCATAGTTCATCACCAGCGTTGAAAGCAGGATTGCTGTCGGGATCACCCTCCTTGGGCAGAAAAGAATAACAGGTGAACAGGAATTTCTCGGCCTCAATAGTGCTGGTGAACGCATTATCAATAGTGGCAATATTGTCCGGGACAATGTCCAGGTAGCCTTTCTTACAGGCGCCAAGCAGGATGCAGAGCAGCAGGGCAAGTCCCAGGGAACTACCCGTAGTCCGCCACCTGCTGATGTTTTTATGTAATCGACTCATGACTTGTTTTCGTTTTTAGATTTCTAATCTTACACCCATATTGTATACTTTCTGCACCGGATAACCCAGGCCATTGCTGCCCTGCTCAGGATCCCAGAGTTTGAAGCTGGTGAACTTAAACAGGTTATTGGCATTCACATACACGCGTAATCCGGATACTTTCAGGCGCGCCAGGCTTTTGGCCGGGATATTATAGGCCAGTTCCACCTGCTTGAGCCGCAGGAAGGCGCCATTGCGCAGCCACCAGGAAGAAGGCTGTGCATTGTTCGCATTGACCGTAGGGCTCAGGCGGGGCCAGAAGGCATAGATATTCTGGTTATCCTCGGACCAGTGGTCTTTGGCAATAATGTCCAGCAGCCCATTCTGGTTGGAACCGGAGATAACGAAAGGAGTGATCTGCGAAGGATCCATGTAAATAGAGGTCCTGGCCGATCCCTGGAAAAAGGCGCTCAGCTCAAAACCTTTGTAACCGGAAGAAAAACCAAAACCATAGACAATCTCAGGAGAAGCGGAATGGCCCAGGCCATTGACCCTGTCCAGGTTGGTGATCTGTCCATCACCGTTAAGATCGCGGTATTTGATATCTCCACCCATCACTTCACCAAATACCTGTTTGGGGGAGTTCTTTACATCATCATCATCCACAAAGAGCCGTTCGGCTATCAGGCCCACATTCATCACCAGCGGATGTCCCAGGCGGGAGAGATAGTACATGTTCTCTGCATATTCGGGCTCTTCATTCTGATCCAGCCTGCTGACGGCATAGGTGAAGGTACCCCGGGCGCTCAGCCAGAAATCACCCCAGCTGTTGCTGTAATCCAGGGCCAGGTCTATCCCCTTGGAAGAGGCGGCGCCCACATTGGCGCTGGTAGTGGCTGTCAGGCCCATGGTAGCCGGAATAAAAGCCCGCGGCATCAGGATATTGCTGCGCTTTTTACGGAAGAAATCAACCACCACGTTCAGCCTGTTGAACAGGGTGAGGTCCATCCCAACGTTGATCTCTTTGGATATTTCCCAAGTGATATTCTCATTGGCATAGCGGCTGATATTAACGCCATTCCGGGTATACCCGAAATTCTCTCCGAAAGTGGCCCTTCTGGAAGCATCGTTCAGAGACACTTCAGACAGGTAGAAAAAGCGATCGCTGGAATAACCGATCTGGTCATTGCCCACCAGGCCGTAGGTACCGCGCAGCTTCAGGTTGGTAATGATGTCTTCCACCGGTTTCCAGAATTTTTCATTGCTGGCCACCCAGCCGATACCGGCAGAGGGAAAGAAACCGAAGCGGTTGTTTTTGGCAAAACGCTCAGAACCGTTATACCCGAAATTACCTTCAAAGAGATAGCGGGAATCATAATCGTAGGTAAGCCTGCCGGAAACGCCCAGGTTCCTGGCTGGCAGCGAAGTCTGCAGGGTGGAAGCGCTGCCGTTAAGGTGGTTGCGCATAATGCCGATCACCATCCCGCTCAGGTTATGCAGCTGGCCAATGGTGGTCTTATAGTTCAGCGCCGCTTCCATATATCCTGTGGTATTCTGGATCTTGGCGCTCTGATCAGGACTGTAGTTGAGGTATTCTGTGGCGGTAGTAGGGTTCAGCAGGTTAAGCCTGTATCCCTTTTCATTTTCCTTGGTAGGCGATGCGGCATAATAAAAAGGCGTGTATTGGCGCGACAGATCAAAGTAAGAATAGCGGCGCGTATAGGCCATCACCCGGCCTTTCAGACCCGGTGTAATGAATTTAAAGTCCTGCTGTAATTCCAGCTGCACATTCAGCGTGGAAGTGCTGTACTCCTGGTACCCGGACACCATGGCGGCATAGGGGTTGTTATAAAAAGTATTGGAACCCTGGGAGATCATGGCATTCCCAAAAAGCGGGTGGTTATCATAGGGAGAATCGGAGGGATCAAAAACAGCGGGAAAGAGGACCGGGTTGGACCTCAGTACACTGTTGAATACCACAGATCCGCCATTGATCCGGTTCCCATTGGCATCAAAGCCGCCAACAGGACCGGTATAGTCATCAAAGTTACCGCTGGTCCGCACTACGGCAATGGTGGTAGGCGTCAGGTTCACTGTAACGTTGGAGCGGATCTCGTAGCTTTTCAGCTTGATATTATTATCAAAACTGTTGAGGTTGTTTTTCTTCAGCACGCCATTATCCTGGTTATAGGTAGCGGCTATATAATACTGGGCGCCTTTACCGCCGCCCGTCAGGTTGGCGTTGAGGCGCTGGTTCATGGTGCGGTCTTTGATCAGCAGGCCCATCCAGTCGTTACTGGGATACAGCATCGGATTTTCGCCGGCAATGGTGGCATCAATCTTATTCTGGCTATAAGGCAGGGCTTCTTTGGGACTGCGGGTCAGGACCGCTTCATTGGCCAGCTGCATATAGGTGATATTATCCGCCATCCTGAAATTCTCCGTATTGCCGGAAAGGGAATTCTCAAAGCGGACATTGAATTTGGTTTTACCGGCCACGCCCGATTTGGTAGTGACCAGGATCACTCCGTTGGCGCCGCGCGCCCCATACAGCGAGGAAGCGGCCGCATCTTTCAGCACCGAAAAAGCCGCAATATCATCCGGCTGTAAACGAGCCAGGTTGGTGGGTGTGGACTCCATACCATCTATGAGGATATAGGGATCCAGCTTTCCGGAGCCAAAGGAAGTGATGCCACGGATGAAAAATGAGGCGTTGTCGGCCCCTGGCTCCCCACTGCGCTGGTAAGAGATCACACCTGCCAGCCGGCCGGCCATCATGGTGGTCAGGTTACTGGTAGGCCCCTTCAGTTCTTTTGGGCTGATGGTGGTAATGGAGCTTACCATACTTTCTTTCTTCTGCTGGCCAAAGGCCACTACCACTACTTCGTTCAGGGCGCTGGTCTGCTCTACCAGTACAATATCCACTGATTTCCGGTTGTTGACCAGCACCTCCTGGTTCCTGAACCCCACGAAGGACACTTCCAGGGTGGCGCTGTCAGGAACCCTGGTGAGGATAAACTCACCGCGTTCATCCGCCAGTACCGGTTGCTGGGAATTTTTGACTTTCACCGTAGCTCCCTGGAGCGGCAGGCCTTTTTCGTTCAGCACCCGTCCTGAAATAGTATTGGCATTGGCAGCCACCGGCTTCACTTCCATTCTGGTGCCGGGCTTCACACTGATGATGACCTCTTTCTGCCCGATCCTGTATTCCAGGTTGAGGCCCGTGAACAACTTGTCCAGCGCTTCTTCCAGGCTCACCTCTTTTACATTGATGGTGACCAGGGTGGACTCGGCCTTTACCTGGTCGTTGTACAGGAGATCAAGCCCCGTCTGTTCGCGGATCAGCTGGAAGACCTTCGCCAGCGACTCATTCTTCACGTTCAGGGTCACTACCGGCGGTTTGGCGGAAATGACCACGGTGTTGTGCAGGATCTTGTACGTGAAAGGCTGGTTCTTCAATGCAATGGCCAGGAACTGAGACAGAGGAAGACTACTGGCCTCAATACTGACGGGCTTTGCATTGTCCAGTGCGGCATGCATGGACAGCACAGTGTAGCCGGTCTGGGATGTAACGGTCTCGAATACCTGTTTCAGCGGAACTTTCTTACCGGAGAAGGAGACCGTCTGGGATAGACCGCCCGCATACACATTCAGCATAGCGAAGGTCAGCAGCAAAGCGGTGAATTTCCGGAGAGGACGGATCGGGGCCCGGGGTAGAGACCTCATCAGGGTCAGCAGGGGCTGTGTGCCAGGGCAGGCCACAGGCAGGAGATCAGCAGATCTCCTGTAACCATCGGCAGTCTTGCGCATAGTTTTGATGCAGTTTTGGTTGTTTGTTTATGGGTTCAGCAATCGTTATTATGGAGGTTGCACAGCAGGGAATAGTATCCCTGTTTTGACGCAACCTTATTGGCAGTTATCAGCAGTTTTTTTATTGAGATCAGTTATTGGCAGTTTATGGCAGCAGCACCAGCCTTCTCCCCTCCTCCATCCTGAAATGCAGGCCCAGTGCGGTGAGCAGCTCCACTACATTGCCCAGGCTCAGGTCGCGCCGGATACCACCCGCCAGCAGGTCGTTGGGCAGTCCTTTGGCAATGGCCTGTTTGTCGAACCGGATCTCTATATCATACCATCTCGACAATTGTTTCATTGCCTCCCGGACAGTAGAGCCTTCAAAATTGAAGAGCCCTTTTTTCCAGGCGATCACTTTTTCTATATCGGCGTTTTCTACGGCAATACCGGCGCTATGGCCACTGGAAGTACCGGCAGGCTGGTTCAGCCTGGCCTGCTGGCCGGGTTTCAGGATTACCTGATCACCGGTTGAGCCGGACAAGCCATCACCGGAATGCACCCTAACGGCCCCTTCTACCAACGTAGTGTTGATACTGGCCTCATCAGAGTAGGCATTCACGTTGAAGCTGGTGCCGGTGACTTCAATAGCGGCCTGCTTATGGATGCTTACGTAGAAAGGTCTGGTCTTATCTTTTGCTACTTCAAAATAGGCTTCCCCTGTAATTTCCACTACACGCTTATCCCCTTTGAAAACGGTTGGATAGCGGATGGAGCTGGCGGCATTGAGCCAGGCTTTTGTACCATCGGGCAGGGTGAGCTGGTATTGCCCGCCACGTGGAGTGGACATGGTATTCATCATCACTTCATCTGCTGCTCCGGCCTTGGCGTCATAGACAATAGCGCCGGTAGTTGTTTTGGAGATCAGCACATGTCCCTCTTGCGCCAGGGCGCCGGTGGCGGCGCTGTCCAGCAAGATGGTGCTGCCATCTGACAGGGTCAGCACGGCACGGTCCCTGCCGGGCGGGATAGCGGCAAACTCTCTGGCCAGTTCTTCGGCAGAGGGCCCGCTGAAACGGTTCCAGGCCCAGGTGGCGGCGCCCGCCAGCAGCACAATAGCGGCAGCATACTTCAGCCAGCGGAAGCGGCGTAGGGGAACCACGGGCGCTTCCGCCTGTTGGGTCTCCGCTACCAGGATGCTTTGCAGCAGGAGGTCCAGCCGCTCCTGGCCCAGCCGGAGGCCGGGCGTATCGGCAGTGCCTTCAGATTCAACGGCCCGGGCAATCAGCTGCATGGCCAGTTCCTTGTGTTCCGGAAGGGCCAGCAGGCGCATGAGCTCCTGTTGTTGGGCGGTACTGGCATTGCCGGCCGCCCAGGTAGCATAGAGTTCCTGTAATGCTGTCATAAAGAAATAAAAATGGGATGCTGTAATAGTAAGGACGAAACCTGGAGTCCATTTGGGGGAGGCGGCTAAAAATAATTTTTCAGCAGGACGGAGAGCAGCACCACGGAGGCGCCAGGATCCAGGCGGGCAATGCAATAGGCGCGGATGCTGCGCATAGCCTGCTCCAGGTGCGATTTGACGGTTTCGGGAGAAACGCTCATCAGCCTGGCCGTTTCCTCACGGCTATAGCCTTCTTTTTTGATGAGGGTAAAAGCCTGGAGCTGTTTGGGACTGAGCCGGGCAGTGGCATCGCGCAGCAATTCTTCGTAGCCGGACTCTTCCTGGGGCTGGGTAGCGGCGGGCAGCAGTTCCTGCAACCAGCCTGCCAGGTGATCTTTCTCTGCGCTTTTGCGGCGCAGCTGATCATAGAGGGCATTGGTGATGAGGGTCACCAGCCAGGCGCGGAAATGGGTAATATCCGGCAGGGTTGCGCGTTTGAGCCAGAGCTTCAGGAACACTTCCTGGACTACGTCTTCGGCCAGCCAGGCGTCGTCGGTGAGTCGCACAGCGGCACGGTAAGCAATAGTATGGTATTGTTCCAGCAGGCTTGCGAATGCCTGATGATCTCCTTCCGCAACCCTGGCCAGCAAATCTTTTTCCTGATATGACGATTGCGCTGCCAATAAAGGGTTTTATTGTTATTATGGATGTACGCAGGAATAAAGCTGGTGGTTAATGGGCTGTGGTTACAATATTAGGGATTTTGAAGAATTATAAGAAAAAAGCTCAAGCAGTAAAGCAATGTGTAAATGAGTTCTTTCCGGCAAAAAAAATGTTTAGATAAAAAATGTTACCAAAATGGTAACAATATTGTATCTTTATCTAAGCGCCGTGCTATATGAGAATTATTGCCGTCAAGACTTTGAAGGACTATTGGGAAGAATTTCCGCAAGCGGAACAGGCATTGCTGTCCTGGTACGAAGAAGTAGAAGAAGCAATCTGGGATCATCCGAATGACCTGAAAATACAATACCGAAGCGCTTCTATTATCACCACTAAAAGAGTGATATTCAATATTCATGGAAATTCTTACCGATTGATTGTAGATGTCGAGTACCGCCTGAAGATCGTTTTCATTGTGTGGTTTGGTACTCATCAACAATATGACAAGATTGACGTTAAAAAAGTGAGTTATGCTAAGACCAATAAAAAATAATACGCAATACGAAGATGCATTAGCTCGCGTGTACCAATTGATGCAAAAAGACATCAAACCTAACACCAAAGCCTCCGATGAACTTGAAATTCTTTCTATTCTTGTTAAGGAGTACGAAAATGTGCATTTTCCCGTTCCCAAGCCCAATCCTTTGGAAGCGATCCGATTCAGGATTGAACAAATGAACATGTCAGAGGCCGAGCTCGCAACCATTTTGGGCTATCGCTCCCGCAAATCAGAAATCTTATCTGGTAAAAGAAAACTCAATCTTGCTATGATCAGGAAACTACATGAAACATTAAATATACCTGCAGAGGTATTGATACAAGCTTATTAAGCTAAGGCAACTTCGAACAATCCAATTAAACATACATATCCCATCTCCTACACCGCCGGTTCCTGCTGGCTCAGGCAGTGAAAACTTCCCAGGCCCCAGATGATCTCGGTACTGTCAATGCCCACCACAGCGCGGTCGGGGAAACAATCCTGGATGATCTGTAAAGCTTTCTCATCCTTGTCACAATTAAAGATGGGAACGATGACGGACTTGTTGGCAATATAGAAATTAGCGTAGGAGGCCGGCAGCCGCTGGTCTTCGTAACTAACGGCATCGGGCATGGGCAGTTCAATGATGTTCAGCTGGCGGCCGTTGAGCAGGCGCATCTGTTGCAGCTGACGCAGGTTGCCCTGCAGCAGTTCATAGTTCTCGTCGTTTTTATCTTCTTCTATGACGGTGAGTACGGTGTCTTCGTTCACGAAGCGCACTGTATCGTCAATATGTCCGTCGGTATCATCGCCGATAATGCCTTCTTCTACCCAGAGGATCTTTTCTACCCCATAATATTCACGCAGGTAGTTTTCGATCTGACCCTGTTTCAGGTCCGGGTTGCGATTGGGATTCAGCAGGCAGGCAGTGGAGGTGAGCAAGGTCCCTTTGCCATTGAACTCTACAGACCCGCCTTCCATGATGATGCCGGGATTGTAAACGGGCAGGTTGAACTGTTTACCGATCATCGTGGGGATCACATCGTCCAGGTCATAAGGGGGATACTTGCCGCCCCAGGCATTATAATCCCAGTCAACGATCACTTTTTTCTGTGCTGCGTTGGGATTGATCAGGAAGGCCGGACCATGGTCCCGGCACCAGGCATCATTGGTGGGATGGAAAAAGAATTCTACCTGGGAAAGATCGGCCCCTGCTTTTTCCAGGTGCCCCACAGCAAAAGCCTTCATGGCCTCATCCGCCACGTTGATCCGCACTTTTTCTCCTTTGGCTACTTCTTTGATGAACTGGCTGTAAAAGGGAAAGATAGCGTCGATCTTGCCGGGCCAGCTGGCTTCTTTATGCGGCCAGCTCAGCCAGGTAGCAGTATGCGGTGCAAACTCGGCCGGGAAATAATAACCGAGAGACCGGGGCGTGATAGGTTCCATGTTGATGGGCTTGTAAGCGGTAATAGTTGTAAAGGCTGTTATATAGGCCAAAGGCCGGAGCAGGTGGGACTGCCCGGCTTATGCCTCTTCGTCAATAAAACGTTTGGTGATCTGCTGGTAGGAGTCTATCCGGCGGTCACGCAGGAAAGGCCAGTGCGTGCGGTAGCGGTCGGTCTTGCCCAGGTCCAGCTCCTGTACATGCACTTCTTCTTTATCGTGCGAAGCCAGGTACAGCAGGCTGCCGAAAGGATTGGCAATGAAGGAGCCGCCCCAGAACTGCATTGCGCCGTTCTGTTCCAGCCCTACCCTGTTCACGCTCACCACGTGTACGCCGTTGGCTACGGCATGGCTGCGCTGGATGGTCTGCCAGGCATTGTACTGCTCCACGTTGGTAGCTTCATCCTGTGCGGTAGCCCAGCCGATGGCGGTGGGATAGAACAGGATCTCGGCGCCCATAAGTGCCGTAATGCGGGATGCTTCAGGATACCATTGGTCCCAGCAGATCAGGACGCCAATGCTGGCGAATTTTGTTTTGAACACTTTATAGCCCAGGTCGCCGGGCGTAAAATAGAATTTCTCGTAGTAAGCGGGATCATCCGGGATATGCATTTTCCGGTATTTACCCAGGTACTGGCCATCGGCGTCAATAACAGCGGTGGTATTGTGGTAAATGCCCTGTGTCCTTTTTTCGAACAGGGAAGCGATGATCACCACGCCGGTCTCGGCGGCTACCGCACTCAGGGTCTCGGTAGAGGGCCCGGGAATGGGCTCAGCCAGCTGGAAATTATCGTAATCCTCCACATCACAGAAATAAAGGGAAGTGAACAGCTCCTGCAGGCAGACGATCTGTGCGCCCTGGGCAGCGGCGGCTCTTACTTTGGCGACAGCCTTTTGCAGGTTCTCTTCCTTACTGGCGGTACAGCTCATCTGCACCATTCCTACTTTTACTTTTGTCATGACAGGTCCCTCGTTTTTGAAGACGCAAAATTAACACAATAAGTTGGATTGGAGGCAGGGAGTCGCCGCCCGGAAAACACTACTTTATGGAGCCCTTCACTAACTGTTGCCCATCTGGCGCAGGAAGGCCACATGGGAGGCTACGGCATAACGCACGCGGGGATACTCAATGTACTGCAGGCCGTATTCATTACAGGCCTGGCGGATGATCTTGCTGATGGCGGGATAATGCACATGCGAGATCTTGGGGAACAGGTGGTGCTCGATCTGGAAGTTCAGACCGCCTACCAGCCAGCTCACTAATTTGTTGTGGGTGGCAAAGTTGGCGGTGGTCTTGATCTGGTGGATAGCCCATTCATCTTCCAGTTTGCCGGTCACTTCGTTAGGCATGGGGAAAGAAGTATGCTCTACGGTATGCGCCAGCTGGAATACCAGGCTCAGCACAAAACCAGCCACTACGGTAAAGATGATAAAGCTGATCAGCCAGCTGCTGAAACCAACCATATAGATAGGGAGACCAATGAACAGGAAGAGGTGGAAGACCTTGAACCCCCAGAACACCAGGTGATCGGAGAGTTTCATTTTCTTCAGGGGCATGCTGCCCACCTTGCTCTTGAAATATTTCTGGTAGTCGAGTACAAAGATCCAGAAGATATAAAGCAGGGAGTAAAGGAACCAGAAATAGATATGCTGGTATTTATGCAGCTTGTATTTTTTCTGGGTGGAGCTCATGCGCATCCAGGGCTGGATATCGATATCATCATCCACACCATCCACGTTGGTGAAAGCGTGGTGAATGACATTGTGTTTCATGTTCCACATAAAGCTGTTACCGCCCAGGATATTGAGCGAGAAAGCAGCAAAAGAGTTCACCCATTTGTATTTGCTGAAACTGCCATGCGCACCGTCATGCATCACGTTAAAGCCGATAGCGGCCACCAGGCAACCCAGGATCACGCTCTCCAGGATCTGGAAGAAGAGGTTGGGGGTGAAGAATACCAGGTGGATATAGACCAGCACAAAGCTCACCATCAGCAACACTGCCTTCAGGAAAAGAGAATAATTACCGGTGGTAGATTTTCCCACTTCTTCAAAATACTCACTGATCCGGCGCTTCAGCTCAGTGTGAAAGGAGTGGGGAACCTGTGCAAATTTGGGCACTGACATGACTAACTTTTAATATTAAGAGTGATGGACAACGGTCCGCAAAGATAACGATTAAACATTAGGTTTCCACCATCAATAATGCGTCGAGATTCCGGATGCCAATCTTCTTTTCGCTCATAAATCCTTCCGCATATTTCACGCCAATTCTCTTACCCAGCATACGGGAGCGGGCTACTACACTGTCCAGGAAATCAGGTGTGGAAATATAGGTCTGCGGCTCATCAGCAGCATCCGATGCGCTGTAGAACTGGGTAGTATATGCCTCAATGGCCTTCATCCGTTCTGCAAACACCTCACTGATATCAACCAGGATATCCGGTTCATGGTACCAGTCCTGCATATAGTGCAGGACATATTTGGGGCGCCAGCGTGGCTGGGGGTTGCCGGCGTCATCTTTTGTCTCAATTTTAACAAGTCCCGACAGGAAGCAGGACTCCGCAATCAGGTGACCGGCGCGGCCATGGTCAGGGTGGCGGTCGTCCAGCACATTGGCCAGCACAATTTCAGGCTGGTATTTGCGGAGGGCGCGGATCAGCTGTAGCTGGTGCTCTTCGTCATTCCGGAAAAAGCCATCCCGCATTTTCAGGTTCTCTCTTACGGAAACGCCCAGGATCTTTGCCGCGGCGGCAGCTTCAGCATAGCGGGTATCTGCGGTGCCCCTGGTCCCCAGTTCGCCCTGGGTAAGGTCCAGGATGCCAGTCTTTTTACCCAGTTTCAGCTCGTTGAGCAGGGTGCCGGAGCAGCCCAGTTCCACATCATCCGGGTGAACGCCAATGGCGAGTACGTCTAACTTCATATTTATTGTTAATAGGTATTAACCCGTTTGCCCGGGCTATAAGACCGGCGGCGCCTCGCTACAACGGTGGGCTACAGGTCGCATAGCATAACCGCTTAACAGGAATTTGGTTCGAACCAAAACAAAAAATCCTGCTGACCGGCAGCGGGTTACCTGCGAAGTTGATAAAAAAATCACAATTGAAGGCCCCAGTTTACGAGGGAAGCCACTTCAGCCGGTGCGTGGTTGATGATCTGCCCGGAACGCTGATGGCCCAGCCTTACCAGGACTACCCGGCGGGAGGGGATCACAATAATATATTGCCCCAGGATGCCGCGGGCATAGAATACCTGCTCCTTGCCTGGGAAGATCCACCACTGGTAACCATAGTAATCTACTTTCTGACCATGCTCGTCAGTAAGACCGTGCGGTCTGATGGAACGGGCAAAATAGTCGGGCGTAATGATGGCCTGGCCTTTCCAGCGACCGCTGTCCAGCATCAGCTGACCGATGCGGGCAAAATCCCGGGCATTGGAATTAAAGCAGCAATAGGCTTTCTCATGCCCTCCTGTATGATCGGTGCTCCAGAGCGCGGGATGTTCCGCCCCGATGGGATGCCAGAGCTTCTCGGCGGCATAGGCGCTGAGGGATTTGCCGGTGGCCTTCTCCAGGACCAGGCCCAGCAGCTGGGTATCGCCGGATTTGTAGCGGAACTCCGTGCCGGATGGTTTGACAATCTTCACGCCGGTGGCGGCAGCATAGGCATCGCTGCCGTAATACAGTTCCGTGGTGACCGACAGCGGGTTGGAATAGCTTTCATCCCAGTTTGAGCCGCTGCTCATGGACAACAGCTGCTCAATGGTTACCTGGGCTTTGTAGGGGTCCTGTGCAAATTCCGGCAGGAACTCAGCAACGGGCTGCCCTACAGACCTGATCAGGCTGTCTTTGATGGCGGCGCCTATCAGCAGGCTGGTGATGCTTTTGGCCATGGAGAAGGAGCCGGACCAGGAGGAGTCCGTATAGCCATCCCAATATTGCTCCGCCAGGATGGAATCGTTTTTAATGGCCAGCAGGGCCACCGTTTTCAGCGCCTCCAGCTTGTTTTTCAGGCTGTCCGGGATGGGTTGTTTGTTATACTGCCCGGATACCGGCCAGGGCTGGTGGGCCCCTGTGGTAATGGTATTATTGGTGAAGACCTTATAATCATCTATATCGGCAAAATTGTACCAGACGGCTTTGAAGAGATAGGTCCGGCCGCTGATGAGGGCATAAGCGGAAAAAAGGAGGACTACCAGGAAAACGGTAGACAGCAGAAATTTGAATAATCGTTTCATGTTGAAGGCTGTTGGTTGGGTCAAGATACTGAAAACAGTGAACATTGACTTGCAAGAACCTGTTATAATATGGTTTTGCCGCTGGAAGAAAACATGGACCACCGGGAACAGCGCCAGGAGGCCAGCCCCGGGGATAGCAGCCGGTCAGCGGCAGCAGCAGCCCGGAGCCAGAAAAACGCGATCAATACCGCTGCCGGGGCCGGTGACGCACAGCAGCCGCGATACCGGCCGGTGATTTGGGATTTTTCGCTTTTTCGAGTAGCTTCGCAGGTCTTTGGCAGTCAACGGTCCACCCCTGTTCTCCAGGAAGTCCGTCCTGCCCGGCAAAATCCGACATCTATCAACTAAACAGCAAACTGATATGGCATACGACGTAGTAGTACTCGGCAGCGGCCCCGGCGGATATGTAGCCGCCATCCGTGCTTCACAGTTAGGTTTTAAGACCGCAATCATTGAAAAGGAAAGTCTCGGCGGTATTTGCCTTAACTGGGGATGTATCCCCACCAAGGCCCTGCTCAAAAGTGCCCAGGTGATGGAGTACATCAACCACGCGAAAGATTTTGGTATTGAGGCCAGCGGCCAGCCCGACTTCACCGCCGTGATCAAACGCAGCCGTGGTGTAGCCGAAAAAATGAGCAAGGGCGTTCAGTTCCTGATGAAGAAGAACAAGATCGATGTGGTCATGGGTTATGGTAAACTGAAAGCAAAAGGTCAGGTAGAAGTTTCCGGCGCCGACGGTAAAACGCAGGTAGTGGAAGGTAAACATATCATTGTAGCCACCGGTGGCCGCAGCCGCGAACTGCCCGCCCTGAAACAGGATGGCAAAAAAGTGATCGGCTACCGCGAAGCCATGGTGCTGCCTGAGCAGCCCAAGAGCATGATCGTGGTAGGTAGCGGCGCTATCGGCGTGGAGTTTGGTTATTTCTACGCTTCCCTGGGCACCAAGGTGACCATCGTAGAGTTCATGCCCCGCATTGTTCCCGTTGAAGATGAAGATATCTCCAAAGAACTGGAAAAGAACTTCAAGAAAAAAGGCATTGATGTACTCACCAATGCTGAAGTGACCAGCGTAGACACCAGCGGCAACGGCGTTAAAGCCAAGATCAAGAACCAGTCCGGTGAATCCGTCCTGGAAGCAGATATCCTGCTCAGCGCTGTTGGTGTTACCGCCAATATCGAGAACATCGGCCTGGAAACCCTGGGCATCAAAACCGAAAAAGGAAGGATCTCCGTTGATAAATACTACCAGACCAATGTACCGGGCGTATACGCTATCGGCGACTGCGCTCCCGGCCAGGCCCTGGCGCACGTAGCTTCCAAAGAAGGTATCATCTGCGTGGAAAGCATTGCTTACAACGAGAAGAAATATAACCACCAGCCTGAAGCGCTCGACTACCAGAACGTTCCTGGTTGTACCTATTGCACACCCGAGATCGCTTCTGTAGGCTTTACTGAAAAGCAGGCCAAAGAAGCCGGTTACGAAGTGAAAGTGGGTAAGTTCCCGCTCAGCGCTTCCGGTAAAGCTTCCGCCGCCGGTCATACCGAAGGTTTTGTGAAAGTGATCTTCGACGCCAAATACGGCGAATGGCTGGGTACCCATATGATCGGTTATAACGTAACCGAACTGATCGCCGAAACAGTAGTGGCCCGTAAACTGGAAACCACTTACCATGAGGTGCTCAACAGCATTCACCCCCACCCCACTATCAGCGAAAGCATCAAGGATGCTATTGAAGTGGCGTACGGTGAAGCTATCCACCTGTAATTAGTTCTTTTTACACTATAGCACTGGGCTGCCGGGATATAGAATGACCACTCATTCTGTTCCCGACAGCCCAGTCTTCATTTGATCACAGCCACTTGTCTCAAACACCCATCATGACCTGTATCGTAGCCCCTTGCTTTAATGAAGCAGGAAGCGTTATCCTATTTTTGAAGTGACATCACCCACGCCATTGTGATAGACTCCAACGGAGATACAGCCCGGAAGGCCTATTCCGGCGCTACAATTTTTATGACCCTTTAAAATTTCATCATGCTTTCCGCATAAGAAATCAAAGTGGATCCCTGATGCACTGTGCCAAATTTATTTTAGTTTGCAGCTAAGTTATACTGACTGCAAACTTTGTCATTCCATCCAACATACGAAGAAAAGGAGCTGCTGCTGCGCATTGCAGGAGGAGACGAACAGGCTTTTGGATGGCTTCATGCAAAGTACTGGAACGAGTTTTATTCCCTGGGTATTGCTTTTCTGAAGTCTGCCGAATGGGCGGAGGATGTGGTCCAGGAGGTCTTTATCAAGATCTGGCAAAAAAGAGCCCTCCTTCCGGCCGTGGAAAAGCTGGAACCCTACCTGTTTGTGGTGCTGCGCAATTCGCTCATCTCCGCCCTGCGTACTTACAAACGGCAGGAAAGGGATATTGCAGATTATCTCCGTGCTGCAGGTCAGGATGCCGATAACAGGGGCCTGGCGCTTGAAGTATCTGATACCCGGCAACTGATCAAAGAGGCGCTGGAACTGCTTTCCCCGCAACAGCAACTCATTTTCAGGCTGAGCCGGGAAGAAGGCCTGCCCCACCAGGAAATTGCCGACAGGGTTGGATTGTCCCCAAAAACTGTTTCCAATACCATTACCATCAGTTTAAGCCATATCCGGCAGTACCTCTACCGGAAAGGCAATCATTTATTGTCTATCCTCCTGTTGCTGACCGCCTGGATGAGGGCTTAAAAAAAATATCCATTTTCTTCGGGTGTGCCCGTCTGATTTTGCGTCATCTCCTTCAAAAGGGCCGAAACGGCAAGTAAACGCTTGTTTTTATGTCTACATCATTCAACGATCTTCTGGAAAAGTATCTTACCGAAACATTGACTGTGGCGGAAAAGAAGGCTTTTATGGAAATGCTTGCGGACGATGCCAGCCTGGAGATCCTGCAGGCCTCTATAGGCCGGTATGCCAGTGAAAAGTCACTGCTGCTCCCGGAGGATGAGGTATTGAAAAAGCTGAGCTATGAGCGGCTGCAGCAGCAATTAGGACAGGTGGCTGCAGAACCACCCGCAGATGCTATGCCCACGATCCCGGCCAGGCGAAGGTTAATACCCCGCTGGTATTGGGCGGCGGCCGCGTCAGTATTGCTGTTTAGTGCAGGCGCTTATTTCTGGCTCAACCGTCCCAAACCGGTGACCGGCGACCAGCAGCTTGTTTCTTCCGATATACGGCCCGGGAGGGACGGAGCTATATTGACCCTGAGCGACGGTACACAGGTGGTGCTGGACAGCCTCGCCAACGGCCTGGTGGCGAAACAGAGTGGCTCCCAGGTGCTGCTGAAAGATGGCCAGCTGGCCTATGACGCCAGTGAGGCTACAGCAACAAAAGCCAGCGCCATCGTCTATAACACCATGAGCACGCCAAAGGGCCGGCAGTTCAACCTGCAATTGCCGGATGGCACCAAAGTATGGCTCAATGCGGCCAGCTCTTTGCGGTTCCCTACGGTTTTCAGTGGTAAGGAACGCAGGGTGGAGATCACCGGCGAAGCCTATTTTGAAGTGGTGCAAAATGCAAAACAACCCTTTCTGGTAAGCGTGGATGGTGGTGCTGCCGTGGAGGTCTTGGGCACCAGCTTCAATGTCAATGCCTACGATAACGAGGCCAGCATCAATACAACACTTTTGGAAGGAAGGGTGCGTGTGACCAAAACTGGTTCACAGAAAGCGAAAGACGCATCATCTGCAAACGATCCCTCCGTCATCCTTCAGCCCGGTCAGCAGGCACAGCTGTTTACCGACAGGGCAACCCAGCCTGGCCAGCCACCAAACCGGCCCATAGCTGTTGTAACTGTCAATGTGGAGAAAACGATGGCCTGGAAGAACGGTCTGTTCAATTTTGAAGGAGAGGGCCTGCGTGATGTGATGCGGCAGCTGGAGC
The DNA here is from genome assembly GCA_029202545.1 of Candidatus Pseudobacter hemicellulosilyticus. GTDB lineage: Bacteria > Bacteroidota > Bacteroidia > Chitinophagales > Chitinophagaceae > Pseudobacter > Pseudobacter hemicellulosilyticus. The sequence continues at coordinate 5,811,511 of CP119311.1, forward strand.
GCTGGTACGATATAGAAGTGGTGTACGAAAGAGGCGTTCCGGATATCACTTTCGGTGGTGAGATCACCCGCGGCGTTTCCCTGCAGGGCCTGTTATCAGGACTGGAAGGATCCGAAGTACATTTCAGGATCGAAGGAAGAAAACTGATCGTGCTGCCTTAATAAGATCTGTCATCAATCAACAGCTAATGAATAGAAGAGGGTAATTCGTCCGTAATGCTTTAAGAAAATTGGTTCAACAATAAAATGCCGGAGGTGTTTGAGCCACCGCCGGCTGCGTTCAGGTTGACCAAATGAGTTCGACACATTTATAACAACCAAACACAGATGCAATTTATGCAAAAAACTGCAAATGGTGGGGTGTACCCGCTTGCGCCATCCCGAAAGCCGGCCGCCGCGCCAGCCTGGGTCCGTAAGCTCCGGAGCCTGCACCAGACCAAAACTATCAGGGTTATGAAACTGACCTTTGTCTTTCTCACAGTCCTCCTTGTTCATGCTTATGCCGGCAGTGATGCGCAGAGCATTACCCTGTCGGGCAAAAAGCTGCCGCTGCACGAAGTATTCGGCATCGTTAAGCAACAAACAGGGTATACTGCTTTCTACAACCGCCAGCTGCTGTCCGATGCCAACCCGGTATCGCTGGACGTGCAGAACATGCCGCTGTTCGACTTCCTTTCCTTATTGATGAAGGACCAGCCGCTGAATTTCAATATCCAGGATAAGACGATCTTTCTTTCCCGGAAGCCTGACTTACGTCCGGAGGTTGCTGCGTCAACAGCGCAACAACAGTTTTATGTTATACCGGTCCCCATCCGTATCAGGGTCACCGATTCACTGGGCAATCCCCTGCCCGGCGCAACAGTACTCAATAAAAACACCAAACATTCCGGCGTCACTGCTGCCAATGGCAGCATCAACCTCAACGCCGATGCCGGCGATGTGATCACCGTCTCCTTCGTAGGCTTTGAGCCCACGACAGTAGTGGTTAAAAAGGATAATACAGCCATGCTCCATGTGATCATGCGCCCCACCCGCTCAAAGCTGGACGAGGTGCAGATCGTGGCCTATGGCTCTACCTCGCTGCGGTATAATGTGGGCGCCATCTCTACCGTGACAGCAGAAACCATCGAGCGCCAACCCGTTACCAATGTGCTGCTGGCCCTGCAGGGACAGGTGCCCGGTCTTACCATCACGCCTACCACCGGCGCTCCCGGATCAGCCATAAAACTGCAGATCCGCGGACAGAATACACTTGCCAGCAGCGCCGCCGCTGCGCAGTCCCCGGGCGCCCGTCCATTTGATCAGCCATTATTCATCATAGATGGCGTACCTACTGCTGCACAGAACAATAGCCTTGGTCACCTGTTCACCGTGGGGCATTCGGCACTTTCCACCTCCCGTCCACCCGCCAATGGCATCAGCCCGTTCAGTAATATCAACCCTGCCGATATAGAAAGCATTACGGTGCTGCGGGATGCGGATGCTACTTCTATCTATGGCTCCCAGGGCGCCAACGGGGTGATCCTGATCACCACCAAGAAAGGAAAGGCCAGCAAGCCCAGCCTCAGCATCCGCCTCAATTCCGGTATTACTGCCGGTGTGCGCCGGCTGGAAATGCTCAGCACAGAGCAGTACCTGGACATGCGTCGTGATGCCCTGGTGGCCGACAATATTACCCTTACGCCTAATATGGTCAATACCTATCCAGACCTGCTGCTCTTTGATCCCGAGAGGAATGTGGACTGGTACAAGGAGTTCTTCGACAAGAACCCCGTCACCACCGATCTGCATGTTTCTTTCAGCGGCGGGCAGCAGAACAGCAGCTTTATCCTGAGCGGCGGCTATACCAATACGCCCTATAACTTTGCAGGCGATTTCAAAGAAGAGCGTTTTTCCCTGCACAGCGGGTATAGTTATCGAAGCGCCAACAATAAGCTGACCGTTCAGTTCACCAATGATTTTTCCTATTCCAGGAACAATGCCGGCGCACAGCCGCGGGTGATGGGCACCATGAGCATGCCGCCGAACTATCCCGCGCTGATCGATGAGGACGATAAGCTGGTGTGGAATTATAAAGGACTGAGCACTGCCTTCTACAACCAGTATGCATACCTGCGGCAGCCTGCCAATATCCAGCTGCATACCTGGAACAATGCTGTCCGCCTGGCCTACCAGGTACTGCCGGGACTGAATGTAAGCAGCAATTTTGGCTACAGTCGCACCAATACCGTCAGTTATAACGCCGTTCCGCTATCGGCACAAGAACCTTCCCCCAGTTCGAAAGCTACGGCCAGCTTCGTCAATAATACCGTACAGGCAATAAACGTTGAGCCGCAGCTGGACTACAAGCGCACCATTGGCTCCGGTGAGCTGTCCATTCTGGCAGGCGGCACCTACAGGAAACAAAACTCTATCAACGCCAGCATGGATGGATCGGGTTTTGCCAATGACGACCTGCTGAAAGCCATCGCCGGCGCTACCACCATCACGGTATACAATAGCAGCAACATCTATAAATATGTAGGTGGCTATACCCGCATTGGTTATATCCACGACAGGAAATATATCCTCAACGTCACCGGCCGGAGAGATGGCTCCACCAATTTCGGTCCCGGCCGCCGCTGGGGCAGCTTTGGTTCAATAGGCGCAGGCTGGATCTTCACCGAAGAGAATTTCTGGCCAAAGTCGCTTTCCATCCTGAGCTTTGGTAAATTATCCGGTAACTACGGCACCAACGGGTCGGATGGTATTGCCCCTTATAACTACCAGGCTTACTACCAGATCGCCTCTGCGAATACCACGCTGCCTTTCCAGGGTGTCCGCGCCTATACCCCCTACAACCTGTTTAATCCCATTTACAGCTGGAGCACGAAGAGATCCTGGAATGTCTCGATGGACCTGGGTTTCCTGAAAGACAGGCTGCTGCTGAACTTCACCTGGTACAAGAACAGTACTTCCGATCAGCTGATGGCCTATAACCTTCCGGCACAGGTAGGCTTCTCTTCCGTGCTGGGTAATTTCCCCGCCACTGTACAGAACAACGGGCTTGAGTTGAGTATTACTTCTACCAATATTCAGTCCAAACACCTCAGGTGGACCAGCAGCTTCAATATTTCCGGCAACCGCAACAAGCTGGCGTCCTTCCCCGGATTGGAAACCTCCCCCTATTCACAGGCCTATGTGATCGGGAAGAGCGTCGGCATCATCAATGGCTATCAATTCGCCGGACTGGATGCCAACACTGGTCTGTTCACCTTTTACAATTCAAAAGGCGAAGTGACCAGCAGGCCCAATTCCCAGCATATCAGCAAAGGCGGCGATATGCAGCCCCTCTTCGATCTGAATCCCACATTCGGTGGCGGCCTAGGCAATACCATATCCTACAAAAACCTCAGCGTTATGTTCTTCTTCCAGTTCTCCAAGCAACGCGCGCGCAACTGGATTGGCGGTCTCTATGCCTACGCTATGCCGGGCAGTTATATGAACCTGCCGGTTGAGGCGCTGAATTACTGGCGTAAACCCGGCGACCAGACGCCCCTGCAGAAGCTGACCGCCTCCGGTTATGGAGCTGCTTACAGTCCCGGTCAGGCTTTTGTCAACTCTACCGGCGCCTACAGTGACGCCTCTTACTTACGGTTGAAAACCGTATCGGTCTCCTATTCCCTGCCGGAGCGTATAGTCAATAAGGTAGGTGTCCGCGGTTGCAGTATTTATGCAAATGCGCAGAACCTGTTAACCATCACCGGCTACGAGGTGGCCGATCCCGAAATGGCCGGCGCCATCTATACACTGCCCCTGCAGCGGAATGTAGTGCTGGGCCTTAACCTGAACTTTTAAATCAACAACTGATGCATATTCTTTTCAATAAACGATACAGGGTGGCTGCATGGGGAATGATCCTCCTGGTAGCAGGATCCCTCTCCTGCAACAAACTCCTGGAGATCCCTTCTCACCCCGATGATAAATTATCCGATGACCGGGCTTTTTCCGACAGTGCAAATGTCATGAGCGCCCTGGCCGGGATCTACAGTAACCTGAAAGTGGGGAATTCCGGCGCGATCTTCAGCGGCGCCCTTACCTTCAGCGCCGGCATGTATGCCGATGAGCTGCAGCAGCCAGGCGTAGGGGGCGCAAGCAACGAGTTTGTTTCCAACGAGCTGCGCCCCGACAATGGAGCAGTCAGCAATTTGTGGGTAAGCCCGTATACGGGTCTGTACCAGGTGAATGATTTCCTGAAAGGTGTTACTGATAATCCCAATATCTCTACTACGTTTCAGCAGCAGGTGAAGGGCGAGGCTTTAGTCACACGCGCTTTATATTACTTCCAGTTGGTGAATCTTTTCGGGGCTGTTCCCTATGTTGTCGGAACGGACTACAAGACCAATGCTGTTTTGCCCAGGTCTTCTGCAGATTCCATCTATGGGCTCATCATTTCCGATCTCACAACGGCGGCGGGTCTGCTGAAAGCGCCCTACCCTTCGGCCGGAAGGATGCGTCCCAACCAGCATGTGGCACAGGCCTTCCTGGCAAAGGTCTATCTCTACAGGAAGCAATGGAAACTGGCGGCCGATATGGCCAGCCAGGTGATCGGCAATGGCATCTACCAGTTTGCCGAGCTGGACAAAACCTTCCTGGAAGGCAGTGTGGAAGCCATCTGGCAAATGCCTTCCACATTGAGCAACGGCCAGATGGGAGAAGCCAATTATTTTGTTCCTGCCAGCACAGCGCCCAGCTATGAACTGACAGAATACCAGCTGACTGCTTTTGAGGAGAATGACAGGCGAAAGAGTACCTGGACAAGGACCACTACCATCAATAATGTATCCTATACCTATCCCTTCAAATACAGGAACAGGGATATATCGGCAACACCTAAAGAATGCCTGATGTTTTTCCGTCTTTCCGAACAATACCTCATCCGTGCAGAGGCCAATGCACAGCAGAACCTGCTGGATACCGCCCGTGCGGACCTCAACCGCATCCGCGCAAAGGCCGGACTGGACATCAGCACCGCCGTGAGCAAAGAAGCCGTATTACTGGCTATAGAGCATGAACGGCAAACGGAAATGTTCTGCGAACTGGGGCAGCGTTGGTTCGATCTGAAAAGGACCGGTCGCGCCAATGCTGTACTGGGCGCTATCAAACCCAAATGGGAGCTTACCGATACCCTGTTCCCGGTGCCGCTCACCCAATTACAAAACAATATTTACCTGGACCAGAACGAAGGTTACTATTAACGGACTGGTTGCTCTTTCCGGTTAACAGATGTTGTCAACCAGCCTGCCGGCGCCCAATACGCCGGCAGGCTGGTTGACCTATTGTCTCTTTTTCACCAATCATCAACAGTATATGCAGGATGCTATTGTAAAAATAAGCGGCCTCTCGCACCGCTATGCAACGGCCTGGGCTATCCGTGATATCAATATGGAGATCGGACGGCGGGGCATCGTGGGCCTGCTTGGTTCCAATGGCGCAGGAAAATCCACTACCATGAATATTCTCTGTGGCGCCCTGAACCAGACAGAAGGAAAAATATTCATCAACGGGATCGATATGCGCGCCTCACCGGAAGAAGCAAAAAAAGAAATAGGCTTTCTTCCCCAGAACCCGCCGCTGTATATGGATCTCACGGTAGATGAATATCTCTATTACTGCGCAGGGCTGCGCCTTATGCCCAGGGCACAGATGAAAGCCGCCGTTAAGGAAGCCAAACTCCGCTGCGGCATTGATCATTTCAGCAGCAGGCTGATCCGCAATCTCTCCGGCGGTTACCGTCAGCGGGTGGGCATTGCCCAGGCCATCGTCCATAAACCTAAGCTGGTAGTGCTGGATGAACCTACAAATGGACTGGATCCTAACCAGATCATAGAAGTGCGGGCGCTGATCAGGGAGATCGCGGAAGACCGCGCCGTTATCTTTTCTTCCCATATCCTTTCAGAGATACAGCTGCTCTGTGAAGAGATCATTATGATAGAAAGCGGTAAGATCGTATTCTCCGACAGCATGGACGCATTCAATAATTATGTGGAGCCGCACAGTATGCTGGTGCGACTGGAGAACCCTCCCCTGGCCGAAGAGCTGCTGCGGATCGAAGGCGTGAGCAAGGTCGATTTCCTTACGCCGCGCCAGCTGCGGATCTATTTCAACGGAGACCAGGATATCAGCGAAAGGCTGGTGGTGGCCAGCGTACAGCAGGGCTGGCGGCTGGCAGAGATCAACCTCGACAAGACCGCGCTGGATGAAATATTCAAACAATTGTCCGCTCACGGAAAATAACCGGTACAGAGGGAACCGTTTTTCTTCTTACCAACGAACAGTCAAACAAGTATAAATGAAAACAATCTTTCGAGTAGCAGGAACAGAGTTGCGTACCCTGTTCTATTCGCCGATAGCCTGGTTCCTGATGATCGTGTTCATGATCCAGTGCAGCATTTGTTATGTGGGCGCGCTGGAAGGCGTGGTGAGGCAGCAGGAAATGGGCGGGATCAACCTGAACAGCCTTGGTTCGCTCACGTACAGGATCTACCTGGGATACAATGGGATCTTCAACGATGTAATGGCCAAGCTCTACCTCTATATCCCGCTGCTGACCATGGGCCTTATCAGCCGGGAGACCAGCAGCGGCTCCATCAAATTATTGTACTCATCACCCGTTAAAGTACGGGAGATCGTATTCGGCAAATACCTGGCCATGGTGATCTACAGCCTCGTGCTGGTGACCATCGTCGGGCTGTTTGTGGTATCTGGTATCTTCCATATCCAACATCCGGATACCGGTATGCTGCTGTCGGCCATGCTGGGCTTCTTCCTGCTGCTCTGTGCTTATTCCGCCATCGGGTTATTCATGAGCAGTCTTACCACCTACCAGGTCATCGCAGCCGTTTGCACCTTCGTCATGATCGGCGCACTCAGCTATATCGGCAGCATGTGGCAGGATATAGCCTTTGTACGGCAGCTCACCTATTTCCTTTCCATCAGTGGCCGTACACAGAAAATGCTGAGTGGACTGATCACCACCAAGGATGTGCTTTACTTTGTACTGATCGTCTATATTTTCCTGGGCCTTTCCATCTTCAAACTAAGGGCAGGCATGGAATCGAAATCCAACCTGGTGAAAGCGGGGCGTTACATCGCTGTCGTTGTATCCGCCCTGGCCATCGGTTACCTGAGCTCCATTCCCGGTCTTATCGGTTATTATGATGCCACGGCCAACAAATCGATGACCCTTAGCACGCAGGTGCAGCAGATCATTAAAGAAATGAAAGACGAGCCGCTGGAAGTGACCGCCTACAATAACCTGCTGGGTACACACTGGTACCTGGGCGCTCCCACCACCTACAATATGAACCTCGACCGCTGGGAAAGATATATGCGCTTCAAACCGGATATCGATCTCAAAACGGTATACTATTATGACAGCACGCTGGATGCGCCTTACAAAATGAAGAGCTATAAGGACAAAACGGTCCAGGAGATCGCCAGACAGCATGCCTCGTCGATGAAGCTGGATTTCAGGCTCTTCAAATCACCGGAAGAGGTCCGGCAGCTCGTTGATCTGCGGCCCGAGTTCAACCGCTTTGTGATGCAGCTGAAATGGAAAGACAGGAAAACCTTCCTGCGCATATTCGATGACCAGATCGTATGGCCTACTGAAACCGAAGTGGCCGCAGCCTTCAAACGGCTGCAGCAGGCAAAAATGCCTAAAGTGGCTTTCCTGACCGGCGATCTCGAAAGGGATGTCAACAGGATCGGTGACAAAGAATACCAGGGGCTCACGAAGCTGCATTCTTTCCGCAATTCACTCATCAACCAGGGATTTGATGTGGATTCCGTTTCGCTGGAAACCCAGGATATCCCATCGGATATTTCCACCCTGGTAGTAGCAGATCCGAAGATCGCGTTGAGTGCCGTGACCATGGAAAAGCTCAACCGGTACATTGCTGCCGGTGGCAATATGCTGATTGCCGGAGAGCCCGGCCGCCAGGCCATTCTCAATCCGCTGCTGTCGCAGCTGGGTGTTCAGCTGAACAGCGGGATGATTGTACAGGCGAGCAAAGAATTTTCCCCCGATCTGGCTGCGTTGACCATCACGTCAGCAGCTGGCAGCTTCTCCAGGACGTTGAAAAGAAGGGCGGAGGACAGTGCGAAAGTCTCTATGCCGGGCGCTGCCGGGCTGTCCTATATTTCGGGCGGTCAGTTCCAGGTAGAGCCGCTGCTGGTAACAGACAGCAACAGCAGCTGGAACAGGCTGCAAAAACTGGATCTTGAGCTGGCGATCACTGCCAGTGCAGGTCAGGCTGCAAAGCCTGCCGGGGAGGCCGGTTCCCCATCACAGAAAGCCATACAGGCAGGCACCGTCACTTTTTCGCCGGCCGACGGAGATACCAAAGGCAGCGTTCCGACAGTACTCGGATTAACCCGGCAGGTGAACGGAAAAGAGCAGCGGATCATAGTGGCTGGTGACGCCGATTTCATGAGCAATGCCGAGATCCAGCGCAGGAATATGCCAACGGCCAATTTTGTGTTCAATACCGCCCTGTTCAGTTGGCTCTCCTACGGTGAGTTCCCGATAGAGACCTATCGTCCGCCTTCGAGGGATAACCGGGTCAATGTGACCGGCGCCCAGGTGGATTGGCTCAGGATCATGTACAGCTGGGCGCTGCCCGGCATCCTGCTGGTTTGTAGCGCTATCCTGCTCATCAGGCGTAAGCGGAAATAAGCGCAACCAGACAGGCCTCAACAATAGCGCTCAATAAAAAGGAAGCGACCCCGATAGGATCGCTTCCTTTATTCTTTTGCAGGACTACTCCATCTTTTCAGCAGTACATCCGCTGCATAGGAGCCTGAATATTTTTTTCACAAAACAAGTGGCTTCCCATACCTGCCTGGCACCTGTCAGCCGCTTAACCGGCTACCTTACTGCCAAATACTTTCTTCAGGATCTCCGTAGTCCGGGCAACAGGATCTTTACGGATCTTCTGTTCTTCCAGACCTACCTGGTAAAAGATCCCTTCCAGGGCCTTACCGGTAACGTATGCGGTGAGGTCAGTCTCCACTTTATTGGTAGAAAACTTATTGTAGGTGCTGAATACATCCGACCAGTACTTGGTAGCATTCACCTTGCTCAGGGATTGCTGGATCACGGGACGGAAAGCATCTGTGAGCGCGGTGCTGGTCTTACCCTTCAGGTAACTGGTAGCGGCAAAATCGCCTCCCTTCAGGATACCCAGGGCGTCCTGGATGGTCATCCCCTTGATGGCATTCACAAAAATGGGGGCGGCTGAGCTGGCGGCATCTTCCGCTGCACGGTTCAGGGATAAGAGGGCTTTGTCCACCAGGCTGCCCATGCCCAGATCACGAAGGGTACTTTCCACCTTCTGGGCCTCCTGCGGCAGCAGGATCTTGATGGCCGCATTGCGGAAGAAACCATCTACGGTGGATAACTGGGTAGCGGATTGCCGGGCGCCTACCGACAGGGCTTCCTTCAGACCGGCCACTATATCGGCATTGGTCAGCCCGGAACCGGCTGTGCCGCTTTGTTCACCAATAGTCTTGAGGATCTGCTGGGTAGACTCACAGCTGCTGAACAGCATGGTGCCGGCCAACAGGACATAAACGATCTTTTTCATCGGGTTGTAGCTTTTAAGTTGTTGATCAATAGTTGCTCAGGAAATAGTTCCGGTCCTTGCCCAAACGATTTTTTCCGCTGCATATTATCAAATAACTTTAGGTCATGCAAATATCGGTCTGGGAAAAAGAAAGTTTTTTTGCGCCGAAGGATATCCTTATCGTCGGTAGCGGACTGGTAGGCCTGTGGTCTGCCTGGTACCTCAAAAAGAAAGCCCCCCTCCTGTCCATCACCATCCTGGACCGCGGCCTGATCCCCACCGGGGCCAGTACCCGCAATGCCGGCTTCGCCTGTTTTGGCAGCGCCACCGAACTGATTGCCGATACCAAAACCATGGGCGACACCAAAATGCTGGAGCTGGTGGAACTGCGCTTCCGTGGGCTGGAACGCATCCGCAAAGAACTGGGCGAAAAAGCCACCGGCTTTGAATGGTGCGGCGGCTATGAACTCATTACCGAACAGAACGATCCCGGTAAGACCGCCCTGGAAGACCAGCTCGGCTGGCTCAACAAACAACTCCGCCCCATTACCCGTAAAGACCGGACTTTCCGCCTTCATCCCAACCGGCTGAAAAAATTCAGCTTTGGCCATACCGCCCATCTCATTGGCAACAAGCTGGAAGGCGCCCTGCATTCAGGCCAGCTCTGCCAGGCCCTGCTGCAAAAAGTACAGGGTCTCGGCGTTACCGTGCTGAATGGGATTGAAGTGACCGGCTATGAAAAAACTGGCCAGTATTTCAGCGTTCATAATAGCCAGCAGCTACCCCTGAAAGCCAGCCAGCTGCTGTTCTGTACCAATGCCTTCTCCTCCCAGCTCCTGCCGGGCGTAGACATTGTGCCCGCACGCGGCCAGATGCTGCTTACCTCTCCCATTGCCAACCTGCCCTTCAAAGGCACTTTCCACTATGATGAAGGGTTCTATTATTTCCGCCACCTCGGCAACCGCGTATTACTGGGCGGCGCCCGCAATAAAGCCTTTGAAGCAGAGACCACTACAGAAATGACCACCACGGAACTGATCCAGCAGGAACTGGAACATTTCCTGGCCACTTACTTACTGCCGGGGAAAGCATATACCATCACGGATCGCTGGAGTGGTATCATGGGGATGGGCAGTGAGAAAATGCCCATCATCAAAGAAATTACACCTGGTGTGTTCTGCGCTGTCCGCATGAGCGGAATGGGTGTGGCCCTGGCCCCCGTGGCAGGGGAATATATGGCCCGACAAATGGCTTAGCGGGCCTTGATGAATTTCTGCGGTTTACTGCCTTCTACTTTTACAAAATAGAGCCCTTCCTGCCATTGCCGTACAGGCACCTGCAACGTGGACTTACCAATACGGGCCTGGTATACCAGCTGGCCGGTATGGTTGACCACCGTCAGGCGTTTGCCCACCATCGGCAGGTTGCCGGTTATGGTCAGCAGGTCTGGCGTGGGATTGGGATACAGCCGGATCAATAAAGCCGTGCCTTCGGTTTCCTCCTGCTCTTCCGGAAGGGCCGGCAAAGGATTATCCGTAAGTGCATTGGATGCAAGCAGCACCTGCCTTTGACCGCCATTGACAAACAGTGCACGCATACGGGCCACCTGTCCTTTGGTGAAGAGATTGGTACAGGCGTCATCCGTAAAATCCATATAATTCATGTACATATCACCGGTAGTGCCGTTATCGCAGGTGCTGATGATCCCTTTGGGGCAGCCCCTGCTGCTGCTGCGTTGCGGCGGGGTATCGTCCACGCCGTCATCGCCACAGTACATATCGCCCCAGATATGCTGCAGGCCCAGCCAGTGGCCCACTTCATGCGTGGTGGTCCGACCTTTGTTATAGGGCGCCTTTGCGGTGCCCATGGAACCAAAAGCGCCGGTATGGATCACAACGCCGTCTTTTTCGGGTGCGCCGCCTACCGGGCTGGCATACCCTAATAAACCACCAGCCATATTACCCACCCAGATATTCAGGTACTGGCTGGCATTCCAGCCATCCTGTCCACCATGGGCGGAGGACTTGATCCTGTCGTCTATACTGAAGAACTGGATACTTGTTCTTTTGCGCAGGATGCCGCTGGTTGCCCTGCCCTGCGGATCGGCCCTGGCCAGCACAAATTCAATATGCGCATCTGCCGCCCGCGCACTGAAAGCTGCAGGAATGAACTGCGTATCGGCATTCTGTTTCCGGAAATCACGGTTCAGGGCCGCTATCTGGCTGATCACCTGCTCGTCCGTCACCGGAGCATCGCCTTCTTTGTAGAGGATATGTATTACAACGGGTATCCTGTAAACAATGGGGCTGGCTGCATCGGGCGTATTGTCCTGTACAGTAACAGTGGGAACAGGCAGCTGCATCCGGTGCAACAGACCGGGATCCTGCTGTAATTCGTTGGAAAGATAAGTATGGGCCGCACAGCTGCGCTGCGCCAGCAATTGGGCGGAGAACGGATACAGTAATCCCAGAATGAGTATATATCGTTTCACCCGGACACTGCAGTTCTTTACCTGCTGCCGGATGGAACTCCGTATGTACTTTCTCGGTGTGAGAAAAATCTTCATAGCAACCAATTTT